>JBQMYQ010000032.1:0-20981 GCA_052173415.1 Wolinella sp. | reverse complement strand
TCGGGCTCTATGCCTATACTCAGGCGAGCTTGCAACACTTCTGCACGCTCGCCCCAAGCATGTTGGAGGGTAGCGAGAAGCTCGAGCAGCTCCGCGCGCTCTCAAATGGCAAGGATATTCTCATGACCCGTGTGCAGACGCGCTCCTTTGGCATTGATACGCCCGAAGATCTTTCGCGCGCGCTTGAAGTTTTTGGGAAGGCTTAATGAAAGGCACAATTACCGCAATCAATCCGCTCAAACAAGAAGCCTCTGTCAAGGTAAATTCATACAAAACACCTGTTGCCTTTAAGCTCGAACGCTTTGAGGGCGACAAGGAAGGGCTCTTTATCGGGCTTGAAGTTGATGTCCTCTTTTCCCCAAAAAAAGAAATCATCAAGGTTATACCCACACAAAATGCCAAATGCCCCGAAAAGCTCAAATATCTTGAGATTAATAAAAGCATAGAAGAGTGTGTTTTGCTCTATTTTTCGGATATTCGCTCGCTTCTTATGCACTTTAAAATCACCAATAAAACAACTCCGCAAATTGACTTTTTGCGAATCCGCCGATTCCTCTTCACGGCCTATAACGATCTCTATGAGCTTGATAATTCCGTCTATAATCCTAAGCTTGACCAACTCCGCACGGAATTAAAAAAAGTGCAGAAAGAATACGATGCGTTTAAGCGCAAAATAGGCTATCCCGTCAAATATGTTTATGAAAAAGTCTTTTTACGCGCACAAAGCAACTATACAAAACTTGAAGAGCGAATCGAGCTCACGCAGGGACTTATTCGCAACATCACCATCCAAGAGCGTCCGCTTGCAGAGCGACTGAGAGATCGAGAACAGCGACTGCACCGTTTTGAAGATAAAAAGAGTGATGAATACAAAAAACTTGAGCGCGAAACCAAGGAGCTTCGCCGACGCTACGTTGATCTGCTCCACACTCTCTCGACACAGCGTGAGTTGCTTGGCGAGCTATTTGAAGCGCAAAAGAACTTTTTTGAACAATATTTTCAGGAGTTTGTTGATCTTTACAATCCTCTAAGTGAAGAGCTTGATCAGCGCATTTTGTGGGTGCTCAACACCAAAGCCTACGAGCTTGATAGTGCGCTGTGGGGACGAGCAAAGCAGAGCAAGCTAATCCGTCAATTCTTTATTGATTCGGGTATTACGGGCACCTATAGTTCAAAAACATTCCTAAAATATTACCTAAAAAGCCTCGATCAAGAAAAGCTAAGAAGCGAGAATCGCGAGCTTTTTTCGCTCCTCTCCTATCTAGAATCCATTAGCAAAAAGAATATTTTCATCATCAAGGAATCCTGCGAAAGTTCGTTGCGTTGCAAATATCTGCTCGAAAATTTTGACAAAGAACTTCAGGTTTCCGTCATCAAAGATCCCCTTGATGTGCTCAAAATCACAGACGCAACACGCCCAGATATTATCCTGCTTGACCTCAATATCACGGGAATCGGCCCCTTTGAATTTGTCCAAAAATATCGCAATCTTTTTGGCGCAGATGGGACACAAGTGCTCTTTTGCCTCTTTGTCAATGAGCTTACTAGTGAGCTTTTTACTCAAGCGAAAAAGGTCGGTATCAAGCACTATTTACGTGCAAATAGTAGCGATGATGAATTTATTGATTCCATGCGCACGATTCTCTAAAATGCGCAATAGCAGAAGTGAACGACTTCGCTCCCGCCATTTTTACGCACATTTTCCTTTGTTACAATCCTAAAGCAGTGGCAAGATTTTTATCGACATACTCGATTCCCACGATTTTCTCGCCCTCTTGTGCCTCAATGATAATGTAAAAATTACCCGCGTCATAAAAGATTGAGCGTGTCGCGCCAGTAGGCTCTTTTTCTACGGTTTTTAACTCGCCAAAAAGCTTCTCAAAGCGCGCAAATGCGTCATTTCCTTGACTTTTGTTGTCAAATTCACTTCGGACAAAACGCAAGATTCCTGTGCTATCAAAGCCAAGCCCTAAGCTTTTCTGCCCCTCTAGTAGCCCCTGTGCATCAAACTGCAGGTAGATTCCTCGCTCCTCATACTCCTGCTTTGCAAAGCCTCCTTCAGAGAAGACCCGAGGAATGCGCCTAATTGCGTCCTTATAGTGGCTCACTCCAAGCTCCAGTCCAAAAGCCTTCGTAGCGTCAAGATTTAGCGCGGGATTCCCATAAATTTCACTCGCAGTCTCGCGATCATGGGAGAGCGCACTCAGGGCATAGGCAACATATTGCGGAATATTCGGATTCGCAAGCACCACAGCATCCTTTAAAGTGCCGTTTTCATACACCATTCGCATAAGCTCCATCGCCTCATCAGCGCGTAGCTCCAATGCCTCTTGCTTCCCTTTCAACGTGATGGGAATCCTAATCTCATGTAGCCCAAAATCCCCACCCTCTTTGGCTAAAAAGACAAAATCATAGGTAATTCCCGTAATCCTGTCCAAATATGCCGCATAAAGATCAAGCAGCTCGGGAATCGCGACTAATCCCTGCTCTTTTGCCTCCTTGATTGCGCGCGCAAACTCCTCAGCAAGGAGTGGCGTAACATCGCACCTAGCGCGCACAGCCTCACGATCACCTTGTTTATAGCTCTCCCACTGCAACGTTTTGCAATCCTTAAGCCCTGCTAAAGCCTCTCCGATAGTTTTGCTTTGGTCAAATTCGAGTCGGCTTTTTTGCACTTTGCCTTCATCTGAACAACCTATAAAAAATAGCACAAATGTCATAATCGCTACGATTCCTAGTCTCACGTTAGCTCCTTTTCTTTTACACAAAATAAAAATAGTAGCATGACTCCATTTTGCTTTACTTCAGATTTATTCCAAAAACTGCCACTAGCCCCCGTCCCGATTCCTGCTTTTTATTGATTAAAAGTCCAAAAAATATATATAGTGTGCTCACAAATTCTCTCCCAAAAGGAATCCCTTATGCCCTACATCCAACAGACCATCGAACATCTAAAGAAAAGCTCGCCTCAAGAGCCCGAGTTTCATCAGGCGGTGCGCGAGGTTTTAGAAAGCCTCCGTCCGCTCCTTGATAAAGAGCCCAAATATGAGCGTTACAATATCTTGCAGCGCATTGTCATACCCGAACGGCAGATAGGATTCCGCATTACGTGGATAGATGATGAGGGCAAAATCCGCGTCAATCAAGGTTATCGAATCCAATACAGCTCCGTGCTGGGTCCTTACAAAGGGGGAATCCGCCTCCATCCGAGTGTCAATGCAGGGATTATCAAGTTCTTAGGCTTTGAGCAGATTTTTAAAAATTCCTTAACGGGGCTTGCGATGGGCGGTGCAAAGGGCGGTTCGGATTTCGATCCTAAGGGCAAAAGCGAGGGTGAGATTATGCGCTTTTGTCAGGCATTCATGAATGAACTTTTTCGCCACATAGGTCCGCTCACAGACGTGCCTGCGGGGGATATCGGCACGGGTGCGAGAGAGATTGGATTCCTCTTTGGGCAGTATAAAAAGCTCGTCAACCGCTACGAGGGCGTGCTCACGGGCAAATCGCTCCTTTGGGGCGGTTCGCTCGCGCGAAAGGAGGCGACGGGGTTTGGCGCGGTCTATTTTGCGCAAGAAATGCTACGTGAGCGCGGGGAGAGCCTTGAGGGGCGAGAATGCCTCGTCTCTGGTGCAGGAAATGTCGCGATCTACACGATCCAAAAGCTCCTTGAGCTGGGTGCAAAGCCCATCACAGCGAGCGATTCTACGGGAATGATTTATGATAAGGAGGGAATTGATGTCGCACTTTTAAAGGAGATTAAGGAAAATCGCCGTGAAAGCCTCGCTACCTACACTAAAGAGCGCGGTGGCGCGAAATTCACACCTCTAAGTCAATATCCAACGACCCACAATCCCCTCTGGGCGATTCCCTGCTTTGCGGCATTCCCGAGCGCGACACAAAATGAGCTCAACGGCAAAGACGCTGAACATCTCCTAAAAGGGGGCTGCATCTGCGTCTCTGAGGGCGCAAATATGCCCTCCACGCCTGAAGCGGTGGATCGATTCCTCGCAGCAAAAATCTGCTACGGGCCCGGAAAGGCGGCAAACGCGGGCGGCGTAGCTACAAGCGGACTTGAGATGAGCCAAAATGCCTCGATGATCGCATGGAGCTTTGAAGAGGTCGATATGAAGCTTCATAGGATTATGAAAGGAATCTATCGCTCTGCAAAAGAGACTGCTAAGGAGTTTGGAGCGGCGCACAATCTCGTGCTGGGCGCGAATATTGCAGGATTCCGCAAAGTGGCTGATGCGATGATTGAGCAGGGGTATTAATCGCCAAAACCTAATACCTCGCGCAATTTTAGGGGAATCGTGCAGATTCCCGTGTGGATTCCCACTATTAACGCACTCTAAAATAGCAAAATCATTTTTCGTCGCGCAAAAAATCTAAAAGCTCACACTCCCGATTCTTGCGCTTTTCCTTCGCCCTTATTCTCCACTTCATCAAAGCGCGCAGGAATCTCCATCCACTCCCTAGCGCTTCGCTTCACGATCTCTAGCACCGCATTCATTCCGCCTGCAAGCGAAAAGAGCCAATATTTATGCGCATAGAGCCAATCAATCTGCTTGACCTTCTTGTCCATATCGCTCGAGGTATAACGCACTACAATTTTTGCAATCTCTAGCTCCTGATGAATGATGTAGGACTGCACCGCATCAAGGAAAGCATACGAAAAAAGCGATTCCTGAAAATAGCCCTTTACCTCATCAATCTCCCCCAAGAGCTTGCCAATCGCGCTAAAATCAATCTCCTCAAGCCGTTGCTCTTTGTTGAGACGCTCAAGCTCCTCAGTCATCTTCACGGTGGATAAAAAGACCTCTTCTACTTTATGTTTTTTTTCATAACCAAATTCCAAAAGCTCTAAAATTTTGTTCTTGACCTGCTCTGTATTTAATTTAATATCTTCATCAGATGGTTTTGTTATTTTAATCTTAGATTTTACTTTTGTTTTATCAATTAATTTTGAAAGTTCAACAAAACTCATCTCTTGAGCTCCGTGGATTCTCGCTCCTCCTTCGGTGCAGTTGATGACCTCAAGATTATAGGGTGTATCTGCAATATCTCGCTCGAAGAAATTTAAAAAGATTCTCCAAATCATCGTGCTTTCAACGCTTCCACCGCCTCCATATCGCTCTAGGAGTATTCGATCTGTCTGCGAGCTACTGGGCTTAATCTCGCCCTCACCGTAAACTGCGCCCCTAGAATGGCTCGTGCCATCATCGCCAAACGCCAAATCCTGCCCGATAAAAACACATCGCTTAAAGCGTGCATGCACAATCAGCTCATACGCCATATTCGCCGCGCTCATGCCAATTCCCAAGTAGCCATAATGCTGCAAATCAAAAAGGCGGTTATAGCCAAAAGGACGCATGCTATACTGCTTGATTCCCCGTGTAATGGCGTTTTTAAGATTTTCATGCACAATCGAAGTAATCGCAAAAATTACCCCCTCTTGCGCCTCTTTTGGGGTCTCCTGATAGAATTTCGCACTCTCCTTAACTCGCTCCAAGCTCAGCACGACATCGGGCTTAATCCCATGCGCATGGAGAATCGGGAACGAAGCATCAATACAAAAAATCGTTACGTAGGGAGCTAGCTCCTTTAGCAACGGAAGTTGTTTGTGAAGCGAAGGTCCCGTGGAGACGATAATCGCAGTATCTGTGGTCGCTGCACGGGTAATAAACTCCGTGAGATAGGGGGATTCCAGCATTTCTGGGAGATTTTGCACATGATGTTCAAGCCCCAAAAGTGCATCTTTTGAGTCATTACCCGCACTGATTACGGCATGTTCAATCGCATTGACAAAGAGGCGATTTACCCTAATATAATCCTCGGTATAGTCCGTATAATAGGGCGAGAGCAGGTGCATATCATAAAGTCGCCCATAGATTCTCGCATCATCAAAAGAGATATATTCTATCGCCTTTGCATTCGTGAGATTCGCACTTAGCGTAAAGACAAGGCGTCCGCTCTCAATCTCATCACTAAAATCGACAAAATTTAGTGCGATAAAGAGAATCTCCGGATCGGGTTCAATAACAATTACTCTACGTAATGTTTCATTAGATAATAATAACTTATAAAATATTCCATTACCTACCCCATAAAAATAGAGATACGGATGATAGGCATACTCCACAAAGGCATCTATTTTGTTTAGTGTCTCATCAACGGGACGCGCCGTATAAAGAGGCTTATTTGTGCGCTTATCGATAATATTGATATTCGCAGGATCATCGTCATGATAGACTTCAAAAAATTCATTGGGCTGGACGAGCTTTAGTTTCGCGCCCAAAATAGGGTCTTTTTTCCCGAGTGCGATAATATTTTTTTCAAAAGCATTGATCATAGGAGACCTTCATTGCGGAGCTTAATTCTCATGTAAGGTTATCAAAAAAATGTTTAGCCAAGGGATATTTTGGGGATTTTTAGTGTTGATTCCCCAAAAAGTGGGGAATCAAGAGGATTACTGCAAGAGTTTTAGGACATTTTGCTGCACGGCATTAGCCTGCGCCATCGCAAAACTTCCTGATTGAGCTAGGATATTATGCTTACTAAAGGTTGCGGATTCCGATGCAAAGTCGACATCTCTGATTTGAGATTCCGCGGCTTTGACATTGACCTGCGTAACAGAGACGTTATTAATCGTCGCGACGAGCTGAGCCTGCACAGAGCCGATATCCGCACGGATTTTATCCAGATGATTCCGCGCCGATTCCGCCATATCCATGACAACCATCGCGCCTTTGAGGCTCGTAACCCCCGCACCAATCCCATTGGCATTCGCACTTGCGATTGCTAGGTTTGCGTTCGCACCTGCGGCTGAGGCGATATTCGCGTCCATTTCGCCACGAAGATCCCGCAAATGCGTCGTATAGGAAGCGATTCCCTGAGCGGAGTGGAATCCGACATGGCTGTAATTCGTGCCACTCACAAGAATATCCCGCGCATTGAGCCTTGTGAGCGTCAAGCGACCGACGATTGCGTGCGCTTGACCGGAGGTTCCCTTAAAACTACCACCACCAAGCACACCCGCACCACTCACAGTCGAGACGCTAATCGCACGTCCATCAAGACTTCTCATCGTCAAACGACCGCTCACATCGGTGTAGGCTTCAACCCCCGTTCGCTCCTTGACGGAGTTAATCGCATTCAAAAGCTTGCCATCAGCGTCGTTTTTCTTGACATCATTGATCGTCCCGATGGTTACACCATTAATGACAAGCGTATTAATCGTGCCGGACTGCACGGGTAGAGAGCCTGTCCCCATGACCGAATAGCTCGCACGCACGCCGAGGATATTTGAGTTTTTATTAATTGTCTCTGCAAGGGCTCCGATTCCCGTGCCTGCGGAAGTAGAAATGCGCACCGTCTCAAGCTGGAAGCTATTTTTGCCATCGACTTGAAGCATCTTAAGCGCAACCTCTGTGAGCTTATTCGCCCCAGCTGAAGCGAGCATGCTCGAAGCGGAAACTGACGAAGTCTCAAGACGCACATGTCCGATCTTATCGGAGCTTGTCGCACCAATTGTAGCTTTGACCGTGGTGTTTGAATACGCACCAATTTGGAACTCTTTATTCACAAACGCGCCGCTCAACATCTCTTGACCATTGAAGCTCGTGGTGTTTGCGATATTATCCAGCTCCTCCAAAAGTCGCAAAATATCACTTTGGATCGACTTGCGCGTCTCAGTCGTCTGACCATCTTGCGCAGCTTGCACCGCCTTTGTCTTGATGGTATCCAAAATCTTAATCTGCTCATCCATCGCCTTATCAGCCGTCTGAATAATCCCAATCGCGTCGTTGGAGTTTCGCACCGCCTGCCCCAAAGCCGCTGATTGAGAGCGCAAACTATCGGCAATCGCCATACCTGAAGCGTCATCGGCCGCCTTATTGACCCGCAAACCGGAGCTCAATTTCTCAAGCGAGCCGCTTAGGAATCGGTTATTTTGTGAGCCTATCGCGTGAGCATTGAGTGCCGCAACGTTTGTGTTAATCCTGTAACTCATCTTCGCATCCTTTGCCAAAATTTAATTACGCTCAAACTAGCAAATAGTGTTCCAACTTTAGCGATCTGAGATTCCGCCGATATGCCTGCGAGGGTTTTTGGGGTTGCTCTATGATATGATAAGCGTTTAAAAGTGCGTAAATATGCCTTGAATGCGCTATTTATAAAGAAAGAGAGTCTATATGTCGGAAAATTTAATCCAAGAGCTGGAAAAGCGTGTGAGCGCATGCAAAACTAAGCGAGAGCTTGATGAAGCGGTCAAAATTTTTGCCCAAAAAAGTGTATGGGAATCGCTTAAAGGGCAGGATACTAGCGCGCTTGCAGAGCTTTTTAGAGAGCAGATTCTCACACTTATTCTCTCACGCGGGGAGATTATGGATTTGGGATATTTCTATCTTTATGGGCTTTTTAGGGAAGTTGCTCCCGATAACCGATTTGACACCTATATCACGCTCGCCACGACACATATCGGCAACCAATCGCTAGGAATCGTAGAGAGATTCCTCCTCCTAGAGCTCAAGCTCGCGTCCATGATGTTGCGTGGCGATGGCAAAAGGATGGTGAGCGAGCTTTTTAGAAGCATGCTTATCCTTGACATTCATGAAGCGACAAATCTCAAAATCGATGAGATGGTTCGGAATTTTTGCGCACTGTTTGATATTCCTGTAGAGCTACTTTTTGAAGCGCTGAGCGGACTTTTGGAGGCGCAGAATTACAGGAATCTAACGCCTCATGAGCGACGCTCGATCTACAACTGGTCTTTGCACGTGCTATGGAATGTCCCATCGTTTTTCAATTCACCCAAATGGATGGAGCTCTATCCGCTGTGGCGCGCGAACTTCTACGAGCATCTTGAGCGAGATGAAATCGAGCAGGCGATGTATCTGCATTTTTATATCTACCACAAAATGGGAAATCACTTCCAAAGTCAGGAGGAGTGGAAGACTTTCAATGATGAGATTGTAAAAGCGGCTGAACCCTATTACGCGAAGTTTGCGCAGGATCTTCCACCTTGCAAGCCAAAAGTGCGGGAATCGGGGAAAAAAGTGATTGGATTCTTGCGGGATCGCGCAGTGGAGAATTCCCCCTACAAGGTCGAATGGTCGCTCCTAAAAGCTCTCATGGAGAATGAAGAATTCCGCGAGAATTACGAAGTGAAGCTCTATCTCATGGGCTACATTGAGAAGAGTAGCGATGATGCGTATATTTTGCAGAGTTTTAGGGATTTGGGTGTGGAGGTGGTCGATGTCGTCTCAAAGATTATCGGTGCAAAAGGGCTCTATCATTCGCACCTAGATAAGGCTCTAGCCCTGCGCGAGCGCATTATTCATGATGAGGTGGATATTCTCATTTCGCCCAATAATGGCTATGACATCAGCGATTTTCTACTCATTTCACGCAGCGCGCCAAAGCAGATTTTTTGGAGTCATGGCAACGGCGCCTATGATGTCGCGGGAATCGACCAGCGTATCAGCCACTGCGCGAGCGAGAAATATTTTAAATTCCAAAGCTTTACCGTGCCTATAGATACGAAACGCTTCTACGATCCGCCCATCGCTCCTGAGCTTATTGAGAGCGAGCGAGCAAAATACCCCAAGAATGCAGTGATTTTGGGGACAATCGGGCGTCTTATCAAGGTAGATAGCGATGAGTATCTTGATACGATTGCCAAAATCATGCACCAAAACGCAAATACCATTTACATCGCCGCGGGTGTAGGGAATAGCGAGAGTATCCGCGCTAAAGTGGAGAGTCTAGGAATTAGCGAGCGCTTTTTTATGCCCGGCTGGGTCAATCCGCATATCTATGGGCATATTATTGATATATGGTGCGATACTTTTCCGCTGGAGCAAGGGGAAAGCGTAAATGAATTCAGAGCCAAAGGACACGGTTGTGGAGTGACCATCTGCTCTCATGCCACAGAAATAGAGAACGTAAAGCTAGCCAAAAAATGGCTGAATGATTGGCACGAGGTTTACGAGAAGTTCTATAGTAAGTTTGGCTTTAGTAAAGATGAATTTGAGATGGGTTATGTCCATGGATACAGTAATGAAATGATTTTTAACAGAGATGAATACGTGGCAAAGTGTGAAAAAATCATACGCGGTGAGATGAGCAAGTATAGGATGCCACTTATCTCAAAAATATCAACACTAGGGGCAGAAGAATGCTATAAGATCATGCTTTATAGAAGTATTAATGATATTTTAGATTAAAGGAGAAGTAGTGGATAAATGTCAATTATGCGGTAGCGAAAGGCTTGTGCGACTCGATAGCTATAAACACGAGTGGGAGCTATGCAGAGAGTGCAGATGTGGACGAAGTATCAAAAAAAAGCGATATGCACTAGAGCCTTTTGAAAGAATCTTGCGACCATACTTTAAGAAAAAAAGGTGGGCACAGACGCCAAATCGTCTCTTTAAAGATGACAGCATGGTAAACCCGACAAATCCATGGGATCACTTTGGAAGCGAAGATTTTATTCAATATGCAAAGAGTGCAGCGGAGGATATCTATAAAGACCTTTTTGAGGGGTGTGGAATCGAGGTTAGGGATAAAGATATTTTAGAGATTAGCGGTGGTAGTGGCGATGTCGTGCATCATCTGTTAAGCAAAGGTGCAAAAAGTGTCTCCATCAGTGAATATAATCAGAGTGTAGTTGAGAATATAAAAGAACGACTTCATATTCCTGCGTTTTTTTATGACGCAAATAATCAAACGCTAAATGAGGCAATGAGGAGTGGCGGGATAAACCCTGAAACAAATCAATTTGATATTATCATGACTAGGGCAATTGTTATGTGGTGTGTTGATGTAGAGGATTTTTTAAAAAATCTTGGCACGCAGCTAAAAAGCAGTGGCAAGATTATCCTTGAGACATGTATTGCGCCTACGTTGGGAACAATTCTATGGTCGCAATGGAGTGAATACACCTACACGTATCTCTATAGCCCAGAGTTTTTGGAACCTATCTTTGAGCGGCTTGGGTTAGAGATCATACACAAATCAAGAAGAGCTGATGATACCATCGGTGCTTTTTGGATGGATAGGTATCCATTTGAACGACGAATTAGCCTCTATTATGAGTGGAAAGCAGCCAGTAAAATGCAGTTTGAGCCGGATGAATTTAGGCGACTAGAATTTAATGCTAGAGATGTTCGTGCCTATAGGTATGTGCTACAAAAAGCATAAGCATGATACACTACTTCATCTATCCAAAGGGCTTCAATGGTAAAATCCTGGCTGATATCATTTGTTTTTTTGAGCCAAATTCTACGATTAGCTATGTTGATGATAGTATGACATCTAGCTCCCTTGAACAACTTGCGCAACAGATAAAAAATACCCCTGCTTCTAAGCTTCTAATTGCATCAAACAAGCACAAAGAGGCTTTGGAACAGAAATGTAAAGCATTGGGAATCCACAACTTCCATGATGGAGTCAAACTCTTTGGCACCAAGAATCAGCACTACCTGATGAAGCACCTAAAAACCCCTAAAAAAGCAGTAGGTATCTATCTTGGCGGCTTTGCACAAGAGAAGCACTTGGGCGAGCTTGATATAGAGCTTAAGAGGCTAGGAGTGGAGGTATTTTATATTACAAAAAACAAGCAAGTGCTTGAGCTAAATAGAAATAGGATTGGAGGCAGTGTAGCAATTATCGCATGGCATGATTTTTTGGCCGAGGTGCGTAATATTGGTGCATTTGTATCTACAAATTTTGGTAAAACGGACAAAAGCGTGTTGCATATAAGTCTGGGACACTCATTAATGCACTTTCCACAGCTTCATTACCACTATAGAGATGAAATAACTTACAAGAGTATCCTTAATCACTATTTACAAAATTCAGACTACTTCGTGATTAGCAATCAAGTTGACTTGGAGATGTTTAAAAAGCTAGAAAAGAAATATAATCCGCGCACCAAAATAATAGAAAATGGCTATCTTGGTTTTGATAGCTTTAAAAAAACAACATATCGCGTTAAAAATCCAAATAAAGTAGTTGTCTCACCCAAGGATCACTCTGTCGATAGAGAACGTGTCCTCACGCTCCTTGGTGAATTAGTAGAGGAAGAGCGACTGCACATAGTGCTTAGATTCGACCCGACAGAGCGCGTATTAGAGATTGAAGAAGAGGCAAAAAAGCGTTTTGGAAATCGTCCTAACTTCTCTGTAGATACCTCGCCGAAGTTTGAAGAAACACTTAAAAGTGAGTGTTTAAGCGTCATTACTAGCTATAGCACACTTGCATATTCATTTCCACTTAGCGTGTCACTACCTGCTGTAATTTATGGTATTGCCGACATAGAGAGTAGCGAGGGGTTTAAGTTTGTCAATCCTAAGCTTCACAAACATGCTATGTCACCAAGAGAGGTGCGAAAAATACTTCTAGAAATCATGGAAAATACCGAGAGGTATAGACAAGAGATAGAAGCTTATAAAGATAGGATACTTTTCCCTACAAAAAATAGCTCACATACTTTAGCAAAAAAGATTTGCAAGATATTACAAGAGGCACAGACAAAATGTCAAATATGCGGTGCAGAATCTATAATTGCACTTGATGGCTATAAGCACAGCTGGGAATTTTGCACTACTTGCAGATGTGGACGAAGCATCAAAAAGGAGCGATGCGCCTTGGAATCTTTTGCGCCACTTCTAAGGAAGTTTCTGCGCAAAAAAAGGTGGACACAAAGTGAAAAGAGGTTACTACGAGATGAGGATATTGCTCTTGATTCCCAAAAAGAGTTTGACTATTTTTTAAGCCAAAATCACATTGAGTTTTCTAAAAAGCGTGCTGAGTATTTTTATGAGATGGTTTTTAGGAAGCATGATTTAGAACTTCAGGACAAGGATATTTTAGAGATTAGCGGTGGTGGTGGCGACTTCATCTGTTACTTTTTAAACAAAGGCGCAAATAGCGTCTACTTAAGCGAATTTAACAAAAGCGCAGTAGAATATGCCAAGACTAAGCTAGGGATTCCAGCATTCTCCTACGACATAAATAGCGAAGCACTAGATGAAGCGTTGGTTCGTTTAGGTAAAGATGCAGAAGAAAAGCAGTTTGACTACATCATTATGCGCGGGACAATGAGCTGGTGTTTTGATGTGAAGCAATTTTTCAATGAACTATCAAAGCATCTCAAAAGTGGTGGTGTGCTAATCATAGATGATATCCAACTCGCGACACTTGGACTTATTATGCATTTACAGTTTAGCGAGTATGCTTATCTGCGTCACTATAGCCCTGAGTTTTTGGAATCAAAACTTAAAGAAGTAGGGTTTGCGGTGACTCATAAGTATCAGAAGCCAAGCGACTCTATGGTGCACGCATGGTATGATAGATACCCGCTAGAGCGGTATATATGGCTATATTACGAGCAAAAAGCAGTTAGAAAATTACAGTTTGAAGCGAGTGAGTTTAGACGTTTAGAGTTTAATGCTAGGGATATTCGCGACTGGATCATGATTGCAAAAAAGACTAATTAACCAAAGGAGAGAAAATGCACTACTTGATATATCCAAAAGGAAAATTTGGTAAGGAGATAGGGACGTTGCTTGAATATCTGATCAAGCATGGTGGAGACTACAGCTACGAGTTTATCGATGATTCTGACCCTAAAATCTCGCTTGAGGTGATAGCAAAACGCGGACTGAATGGTGGTAAAATTATGCTGGCTTCCGAAAAGGTTAGGGATAGACTATTGGCACGACTAGAGAGCATGGGAATAAGTGAGTATGAGGATGGATTCCTCTTTCATGACACACACATAAAAGCAATTGGCGAGAAAGGTGCAGAGGCTTATTGGGATGCCCACATGGTTGTGCGAGAAGACTTTTTAACTGCTAAAGAATCGTGGGACTACTTTGAGTATCAAAGCGCACTTGATACGGACTATCGTAAGTTTATCCCCATTGAGGGATTAGACGGTCTCAGGGTGCTCGACTATGGATGTGGACCTGGTAATGAGCTAGTGGGGATTTTAATGAAATCAAACCCAGCGCGCATTATAGGTGCGGATATTGCAAGCTCTGCACTAGAGCGAGCAAAGAAACGATTGGCACTGCACGGAAAGAGTGCGGAGTTTATTTGGATTGATGAGCATGACAATAAAATTCCGCTGCCCGATGAAAGTGTGGATTATATTAATTGCCCCGGCGTATTAATGAATGCGCTAGATTTGGAAACAATCCTTTCGGAATTTAATCGTGTGCTTGTTAGGGGGGGGGGCGGTAGCTATCATGGTCTATAACTACGACAGTATTTGGCTACATCTTTATGCCGCATATCTATATATCCTGGAGCATCCAGAGCTAGAAAATGAACCATTAATGGAAATCTATCGTCGTGTAACTGATGGCGAGCATTGCCCCATATCAAGGTGCTATAAGCCTGAAGAATTTATAGCCATTATGGATCATCACGGCTTTGATGGTGAGCTAACAGGAATTGCGATGATTATTGATGAGCTGATGATTTTACCACGCAGATTTGAAGCAATACGGGATAGGCGAGTAGCAAAAGAACACAGGGATTTTCTGATGAATCTTACCTTTGATAATCGTGGCTGGCCTATCCACAATGGCAGAGTAGCTGGGACAAATGCATGCTTTCGCTTTGTAAAAAGATGACAAGAGATGGCAATGAATGATATGCAAGAGACAGAAAGATTCCAAAAAATACGTGCTAGGAAAGTTTACTCAATCAATGTCATCACGATTGCTTCATGCAACTATGCCTGTGGTATGTGTCCCTACTATGGAGAGGGATACACGGGCGAATATTTTAAGGAGCGACCAAGCATTAAGCGCAATATGAGGCTTGATGAGATAGAAACGATTCTCAAAAAAGCGCAGAGCAATGGGATAGAATGGGTCGATCTGACACCAAATGGCGAATTTTTCCTCCACAGAGAATGGCGCGAGATTTTAAGACTTATTAAAAGCTATGGCTTTAAAATTTTTATCACCACAAATGGTGGTCTCTTGAGCGAACAGGACATTAAAGAAGCGTGTGAGATAGGAATCGACCACATAACAGTAAGTATCGATAGCCTAAATTATGAGTTTTATAAGATTATCCGCAAGCCAGCGACAGAGAAAGCATTTCATAATGCCATAAATGCACCAAAACTCTTTAAAAAATACGCACCACAGATGTATGTACAAGTGCAGGTAACCGAACAACCAGAAATACCAGACAATGATATCGGAGAAATTTTACAATTTTTTGATGATACACCGCTCAATCAAATTAGTGTCAACAAAATGTTTAAGGGAAGTAGCGAGGGCATGATGCACTTTGGTGCTACAAAAGCAAAGTATGTCCATGGTACATGTAATGGATACGGGAATCCTATTGTTTTACCCGATGGCAGGGTAATACCATGCTGTGGAGGATTCTACTTCTACCCAAAGATTAAAGATAAGCTTCCACAACTACTCGCGCAAGATGAGCATAAGGCGACAGATAGCATACGTGAAGCACTTGATAAACTAGATGACCTGTATGAGAAAAATGAAATTTTTAGACGCTACTGTGAGAATTGCTCGCTATACGATTCAAGCAGTACTGAGATAGAGGAAAAATTTATATATAAAGGCTATTTCGCGACAAAAACAAGTGTGCGAACCCGCTACTTTTTGCTACCAAAATATCTCTCATGGCTACCAAGCAAGACGGTGCTATGGCTATATAAA
Organism: Wolinella sp.; assembly: GCA_052173415.1. Taxonomy (GTDB): domain Bacteria; phylum Campylobacterota; class Campylobacteria; order Campylobacterales; family Helicobacteraceae; genus Wolinella. The sequence continues at coordinate 5,271 of JBQMYQ010000032.1, read as the reverse complement.
AAGGGTCATGCAAAACGAATCAAAGAGTTTTTAAAGAAATTTGGGAAGTAACTATGTGTAGAATTTTTGGGTACATCAGCAAGGGCAAGATTCCTGCAAACATAGATGAAGCGATTAAGGGAATCGCGCATCAAGGACACGATTCCCTTAATGTATGGAATGAAAGTTGCCATAATCACAGTGTTCTGCTCGCACGCTCACGGCTGTCGATTGTTGATTTAGGGGCGCATTCAAGCCAGCCACTAAACCATAAAGAACACTATCAAATTGTCTATGATGGCGAGATCTACAACTGCATTGAGCTACGCAATAAGCTAAGGGCAAGCGGATATAGCTTCACTACAGAGAGTGATGCGGAGGTAGTCGTGGCAGCGTATGACTGCTTTAGCGATTCTTGTGTGGAACACTTTAATGGTATGTGGGCGTTTGCGATATTTGACATGCAAAATGGCAAGCTATTCTGCTCGCGTGATAGGTTTGGGGGAAAGTCGTTTTATTACTTCTTTGATTCTCAAAATTTCGTGTTTGCCTCTGAGATTAAAGCCTTGTTGCCACTCTGTTGTGGTGCGTATGTTAATTATTCAAGATTAGTCCCATACGTCTCGCGTGGATTTTCAGACTTTGGAAACGAAACATTTTTTCGGAACATCTATCGCCTGGAAGCGTCAACAAACTTCACGTATGATTTGCAAGATGGCAAAAAATACTTCAAAAAATACTACACTATCCCCAAAAGAAATACAAAACTAGATGTAGATGAGCTATATAGGCTGTTGTATGATTCTGTTGCGCTTAGGCTCCGCTCCGATGTGAAGGTGGGAGCGTGCCTGAGTGGGGGACTTGATAGCTCGGGAATCGTGGCACTTGCAAGCAGAATGCAAGGTGGGCTGGAGGCGATCCACGCTAAATCTTCCTTGAGCGAAAACGACGAAAGTGCCTATGCACGACATGTTGCAGATTTTTTGAGGATTAAGCTTCACATTATTGAGCCGAGTTTTGAAGACTTCAAAGCTTGTGTCGATGAAGTTTTTTACACACAAGATGAGCCTTTTGGCAGCAGTTCGATTTTCATGCAATATTTCGTGATGAAAAAAGCCAAAGAGCTAGGAATCAAGGTGCTACTCGATGGGCAGGGGGCTGATGAGGTATTTTTAGGATATGAGCACTATTTGAAATTTATCTACAAAAGCTTACACGAAGATTCTCTATGTGACGAGGAGAGCTTTTTTAACAATCTTAAGAGTTTCAAGTATAATAAGGCTTCTATTTTACGCGAGCTAGAGGGAATCTACAATCCTGCTCTAGCATGTGAAATCATCGCGCAAAAGGGCAATATTAATCCAAAACATCTCTATAAAAATGAGCTACTCAAATTACTCAGATATGGTAAGTTTAACGAATTCGCCCATAGTGAGATTTTTATCAAAAAACTACCGCCATTACTAAGATTTGAGGATAGAAACTCTATGCGAAATGGCATAAAGACAAGGTTGCCATTTTTAGATGTAAATGTCGTGGAGTGCGCGCTAAGTTTACCTTTAAATGAACATTTCCAACAGGGGTATTTAAAATATGCATTAAGAAAAATGCTTAATTCTAGAGATCTATTACCACAAAATGTAATTTGGCGATATAACAAATTTGGCTTTGAGAGCCCGCAGAAGTTATGGATTGATTCCTACCGCGAGGAGATGCTTGAAGAAATTCACGAATCTAAAATCCTAAAAGAGCTGTTTGTGCGAATGGACATCAGGCGTGATGATTTTTTGTGGAAACTCTTTAGTATTGCAAAATGGGAGCAAATATTTAATGTCAAAATATAAAATAGCCATCATCTGTGAAGCAAATCCAGCAACAAATCCGCGACCAAATCGCGTAATTAAGGCTTTTAAAGATGAATACGAAGTAACAGCGATTGGCAGAAATGCCACAGAAATAGATGGGGTGCGGGTTTTAAGCTATGAAGTGCCAAAAAAACGCAATTTCTTGCAAGAGATCCTATTGTATATCAACGTCTTCACACAAAACTATCGCACACTCATCTTTATCCCCACAAGATTAAAGATCGCTGGCTACTTGCAAGAATACGAGTTTGACTTTATTTTTTGTCATGACTTGGTGCTATTGCCCATTGTTCTTGAAAATAAGAAAAACGCAAAAGTCATCATGGATTTAAGAGAGTATTATCCAAGACACATTGAAAGTAGCCGTCGCTGGCGCATTTTATTTCAAAAATTCAACGACTGGATGTGTAGAGAGTTTCTCAAAAAGGTGGATTATGCTTACACGGTAAGTTTTGGGTACTCCCACGAATACGAAAAAAACTACGGCATTAAATGCGATGTGATCATGAGCCTGCCTGATATATCTCATATAAAACCAACTACTCAAAAAGGGCTAATAAGAGAGAGAGAGAGAGAGAGAGACGGCTTTGGGGCAAGAATGCCACATCCACATCTTGCACCATGGTGGAGCCAATGCCGATCGGGGAATCGAAGCAATGATTGAGATGATGGATTATGTCGATTCCCGCTTTAGTCTTGATCTGATGTTGGTAAAAACGTGGGGACAGGATAGTTATTATGAAAAGCTAGAAAACATGGCAAAGAGACGCAAGAATGTCAAGATCATTCCTCCCGTGCCCTTTGAGGAGATTATTCCATTTAGTAGGCAATATGACATTGGGCTATACATCTTAAAACCAAGTGGATTTAATACGCTTCATGCGTTGCCTAATAAATTTTTTGAATATATTCACGCACATTTAGCTATTGCTGTTAGTCCAAGTCCAGAGATGGCGGAGATTGTGGAGCGCGAAAGCTTAGGAATCGTGGCGAAAGATTTCACTCCGCAGACAATGGCTAAGGCACTTAATGAGCTAAGTTATGACAAGATTGTAGCTTTTAAAAAGCGTAGCAAAGAAGTTGCCTCTAAATATGAGGCAAGAGTGAATGTAGAGAAGATGAGAAAGGTGGTAAAAGACTTATGAATAGCATTGGACTAATAACTTACAATCATACACATCTAAAGACAGAGCAAATCATTGAGGAGCTGGTATTTGCAGGGTATGATTTTAAATACGCTATGTATCTTATCCCCTTTACCTTGCGCACTGAGAGGGAAGTTCTCTTTGCACATAGACCCGCGCAGACAAATGCGGCACATCCTGCAGAGCTGGCTAAATCTCTACGGGCGGAGGTTGTTGAATGCTCTAGTGCGGAAGAGATCCCCTCTGATTGCGACCTTTATCTTATATGTGGCGCGGGTGTGCTCTCAAAAGAAGTTGTTAAAAACAAAAAGATACTAAACTTGCACGCGGGAATTGTCCCGATGAGTCGTGGGCTGGATTCCTTTAAGTGGGCTATATATCACGGGAATCAAGTGGGAAACACGATGCATTTCATTGACGAGAGTATTGATGCAGGAGAGATTATTGCTATTGAGCCCACACCCGTATATCCGAGCGACACATTAGAGAGTTTCGCTCGAAGGCACTATGAAAGAGAAATTTTAATGATAGGACGATTCCCGCACTACATCGAACGCTACACAAAGAATAGACCCAAATACAAATACCCGACCAATGAGCCGACTCGGCGTATGAGCAGAGAATGCGAAGAGCAACTCAAGAAACGCTTTATTCAATACAAAAACAAATTTGCATTATAGGGGCATTTATGCGATTCTTAAGCTTTAGTGAATTCAATGTGGATATAGGTAAGATTAGGCTCATTTATCACGGACTAGCCTCGCCCAATCGCAGAATCGAGGGCATGATTGAGATGGTGGATTATGTCGATTCCCGCTTTAGTCTTGATCTGATGCTCGTAAAAGTGCCCGCTCATAGCGAATATTACGCACGCTTAGAAAAAATGGCAAACGCGCGTTCCAACGTCAGGATTATCCCTCCCGTGCCTTTTGAGGAGATTATTCCATTCATCTCGCAATATGACATGGGAATCTTCCTCTGTCCGCCCACGACCTTCAATCTCTTGCACTGCTTGCCCAATAAATTTTTTGAGTTTATTCAGGCGCACCTAGCGATTGTCATTGGTCCGAGTCCGGAGATGGCGGAGATTGTGGAGCGCGAAAGCTTAGGAATCGTGGCGAAAGATTTCACTCCGCAGAGTGTGGGCGAGCGACTTATAAATATGACTTATGATGAGCTTATAAGCTACAAACGAGCCTCCAAAAGTGCCGCGCAACTCTACAACAGCAATCAAAATAAGAAAGTTCTAAAAGAGATTATTGCCAAGATGTGCAGCTAATCTCGGGAAACTAAGATGAAAAAAATTCTAATTTTTCATTTTCACAGTCATCTTACCCAGCCGCGTGCGAGGCGTGAATATGAGGCGCTGGTCGATTCCTACGAAGTGTATGGCATGGGGTATGAGGCAAACAAAATGGTAGCGAAATTTTTTACGCTCAATAAGCCAAAATGGACACTCAAAATGCGCCTTATTCAGCGGTTTTGGCTTTTATTTAGGGCTCACGAGCGAGTTTATTGGAAGTTGCCGCAAGTCAAAGAGGCGGGCGAGATTTTGACGCACGAGAAGTTTGATGTCATCATCGCGCACGACGCAGAGACGATTCCTGTGGCACTCAAATATGCCAAGGGGGCGAAGATCATCGCCAATATGCACGAATACGCACCGCGAGAATTTGAAAGCTACTTTTGGTGGAAATTCTATTTTGCGCCCTATAAAGAGTATTTATGTAAAAACTACCTAAATAAAGCGGACTATATCTTCACTGTCTCACCGGGAATCGCCCGCGAATACGAAAAAAACTATGGTATTAAGTGCGATGTGATCATGAGCTTGCCTGATATGCACGATATTTTGCCCGATTCCCCCACAACTTCCATTCGCCTAATCCATCACGGACTAGCCTCACCCGATCGCAGAATCGAGGGCATGATTGAGATGATGGATTATGTCGATTCCCGCTTTAGTCTTGATCTGATGCTCGTAAAAGTGCCCGCTCATAGCGAATATTACGCACGCTTAGAAAAAATGGCAAACGCGCGTTCCAACGTCAGGATTATCCCTCCCGTGCCTTTTGAGGAGATTATTCCATTCATCTCGCAATATGACATGGGAATCTTCCTCTGTCCGCCCACGACCTTCAATCTCTTGCACTGCTTGCCCAATAAATTTTTTGAGTTTATTCAGGCGCACCTAGCGATTGTCATTGGTCCGAGTCCGGAGATGGCGGAGATTGTGGAGCGCGAAAGCTTAGGAATCGTGGCGAAAGATTTCACTCCGCAGA
>JBQMYQ010000031.1:0-21003 GCA_052173415.1 Wolinella sp. | reverse complement strand
AGATAAAACATCATTCTGACAATTCCTGCATAGTCTCCCCTGGTAGCGATCTTACCAGATAATCTTAATCACAATACATTATTTTGTTTGAGCGCGACATTCTACTTAAGACTAATAAATGCAATCTTACGATTTACTTACTGTGGAGGGGCGCAATGAAGACCTATTTTAAACTCGTGCAAACATATAAACTCTAGCCGATTCCCAGTCTTAGTCACATTTGGGAGCGCAATACCCGCTCCCAAACTAACCCAAGCTCACTCACCCAAGGGGCTCTCCAGCTCCACGACATTCACTTTGCCATCTTTATGTGCGAGAGCAAAGATACTGCTGCCCTTGATTGCCATGCCTGAAATATCGCCGATTTGTGGCATTGCGTAGGCATCGATGATTTTTGCATCCTCAAGATCAATCACGAGCAAAGTATTGTAATTTTTAGAATAAGCTAAAAATTTACCACCTCTAACATCGCCCGCCGTAATGTAATAGTCCTTCACATCGCGTTTATCTTTTAGTGCGATTCCTGAAGTGATGATACTCTCGCCACTTAGCATTTTATCCCTGCTATCAACCTTAATTAGGATCATGCCCTTGATACGCTCATTTGGCACCGAAATCATATACATAAAGCTGCTTAGCGGGTCTTTTGCGAGCGTTAGGACATATTGCTTTTTCGCCCTTATAGTCAAAAGTGCGGGGCGGTCGAATTTCCATGCGGATTCCAGCCCACCAGTGCTTTCGCGGAAATATCTCCACTCATGATAGCTATCCACTTTCTCAACGGGCTTGAGGGCAAATGTAGTTTTATTAAAGCCCGTAGTGACGAGCATATCGCCGACAAACGTAGAAGCCACCGCCTTTTTGATATTACGACCATTTGGCTTATCGATGATCGCATGAGCGATTTCTGTAAAATTCGCATCGGTAAAATATATGCCACCCTCGGTATTTGAGATACCAAACGTATCATTCTTTGCGTTATAGGCAAGCCCACTTGTTACGCCCTTGCCAAAAATCCCTTTAGTCTCAAATGGAAGCGGGAAGCTGTTTTTCACATTCAAAGCAGGCTTGAGCTCCGCAAATGCACCCGCATTTGGATCACTCTCGAATCTGATACTCACTTGGTTGTGCTCGCCCGCTATAAAGGGGTCTTCGATGACATTTGATCCGACGAAGGAAAACGGCTTTGTAAATCTTTTCCAAACGCCCGCCGTCCAAGTATTCTGCAAGCCCACACGCTCAGGATCTCCCTTACCGCTAAAGGGTGGAACACCCGCTGAAATGAGAGCTTGAGCAGCATTTGAGATGATTACCAAAAAGCTTAGCGCGATGACGAATTTGGAGTATCCATTAAGATTTTTTACTCGAGTATCAGCGCGCGCGATGTCGCCAGCGACGACCTTATCTTTGGCAAAAAGTATCATAATTCCCATAGCTACAATCACAACCCAATAGACCAAAATCCCCCATGTGTAAGTGTGCGCTCCAAATATATCGCCACCAAATCCCATGCCGACATCTCGATAGACGCTAAAGCTCGCATGACGGAGCGTCATAAGCAGCCCGTATGCCGCACCAAAGAGCACCGCGACGATATAGCGCGCCTTTAGCCCATAGCGTAAAATCAAAATGCCCGCGACACCGACCACGACCATACCGATACGCTCCCACCAGCACAGCGTGCAAGGACCTTCCCCTACAAAATACCCAAGATAGATGTTTGCAATACCCACCGGTATGGCAAGCACAAGCAAAACCGCCGTAGCCATGATAAAATCGAAATTTTTCTCATTAAAAAAGCTCATCTTTGCCTCCTAATACGCCGCATAAGGCAGCAAAGATGTCCAGCTCGCTATGAAAAACATAACAAAGCAAATCGCCGTCCCCGCGACAAATGCACCAAAGGCTAAACCCTCTTTCTCTGGCTTTTTCCACGCGATGAAAACTGCCAAAGCGAGAAAAAGAAACGATAAAAACTCCATCTCATCTCCTATTGATTCTAAGAAATACAAGCAATAATTTTAATTATTATTTTTTGTTTTATTCTTAAAAAGAAAAGAAAAGGACAAAGTCGAAATAGATTATGCGGATAAGATAATTTGCTGTATGTTTTGAGGTACTCTTAGAGGCGCTAAGGTGCAGGATTATTAGGGAAGTGTGAAGAAATATTTTAGGGCAGAATCGGGCAGGTGGTGGATTCTTTGGATTTCTGATGGGAATTGGGGTATGAAGTGTATATACAATTCAAATACCTGCCTTTATGCTCCGACCGAAAAATACACAAGAACTTAATGCACATTCCTAAAATGTCCGCTTTTTCCTCCTGTCTTTTCGAGCAAAAATATATCGCTAAGGAGCATGCTTTTATCGATTGCTTTGACCATATCATAAATCGTTAAAAGCCCTATGGATACGCCTGTTAGAGCCTCCATTTCCACACCGGTTTTGCCCTCTGTTTTTGCGATGACCTTAAGGATGAAACTGCACTCTTGCGCACGCTCCTCCACATCGCAGGAAATCGAGGAGAGGAACAGCGGATGGCACATCGGGATTAGCTCGCTCGTGCGCTTTGCGCCCATGATCGCGGCGATGATGGCGCTCTGGAGCACAGGACCTTTCTTATTTGTCTGCGAAATGACCGCCTCAAACGCCTCTTTGCTCATCGTGATTTTGCCTTGAGCGACTGCCACACGCTTTGTGTCGCTTTTCTCCGAGACATCGACCATATTCGGGTTGTGATTCCTATCTAAATGTGTCAGCTCCATCGCCTGCTCCTTAATTTTTGGGGCGGAAAGCTTTGATTACCGCCTCGTTGGTTTTGATATACGCTCCGCCGATGAGATCAATACAGTAGGGAATCGCAGGGAAGACCGCATCGAGGCACTCTCGTATCGATTTTGGCTTGCCCGGGAGATTTAGAATCAGACTTTTGCCGCGGATTCCCGCACTTTGGCGCGAAAGGATTGCCGTAGGGACGTGCTTTAGGCTCTCTTGACGCATGAGCTCGCCAAAGCCGGGCAGCATTTTCTCACACACCGCTTCAGTTGCCTCAGGTGTTACATCGCGCACCGCAGGCCCCGTGCCCCCTGTGGTAATCACGAGCGAGCAGCCTTCCACATCACAGAGCTCCTTCATCGCCTCTTCGATTCTTGCCTGCTCATCGGGAATCAGCCGATACACCGCCTCCCACTCGCTCTCCAGATACTCTCCCAGCGTCGCCTCAATGGCTTTGCCCGAAATATCCTCGTAGATTCCTGCGCTCGCGCGGTCTGAAGTTGTGATGATTCCTATCTTTATCACTCCATCTCCTTTATGTTTATGGCGTTTTTATCAATCCATGCCAAAATCTCTTCGATGTCATTTAGGTTGAGAATCTCTAGCCCTGCAGGAATGTGCGCCCTATCAATGCCCTCATCAACCGCCACAGCTTTGATATAGGGAAAGAGTCGCTCCTCAATCTCCTCGCGCATGATGGCAAGACGCGGCAGGGGAAGCTCCTTTAGTCCCTCGACAAAAAGATAATCCACCTCGCCAAAATCCTCAGCAATGCGCTTGATTGTGCGCGATTCCTGGAGCATAATCGTCGTTTTTATCTCCGATACGACCGCCACACTAGCACCACTTTGAAAAAAACGATAGCTATCCTTACCTTGCGTATCAAAGCGCGCCTTATCCTTGGGATCGTGCTTGATGACCGCCACTTTGTATTTAGGCGAGAGGTGCTTTGAGAGCTTCTCAATGAGCGTTGTTTTGCCACTATTTGAGCGACCCGTAAAGGCGCATGCGAGATTTTTCATTGCCATCTCCTACGCGAGAATCCCGCTACCATCGATTTTCTGACTTCTCGCACGAGCATAAATGCGCTCGCCATTCCTAACATCGTATTTCCAAATCGGAGCATTGCGCTTAAAATCCTCGACAAAAATATCGCTCATCTCGAGAGCCACGCGCCTTTTAGGGGAGAGGATCGCGCAGGCAAAGGAGCTCATATGATTCCTCACATCGCCGCGTGAATGCGCCATGCAAATGAGCGCACCCTGCGCTTTTGCTCGCTCTTGCCAACCCTCAAACCACGCACGCAAAAGTGGCTCATAAATATCAAAACTAAGCGCACTAATCTCCGCCTCATCACGCACGATTCCCACAAATATCACGACTGCGCCAAAATTGCGCTCGCTCGCCATACGCTCCCATCGCTCATATAGCGCGCGAGTATCTAAGCTCCCATCAAAAATCTCCAGCATCGCTTCCTCGCTCCTAGCCCCCGCACACAGGCGGTAGAAGGGCTACTCTATCATCTTTGCCAAGCTTCACATCAAGAGAATTCACAATCTGATCATTGACCGCCACAGCGCAATCAGCTAGCCAACCCGCGAGCTTTTCATCACTTTTTAACACCTCTTTTAGCTCGCGAAGATTTTGCACCTCTAGCTCCATTTTTTCCCTATTTATGGGACCTAGAAACTCAACAATTGCCACGATTGCTCCTTTTTACAAAATCGCTTCTAAAGGCTTAAAAAGCACCACATCGACGTATTCGTCGCAACTTTTTGCCACGCATTCTTGCTCCAAAATCACTAGCGCGCTAGAGCCGCAGAGATTATTGACAATGGAGCTCTGAAAGCCCTTCTTGCCGATAAAATCCACATGCCATTCGCCCTCGATGAGCTTGAGTGTGCAGGTGCGAAACTCCGCCCTGCCTGCCTCTTTTTTCAAATCCTCATCAAGTTTCGCTCTTATTTTTAGGAGGCTAGGCGAGATTCCCAGCATTCTATTAAGAATGATTCGCCCAAAGAGATAGAACGTTACAAAGCAGGAGTTGGGGAATCCGGGCAGCCCAAAGAGATGCGTATCGCCCTTTTTAGCGTATGCGATGGGCTTACCGGGCTTGACCTTCACGCCATGAAAAGGCACTTCATCGCACAGCTCATAAATCGCCCTCTGCGTGAAGTCATAATCACCCATGCTCATGCCCCCAGTGCTTAGCACGATGTCCGATTCCTTAAGCGCGAGGGTAAGCGCGTCTTTGATGCTCGCAGGCTCATCGGGCAAAATATCCACAATGCGCCCCTCGCCCCCGAGGGAATCGACCAACGCCTTAAGCATGTGATTATTCGAGCTTCTTAACATGTTGTCCGATTCCCGCTCTTCGCCCAGCTCTACAAGCTCATTACCCCCGCTAAGTATGCTCACAATGGGCTTTTTACGCACATAGACAAAGACCTTATTTAGGCTTGCGAGCAGTCCGATTTCCGCGGGGCTAATAAGCGTCCCAGCCTTTAGCAAAACCTCGCCCGCTTTGTAATTATCACCCCTCTGCCTGATAAAAAGCCCCTCGCTTGGGGGAAAATTTTTTATATAAAGCTTCCCCGCTTGCTCCTGCGTATCTTCGATAATCACGAGTCTATCGCTCCCGCTAGGCATACGCGAGCCCGTGAAAGTCTTAATACAACTCTGTGGCGCGAGCTCCAAAACGCTCGGATTCCCCGCCGGATTATCGCTCAGCACGCATAGGGGCACGCCCTCAGCCAGATCACTACTCCTGCACGCATATCCGTCCATCGCAGCCGTAGGGAAAGGGGGCATATCCTCACTAGCGAGCACATCACGCGTGAGAATCCGCCCAAGCGAATCGTGCAAAAACAGCTTCTCCTCGCCCTTAATTTTGACGTCTGATTCCCGCAATATCGCGACCGCCTCCTCATAAGTGATACCGCGCCTAGTCTCTTTAGCCATGTTTGCCCCATTCATAGGAGATGTCCGAGCTTGTCGCGCTTAGTTTTGAGGTAGTTTTCGTTATAGCAGGTTTTATCCGCCAAAATCTCCTCGCGCGAGAAGATTTGAACATATTTGGAGAGGGAATCGACCTTTTTGGGGTTATTTGTGAGTAGCCTAACTGAAGTAATCCCATAATACTTCAATATCTCGCCCGCAACGCTATAGTCGCGCTCATCATCCCTAAAGCCAAGCGCGATATTCGCCTCAACCGTGTCATAGCCCTGATCTTGCAGTGCATAGGCATTGACTTTGTTCAAAAGCCCGATTCCCCTGCCCTCTTGCCTAAGATAGAGCACCATACCACCCTCTTTGGCAATTCTCCGCAGGGCAATCTCAAGCTCGCCTCTGCAGTCGCACTTAAGACTTCCTAAAGCATCGCCAGTTAGGCATTCAGAATGGATACGAAACAGCGGAATCTCCTTCAAAGGCTCGGTAAAAATCGCCAAATGCTCCTTTTTTCCATCGCTAAAAGCCTGAATGGTAAAATCCCCGAATTTGCTCGGAAGCTTTGCTTTTTCAGAGTGCTTGAGCTCACACATCTATCCTGTCTCCTTTTGTTTATGAGAGTGTCGATTGTAATTTAAAGAATATTGCAAATGCTTTAAGAGAGGTCAAACTCCGCCTCCAAGCGCGCCTTATCCACCTCGATGATCGAGCCCTTTTCGAGCTTTATCATTCCTTTGAGCCTGAACTTTTTGATTATTCTTGAGAGCGTCTCGGGCGTGGTATTCAAGATTGTGGCGATTTTGCGCTGCGAAAGCTTGGAGAGCTCATCGCCCTTATCGTGCAAGAATCGAGCCACGCGCGAGGTCGTATCCATCGTGAGATTGTTTGTGATGACCTCTTCGAGGGCTTTAATCTTGCGCGTTAGGGATTTGATGATACGAAACGCCACGTCGCCGTTTTTTAGAAATTCATGCTCAAAAATCGCATAATCAATCGCAAGCACCTCTCCCTCACTCTCAAAAGCCGCGCTCGCAGGGTATTTGACCCCTCCCAAAAGGGCTAGCTCAGCGATTAGATTTGGAGGCTGAATGTAGTGCAAAATCACCTCATTACCGCGCGAATCGCTCTTGTAGACTTTGATGATTCCCCGAAGCAGGACGTAGAGATTCCTCGGCTCTTCGCCCTCAAAAAAGAGAATATTCCCCGCCCCAAACTTAAGACGCCGACTAAAGCTCATCAGCCGCTCCTGCTGCGCCTTATTAAGCGCGTCAAAAAGCTCTATTTTCTCTAGTTGCATATAAACCTCCGTTTGTCGCGCTAGTTTATCATACTCTATTTTTTTCGCCATTTTTAGCGGGAATCGACCCAATTTTAGACGCATTTCTAAAAGCAAATGCGCTAGCAATTCGCTTTTGCAATCTCTTTCAATACCCCTACAAGCTGTTCTAGCTCCTCTTGTGTATGTGTGTAATGGATGCTAGTCCTAACCCACCCAGGGCGCGTGGGGAATCGCCCATCATCCTTCAGCCCCCAAGAGATCATGCCCATGAGGTCCCGCACAATTACAGCCCGCACGGGTCTCAATCAAATACTCATGCGAAAGCCTCTTAGTCACCTCATAGGGCGAGATTCCCTCAAGATTTAGCGCGATGATTCCCATCTTTTGGCTGCACTCCCTATCTCCATAAATTTGCGCCCCATCAATCTTGCTAAGCGCGCCTAAAAGCCATCTGCAAAGCTCACTTTTTTGTTTTGCAATCCACTCTAGCCCAATCTCATTGCGCAGTCTATACGCAAGCGCGGCACGAATAAGAGCAAATACATTAGGTGTGCCCGCCTCTTCACGCGTTTCAAGATCCTCTCGATAGTAGTGATCGACGCGCGAAACATACGTGATACTCCCGCCCCCGCCAAAAGTCGGCGATATGGAGGAATCGATGAGCTCCCGCCTCATCGCGAGCACACCACAACTCCCCACGCCCCCCCCTAAAAGCTTATGAGGCGAGTAAAACGCCGCGTCAAAAAGCTCACACGGCGCATTCATATAAGCCGACGCGCTCGCCATGTCAAGGGCGAGGATTCCCCCGTGCTCCCTCATAAGCGCGGAAATCTCCTTAAGAGGGGTCTGGATTCCCGTAGCATTAGAAGCAAACGAAAAAGCCCCGATAATCTCGCGCCCATGGTGCTTTTTAAGCTCTTTTTCGAAAGCTTTAAGGTCAAAAAACCCACGGGAATCAAGCGGCAAACGCACCATTTCACACGGAGTTTCGCGATAGCTAATCTCATTAGAATGGTGCTCATAAGGACCCACGATCACAAGGGGGAAGGCGCTCGCATTAAGGGCACTCCCCAGACGCTTTTTGGTGCGGGGCGGGAGGTAGATTCCTAATAATTCCTGAAACTTCTTGAGCGCCCCTGTTGCACCATTACCCGCGGGGAAAAGCGCAAAATTCTCATCCAGCTCCAACACCTCTTTAAGATATGCGCGAGAGCTCGTAAAGCTCGCTCATCAAAAGCGCATGACGCGCGTCACCTCCGAACGGGTATTCGCATAATAGGGCAATACAGCGGCAATACGCCTCTCAATCTCTTTATACGCAAGCCCAGAGGCGGTAAAATCAAGATACGCAGTGCCCGATTCAAGCAGTGTTTCAGAGCGAAGATACGCGAGCAGATCGCACCCTTTGGGCAAAAACGCAGAAAAAAGCTCTGCTTTTAGGGAATCCATCATTAAGAATCAGACCCGTAAAGCTCGGTGCTTAGGTAGCGATCGCCCGTATCACAGAGGATTGTTACGATTCTCGCACCCTGATGGGCTTTTGCCACCTGCATAGCCGCCCAGATATTCGCGCCTGAGGAGATTCCCACCAAAATTCCCTCCTCCTTGCCCATGCGCCTTGAGGCGCGGTAGGCGTCCTCGCTTTTAACGGTAATGACACCATCATAAAGCGCACTATTTAACACTTTAGGCACAAATCCTGCGCCAATTCCCTGAATCTTATGCGCCCCTGCGCTGCCACCAGATAAAACGGGGGAATCGGAGGGCTCAACCGCGTAGATTTTTAGGCTCGGATTCTTCGCTTTAAGCACCTCGCCGATTCCCGTGAGCGTGCCGCCCGTTCCCACCGCAGACACAAATACATCGACCTTGCCGTCCAGATCCTCCCAAATCTCCAAAGCCGTGCTTTGGCGGTGAGACTCGGGATTATTCGGATTTTCAAACTGCTGCAACAAGCAAGAATCCGCAATCTCACGAGTAAGCTCCAAAGCCCTATCCACCGAGCCTTGCATACTATTTTCTGCAGGAGTGAGCTCAATCTTCGCTCCAAGCGCGCCCAAAAGCTTGCGCCGCTCGATGCTCATGGAACTAGGCATTGTCAAGATGAGCTTAATGCCCCTAGCCGCGCAGATTGCGGCAAGGGCGATTCCCGTATTTCCGCTGGTAGGCTCGATAATCGTCGTATTTTGGGTGATTTTCCCCTCCCTAAGCGCGCCCTCAATCATGCCAAGAGCCACCCGATCCTTAATCGAGCCCGCCGGATTCATGAATTCACACTTCCCGATAATCTCCGCCCCGCTCTCATTTGAGGCGAAATTAAGCCTCACTAGCGGGGTTTTCCCGATGAGCTCCTGCACGCTCTGCGCTATTTTCATCACAAATTCTCCTTGCTTTCAAAACTGCCAAGAATCAAGCCGCTCAAACGCGCCCTTTTATCTGCGCCTATCATCTGGCTACACGCTCCTAATCGCGGGAATCTTAACGCAGATTCCCCAAAAAGGCTTGAAAGAAACAAACTAATGAAAAAGTTAGGGCACTGTTGCTAAAATACCGCCTGATAAATCTTTGTAGAACCCCATTTTAAGGACAATCCATGAGCTTTTTAGCCCGCTACCAAAAGCATGTTAATGAGCGCGCAAAAGAAAATATCCCCCCCTTGCCCCTTGATGCCTCGCAAACAAGTGAATTGTTAAATGAACTCATACATGCACAAGGAACGGAGCTTCAGACGCTTAAAGAGCTGCTCATTCAGCGCGTCTCCCCGGGGGTTAGTGAAGCGGCAAAAATCAAAGCGGAATTTTTGGAAAAAATCGCCAAAGGCACGCTTGTGTGCGAGGCTTTCAGCCAAAAAGAAGCCATCTCGCTCTTAGGCACGATGTTAGGCGGATACAACATCAAACCTCTCGTCGATTCCCTCTCTTTAGCACCGCATTTGGCGCAAGAGGCGGCAAATTGCCTCAAACATACGCTCCTTGTCTATGAAGCATTTAATGACATTCTCACGCTCTCAAAACACAATGCTTACGCCAAAGAGGTGCTGCAATCATGGGCAAAAGCGGAGTGGTTCACCTCGCGCCCCATGCTCCCTGAAAAGCTCATGCTAAGTGTCTTTAAAGTCGAGGGCGAGACTAATACCGATGACCTCTCGCCTGCGAGCGATGCATTCACACGGAGCGATATTCCCTTGCACGCCCAAAGTATGTTAAAAACCCGCACCAAAGAGGCTTTCAAGCGAATAGAGGAGCTCAAGAAGCGCGGATTCCCGCTTGTGTATATGGGCGATGTGATTGGCACGGGAAGCTCGCGCAAATCCGCCTGTAACTCGCTTGTGTGGCATATCGGACATGAGATTCCCTATATTCCGAATAAAAAAGGCGGCGGCGTGGTCATCGGCACTTCGATCGCTCCAATATTTTTCAACACCTGTGAAGATAGTAGCACGCTCCCTATCATCGCAGATGTGAGCCATCTAAATGAAGGTGATGTGATCACACTCTATCCTTATGAGGGGCTGATTGAGAGGGCGGGCGAGAGCGTGGCGCGCTTTAAGCTTACACCCAACACTCTAGCCGATGAGATCCAAGCGGGCGGGCGTATCAATCTCATCATCGGACGCACCCTCACGCAAAAAGCTCAAGAAGCACTGGGAATCCACGATGATTCGCTATTTACAAAGCCAAAAAACAGCGAGAATCGCGCGGGAGGCTTCACACTTGCGCAAAAAATCGTCGGCAAAGCCTGTGGCGTAGCGGGAATCCGCGCGGGCACCTATTGCGAACCGCGCGTAAGCACCGTGGGAAGTCAGGATACCACGGGCGCAATGACACGCGATGAGATCAAAGAGCTTGCGAGTCTCGGATTTAGCGCGCCTTTCGTGCTCCAGAGCTTCTGCCACACCGCGGCGTATCCAAAGCCCTCTGATGTGGAGCTTCACTCAAGCCTGCCCAGCTTCATAAGCACGCGTGGGGGCGTTGCTTTGCGCCCGGGCGATGGGGTGATCCACTCATGGCTTAATCGCATGATCCTGCCTGATACACTCGGCACGGGGGGCGATTCCCACACACGATTCCCCATAGGGATTAGCTTCCCCGCTGGGAGTGGGCTTGTGGCGTTTGCCGCGGTTACGGGAAGTATGCCCCTTGATATGCCCGAATCGGTTTTGGTGCGCTTCAAAGGCGAGCTAAATGCGGGAATCACGCTCCGAGATCTTGTCAATGCGATTCCCTATTATGCGATCAAGCAGGGGCTTTTGAGCGTGGAAAAACAGGGCAAGAAAAATATCTTCAGCGGGAAAATCCTTGAGATTGAGGGCTTGCCTAATCTTAAAGTCGAGCAGGCTTTTGAGCTAAGCGATGCGAGTGCAGAACGCAGTGCAGCTGCCTGCACGGTGCGGCTAAACAAAGAGCCCATCATCGAATATCTGCACTCAAATATCGCACTCATTCATGCCATGATTGACGCAGGGTATGAAGATAAAAATACGCTTTTAAGGCGCGCACAAAAGATGGAAGAGTGGTGCAGGAATCCAATACTCCTTGAGCCCGATAGCGACGCGGAATATGTGGCGATTCTTGAGATTGATCTCTCCGAAATTACCGAGCCGATTCTCGCATGCCCCAACGACCCTGATGATGTAGCGTGTCTGAGCGAGATTCTCGCAGATCCAAAGCGCGCGCACCACATTGATGAGGTTTTCATCGGTAGCTGCATGACGAATATCGGGCATTATCGCGCGCTGGGTGAGGTGCTAAAAGGCGAGGGAGCCGTGCCTACGACACTATGGATCGCGCCTCCGACCAAAATGGACGAAAAACAGCTAAGAAGCGAGGGTTATTATGCGATTTTCGGTGCGGCGGGTGCGAGAATCGAAATGCCCGGATGCAGCCTCTGTATGGGGAATCAAGCGCGCGTGCGGGATAATGCCGTGGTATTTTCCACAAGCACGAGGAACTTCAATAATCGCATGGGAAAAGAGGCAAAAGTCTATCTTGGTAGTGCCGAGCTAGGCGCGCTGTGTGCGCTACTTGGGCGATTACCCAGCAAAGAGGAATACCTAGCACTTATTCCTAAAAAAATTGCAGGAAAAGAGGCACAAATCTATCGCTATCTCAATTTTCACGAGATTGAGGGGTATGCAATCACGCAGGGGAGGTAGATTCCAAGCTTGGGCGTAGCAAATCCTCAATTCGCACAAATCAAGCACCATAAACCCGATAGATTTGGTATTTTTGGTGCTTAGTCTTTCTATACTTTTTGCACATTCACTCCTTTTTGATAAAATATTACAATTTATCACGACACCATAGGAGAATCACCCCTGAATAGCGTGGAAGAATTGCGCGCACTAAAACTTTTTAAGGGAATCGACCCGCAAGTGTTAGAAGCCTTGCTTCCGATATGTAAAGTGCGCCAATATGGGAAAAATACCATCTTATACTACGAAAATGATACGCTTGAGAGTGCCCAGATCCTCGTGCACGGGGTCATCAAAGTGTATAAGGTTGATCGCTTTGACAATGAGATATTTCTCTATTTTCTAAAAAGGGGTGAGCTGTGCACAAAGCTCACGCACAGGGGCGAGATTATCTGTTTTGAGAACGCCGAATGCGCGGAGGATTGTGAAATTTTGAGCCTTGAGCTTGCCTCGTTGCAGAAGCTCATTCTCACCTCATCAAGCCTCATGTGTGCCTTTTTGGAGGAATCGCACCGAAGGATCGCCTCTTTGGAACAGTTCATCAACCGCGAAATCGTCTTTGATGGCACGGCAAAAGTAGCTCACATGCTGGCTCAAGAGCTTGACGAATTTAACGCACTAAAAAAGCAAGAGATCGCATATATCCTAAATATCCAGCCCGAAACTCTCTCAAGAATCCTAAAAAAACTCCATAGAGATGAGGTCATCACGACCGATTCCTCAGGGCGAATCGAAATTTTGAACGCTCAGCGTCTAAACGAAATATATCAGTGAAACAATAGGGAAATTATGAAACAAATTGTAAAACAGCTCATTATTGTAGGTGTGGTAACCATCCTATCCGTAGGGACAGTTATATTCTCGACGATTCTCATTAATCAGCGGGGAATCAGCGATGGACATACCATCAACATCGCAGGAAGAGAGCGCATGCTGAGCCAAAAAATCGCTAAGGAAATTTTCATTATCAATTCACAAGATAAGTTTGATTTCACCGAGCTGGATCGAGCGGTTTTTGAATTTGAAGAGGCTCTGCTTGCGCTGCGTTTTGGGAACAAACAGATGGGAATCGACCCTCCAATCTATCAAGAATTTATTAGTCAGCTTGAGCACGTCGGGCAACGCTGGAGGGATTTTAAACATTACGTGGATCTTTTTAAAACCGCTAGCATGGCACTTGATGAGGATAAGCGATTCCTTGATGAGAACAACGACAAGCTTTTAGAGCAGAGTGATAAAATCGTCCAAGCGATGGTAAAAAGCCACTTCACAAGCGAAGAAGTCGATCCGATTGCTCTGCAACGTATGCTCACTCAGCGTATGGCATATCATCTCATGCGATACACGAATAAATGGGACATGCACTCCTATGATGAGCTGGTCGCGGCATTTAGGCTCTATGAGGATACGATTTTGGGGCTTTTTATGGAGCAAAAATACAAAAAACACCCGCCCCTTCGTAAAGAAATTGAGGAGACTTACGCACTGTGGAAGGTCTATTCTAAGCACATCGATAGCATCCTAGTTAATCAAAAGCGCGTGGTCGAAGCTCTTGATGTTATCGCTCTAGAAAACCCAAAACTCCTCGCAGAAATCCACAAAAGTGTAGAGTTTTATACCGCTAGATCCACGAGCAGGCGCAACTATCTTGAGCATTTTCAGTATGGCTCAGCGACAATTCTCCTCCTTGTCGCGCTCTATTCGCTCATGGTGCTTCGGGGAATTAAAAATCAGTTTGATGAATTTATCAATCGTAGCAAGAAGCTCGCACAGATGGAGTTTAGTTCCAAAGATGAAGCACGTGAGCTTCTTGATTTTGAAGGCGATGGCGAGCTGTGCGAAGTCTCCAGGAATCTGTCGAAATTTTTCGAGCGTATCAAGGGTGCACGGCAAAGCTCCAACCGTGCAAAAGAGCTTAGCGAGCGCATTACTGAGGAGATCGCGCTCATCACCGATGAGGTTTTCAGCAACATTGATAAACTCAACCTAAGCGAAGAAGAGAAGCGCAAAATTAGTAGCGAAATCGACCGCTCCGAGGATATTGCCATTCAATCTAGTGAGCGTCTCATCGCTACTGCCAAGCTCCTTGAGCGACTGCGGGAATCTCTGGATAATATCGCGAAGCACTATCCAAAACCTGCGCAAAAACACGAGGATTCCTAGAGATTCCGCGCTTTTGCGGGAATCCGCGCTCATAATTTTGCGTCTTGCCGATGTGAATTGCGCATTTATGCGAAATATTGTTGCCACAAAAGCTTGCATGAAATCGCGAGCGAAACCGTTACCATGAACGGCTTAATGAGCTTGCTGCCATGCTTTAGTGCTGCTTTTGAGCCAAGCTGTGCGCCGAGATACTGTCCGATTCCCATAAGGATTCCTAGCATTACCAACACCTTACCTCCAAGGGCAAAAAATAGTAGCGAGGCGAGGTTGGAAGTGAAGTTTAAAAGCTTTGCATTCGCCGTCGCGCGTGTCACTCCATAGCCTCCTAGTGCGATAAAAATAAGGGCGAAAAACGACCCCGTCCCAGGTCCAAAAAAGCCATCATAAAAGCCCACGATTCCCGCCATGACCATCATGCCAAAATCCCCTAAAACACGCTTGCTCTCGCTATCACTCATCTTAGGAGAGAAGAGAAAATAAAACGCAAAGGCAATAAGCAAAAATGGAATGAGGTTTGAGAGCACTTTTGCGTTGATGTATTGCACCAAAATCGCCCCAAATGCGCCGAAAATAAAAACTGCAATGATTGAGCTTCTCATCTCCCTAAGAGAGATTTGTTTGTGTTTAAAAAAATATAACGCTGCAGAAAAACTACCAAAAGTTGATTGCATTTTATTCGTCCCAAGTGCTTGTATGGGTGGGATTCCCACAGATAATAATACGGGAATCGTAATGAGCGCACCCCCGCCCGCAATCGCATCGACAAACCCGGCAATAAATGCGCAAAGCACCAAAAATAGCACGATTTCAAGCCCTAGTTCCATAGATTCCTCCGTAGTAAAAATTGCCTCGTATTGTATCGATTCCTCTCAAAAATTCACATTTGACCACTTGACAGAGGTCAAGGAAAAGGAAAATTTGGGGATATAGAATTTAGTTAGCGTTCTTTAGAGGACTCTAAAAAATGCTTAATCCATGCAAACTACATTTAAGGAGGCTTTGATGACGTTTTCAAGGCGTGAATTTCTCAAAAGTGCAGCTGCAGCAAGTGCTGCAAGTGCGGTAGGCATGACAGTTCCAAGTCAGCTTTTAGCCCAGGCAAAAGAGGGAGAAAAAGGTTGGCGATGGGATAAAGCTGCATGTCGATTCTGTGGGACGGGCTGTGGGATTATGGTCGCCACAAAAGGAGGCAAAATTGTCGCAGTCAAGGGCGATCCGGCAGCTCCGGTCAATCGAGGGCTCAACTGCATCAAAGGCTATTTCAATGCCAAAATCATGTATGGCGAGGATCGCATCACGCATCCGTTGCTTCGCGTGAATGAAAAGGGCGAGTTTGACAAAAAGGGCAAATTTAAACAGGTAAGCTGGCAAAAAGCTTTTGAGGTCATGGCGGCGCAATACAAAAGAGCGTATAACGAGCTTGGGCCACACGGCACATGCGTGTTTGGCTCGGGGCAATATACCGTTTTGGAGGGGGTCGCGGCGGTGAAGCTCATAAAAGCAGGGCTAAGAAGCAATGCTATCGACCCGAATGCTCGCCACTGCATGGCAAGCGCGGTTGTGGCGTTTATGCAAACCTTTGGAATTGATGAACCATCAGGTTGCTTTGATGATATTGAGCTTACCGATACAGTCATTGCGTGGGGCGCAAATATGGCGGAAATGCACCCCGTTTTATGGGCACGCGTCAGTGATAGGAAGCTCTCTAATCCAAGCAGAGTCAAAGTCGTCAATCTCACTACCTACTCCACTCGGACTTCAAACCTAGCGGATATCGAGATTATCTTTGCTCCCTCAACGGACGTAGCGATCTTTAACTACATCGCTCGTGAGCTCGTCTATAACCATCCAAAGCTAATTGATATGGAATTTGTGAAGAATCACTGCATCTTCACCACGGGTCCTGCGGACATCGGGTATGGTCTTCGCCCTAGCCCCAATCATCCGAAATATACCGATTCCGAGCGCGATACGCTTGAGCAGGAGAAGCGCAAAGTTCTTAGCGAAGCTGAAGGAGTAACGCTCGCATACATGGGGCTAAAAAAGGGCGATACGCTTGAGAATAAAAATAATGCTAAGGCGACAAGCCACTGGGAGATCTCCTTTGAGGACTTTAAAAAGGCTCTCGCTCCTTATACGCTTGATTTTGTCGCAAAAGTAGCAAAGGGCGATAAAAGCGAAAGTATCGAGGATTTTAAAAAGAAACTTAAAGCATTAGCAGATCTCTACATCGAGAAGAATCGCAAGGTCGTTAGCTTCTGGACGATGGGCTTTAATCAACATCAAAGGGGCACGTGGGTCAATGAGCAAGCATACATGATCCACTTGTTGCTTGGCAAGCAGGCACTTCCGGGCTCAGGAGCATTCTCGCTCACAGGACAACCTAGTGCATGCGGGACTGCGCGTGAAGTGGGGACATTCTCTCACCGACTCCCTGCGGATATGGTGGTTAACAATCCAAAACATCGCGAGATTTCCGAAAAGATTTGGAAACTTCCCAAAAATACGCTCAATCCAAAGCCAGGTCCTCACTTCGTGCAGATGATGAGAAATCTTGAAGATGGCAAGATTAAATGGGCGTGGGTGCACGTCAATAACCCATGGCAAAATACCGCAAATGCGAATCACTGGATTAAAGCGGCGCGCGAGATGGACAACTTCATCGTCGTATCCGACCCCTATCCAGGAATCAGTGCAAAAGTCGCCGATCTGATCCTGCCCACTGCAATGATTTATGAAAAATGGGGTGCATACGGAAATGCCGAGCGCAGGACGCAGCACTGGAGACAACAGGTGTTGCCTGTGGGCGAAGCGATGAGTGATACGTGGCAGATAATGGAGTTCTCCAAACACTTCAAGCTCAAAGAGGTGTGGAAAGAGATCAAGGTTGATGACAAGCTCACGCTTCCAAATGTCCTCGAAGAGGCGAAAGCGATGGGTTATAGCGAAGAGGATACGCTCTTTGATGTGCTCTTTGCAAATGCTGAAGCGCGAAGCTATAAAAGCAAAGATCCAATCATGGAAGACTATGACAATACCGAAGTTTTCGGCGATTCCCGTAAGGTAGTCGGAAGTGATGGAAAGGTCTTTGAGGGGTATGGATTCTTTGTCCAAAAATACTTATGGGAGGATTATCGCAAATTTGGTCTAGGTCATGGACACGATTTGGCAGATTTTGACACCTACCACCGAGTGCGTGGATTGCGCTGGCCCGTCGTCGATGGTAAAGAGACGCAATGGCGATTCAACGCAAAATATGATCCATACGCAAAGAAAGCAGATTCCAAGCTTCCTTTCTCATTCTATGGGAATAAAAATGCTGCTCTTCCGCGAGGAGATCTGCTCAAGGCCACAACAACAGAGAAATTCTCTCTTGCAAATAAGGCGAAAATCTTCTTCCGCCCCTATATGGATCCATGCGAAATGCCTGATCAAAATTATCCCTTGTGGCTATGCACAGGACGCGTGCTAGAGCACTGGCATTCAGGCACGATGACTATGCGCGTCCCTGAGCTATATCGAGCCGTGCCTGAGGCTCTTTGCTATATGCACGAACAAGATGCGGAGGCTCTAGGAATCTTGCAAAACGAAGTCGTATGGGTGGAATCTAGGCGTGGAAAGGTTAAAGCAAGAGTAGATTTACGAGGACGGAATCGACCACCAAAAGGGCTTGTCTATGTGCCATGGTTTGATGAGAACGTATTCATCAACAAAGTCTGCCTAGATGCGACTTGCCCGCTCTCTAAAGAGACCGATTACAAAAAGTGCGCAGTCAAAGTCTATAAGGTATAGAGATGAGAGAGAGGCGCGAAGTATTAAAGCTCGGACTCAAAGCCACGGCTTTGGCTGTGGCGGGCGGATTCCTGTGGAGCACGCAGACCAATGTCAAAGCCCACGCCCTGCTTTTGCGCCCACCTGGGGCAAAAGAGGAGCGAGACTTTATTGCAAGCTGCATTCGTTGCGGACTTTGCGTGGAAGCATGCCCTTTTGATACCTTGAGGCTCGCCACCTTACATGAGGGAATCGCGCTAGGGACGCCCTATTTTGTCCCCAGGGAGATTCCCTGTTATCTCTGCACACATATTCCGTGTGCAGAGGCTTGCCCTACAGATGCGCTTGATATTACGACGCTTAAGAGTAACGAGAAGCTAGACATCAACAAATCTCGCATGGGAATCGCCGTAGTCGATATGAATAGCTGTATCGCTTATGACGGAATCCAGTGTGATGCCTGCTATCGAGCTTGTCCTTTAATTGATAAGGCGTTGAAGCTTGAGTATCGGCGTAATGAGCGCACCGAAAAGCACGCGCTCTTACTCCCGATTGTTGATGCGAATCACTGCACTGGTTGCGGTGTATGCGAGCTTAAATGCGTAACCAAAAAACCTGCCATTTTTGTCTTACCCCGAGAGCTTGGGCTCGGCAAAGTGGGCGATAATTACGTAAAAGGCTGGGTCGAGGGCGATGATACGCGATTAAAAAATGCAAATACCGAAATCAAACTCGACCGTAACAAAGCGCAAAACTACCTAAATAGCGAGGAGTTCTAATGAAATATCTAATCCTTAGACGAATCGTGCAGGTGGCGATTCTTACGCTTTTTGTTTTGGGGAATCACTACGGATTTAAGGTGTTGCAGGGAAATCTAAGCTCTTCGCTCATTTTTGGAGTCATTCCTTTGAGCGATCCGCTCGCAATTCTTCAGCTATTTTTGGCGAGCTTCACCCTCTCAAGCGGTGCGGGAATCGGCGCGCTCATCGTCCTATTCATTTACGCATTCATCGCACCTAGAGCCTTTTGTGCGTGGGTGTGCCCAGTGAATATCATAACCGATTTTGCGCACTTTTTTCGCCTCAAACTCGGCTACCACCGCGATTCCAAGGTTATTACTCTTTCGCGCAATCTACGCTATTACCTTTTGGCATTTGTTCTCATTGCCTCATTAGCATTGCAAAGCCCTGTTTTTGAGAGCGTGAGCTTTATAGGAATCATTCAGCGAGGGATTATTTTCGGGGGTTCTTTGTGGCTTTTTGTCGCTTTTGGCGTTTTTGCCATTGATGCTTTTTTGGGAGATCGGCTGATTTGTTCAAAAATCTGTCCGCTAGGAGCACTTTATGCGCTCATCGGACGTTTTACAATGATAAGAATCGAGCACGATTCCCAGAATTGCACCAAATGTATGAAATGTCGCACCATCTGCCCGGAATCACAAGTCCTAAAAATCATAGGAAAAGAGAGCGGATTAATCACCTCAAGCGAGTGCATTAGTTGTGGGCGTTGCATTGATGTCTGCGAGGATAATGCATTGAAGTTCAGTATAAGAAACCTAAGGAGAACCACAAAATGAAACATTTCAAATTTACCCTGAGCATTGTTGCCGCTATGCTCCTTGTCATGGGATGTGCGGCATTTTCTAATAAGGAGGGCAAGGAGCTCCACTCTCTCAGAAACTCCGATGTGCTTGATGAAAGTAGCGTGGAACATAAGGAGATTGAGTTTATCTCTAATGCCGCAGGAAGCGGGGTCGTCTTTGAGCGTTCTTTTGAGAATGCACCGCCCATGATTCCCCATGATTTGGAGGGAATGTTACCCGTAACCCTTGATTCCAATGCGTGCATTACATGCCACATGCCTGATGTCGCGGAAGCAATGGCAGCCACGCCGATCCCAAAATCTCACTTTTATAGCATTCGCTTCCAAAAGGATCTTGGCGATAAGCTTAGCGATGAACGTTACGTCTGCACCACATGCCACGCACATCAGGCAAATCTCGCCCCGCGGGTCAAGAATAACTTCACCCCGGATTTTAGACAAGAGAATGGTCAATCTAGATCCAACCTCCTTGATGTGCTCAATGATGGAGTGAAATAATGCAAGATGGATCTCTCTCGCGTCGCGAATTTTTGGGGCGATTCCTAGGTGGGAATCGTAGCGGGAATCGCGCGCTAAAAGGAGAGATCCCCCCACCCTATTTTGGCGGGACATTTGCGTGTGAAGAGTGCCCCGCACCCTGCGTAAAATCATGCACAAGAGAGCTTTTACGCTTTGATGGAGCGAGGGTTATTTTTAGCTTTAAAAATCTAGGTTGCAACTTCTGTAAAGAGTGCGCAAAAGCTTGCGAGTCGCTAGGTAAAGAGGTTTTAAGCCTCAAGAATCCACCTAATATTCAGGCAAAAGTTACGATTAATCCAAAGGGTTGTCTTGCGTGGAATAAAACAGTCTGTTATAGTTGCCAAGAGGTTTGCAGATTTAAGGCGATTGATTTTTTAGGAATCTTCAATCCTGTTATCAACGAACAATGCACAGGCTGCGCGGAATGCCTTGAAGCCTGTTTTGTAAATTCAATCATCATGGAGGGAATATGAGAATTTTTATCCCATTTTTTATGCTTTGCACGCTTCTATTTTCTGAGGAGATTCTCACGCCTTATAAAGTGATTGAAGCGCATGCGAACGTTATTAGCTCCGCGCTTATTAATAATAGGCTCTATCTGGGCACAGATAGCGGTCGGGTGGATATTTATGACCTGCAAAAGGAGCGATTCCTCGAACCTATCGTATTGCCCAGGGTCAAAACGCACTTCACGGATAATGAATTTGCCAAAGTTTTTAGCATTGATGAGCTCGCGGGCAAGCTGATGGTT
>JBQMYQ010000030.1:0-21755 GCA_052173415.1 Wolinella sp. | reverse complement strand
AATCTCTTTTCATAGAGCATATCAACGCTAAAAAGGTCTCTTCTATAAAGCTAACCTCAAATAAGCTCTATGAGTGGCAACGCAGATATAAAAGGGTTGGGCTTGATGCATTAGTAGATGAGCGAAAGAGCCATAAGCGACTAAATCTTGAGAAGCTTGGGCTAAAAGAGCATGCCATAGAGCTTATCCATGCTCAAAAGGGCTCAATAGATATAACAAACATCTACCGATTACTTAATTATGAAGCCATCAAGAGAGGGGTTTTTACTCTTTTAGACTTCCAAGGCAAAAAAGATGAGATTATCAGCTATGAAGTGGTGAATCGCTTTGTAAGAGGCTACCTAAAAGAGAATAGGCTACTTAAGGAGATTATCCTCTATGGTGAAGATGGGGCAATCTCTAGGAATCTCCCAGCCCTAGGCAGGAGTAACTGGGCAGTCTCTAGCATTAATCAGATTGTAGAGATTGATGCCTCGCCTTTGGATCTTATCTGCAATGCAAGCGATATCTGCGAAGAGATTGGATTCCCTGCAGTGAGTGATGTTTTTAAGGATAAAGAGGAGTTCTTAAGCTACGTCAAAGAGCTACAAAGACGCTACACCATCATTGCGCTTATTATCAGCATTACGCTACTGCTCTCTTCAATCATGCTAAAAGCAATTGAAAATCTTCATCGCACCCTCGAGCTAAAAGTGGCGCAAAAAACCAAAGAACTGCAAGAGCTTAATACAAATCTTAGGCAGTGTATCGCCTGCGAGGTGCAGGAGAATCGCAAAAAAGATCAGATTATGTATCAGCAGGCGCGCCTAGCCTCCATGGGCGAGACAATCCAAAATATCGCTCATCAATGGCGACAGCCACTCAATGCGCTTACCATGCTAATACAGGGGGTTCAAAAGCAATTTTGACGTGGGCAAGCTTGATGGGGAATTTGTCAAAAAACAGGTCGAAGAAGGCATGAGAATCGCTCAGGGTATGTCCGATACAATTGAGGATTTCGCGGATTCTTCCGCCCAAATAAAGAGCGCGAATACTTCAAGCTTTATGAGAGCGTTTTGGATACGATTTCGCTCATGGAGGCATTCCATCGAGAGAGCAACATCGGGCTTATGGTTGAAAGAAGCGAGGAGATGACGATCCTTGGGTATAAAAATGCCTTTTTGCACGTGATTTTGAACATCATCAGAAACGCCGAAAAAGTGCTCAATGAGAAGCATATCCTCCCAAAGCGCATACGAATCACCATTGAACGCGTGAGTGATGGGGAGGCGCGCATCTGTATTATGGACAATGGAGGGGGAATTGCGCCCCAAAATCTCCAGAAAGTCTTTGAGCCCTATTTCACGACCAAACATCAATCCGTAGGCACGGGAATCAGGCTCTACATGTCCAAGCAGATTATCGAAAAGCAGATGAACGGCTCTATTGAGGTCAAAAATACTCTGTGGAATTACAAAAACGAGCGCAAAACCTATTTGGGCGCGAATTTTATCATCACCCTGCCCCCAAAGCCAAAGGAGAAATGATGGCGAATTATGAAGTGCTCAAGCGAGCAAAAGTCCTCTATGTCGGAGATGAAGAGGATATGCTGCGCTTTAGCATGATGGTGCTTGAATATACGTGGGCGAGCTCTACATCGCGCGCAATGGCATTGAAGCATTGGAGATTTTGGAGCACCAAAGTGTAGATCTCATCATCACAGATCTGCTCATGCCAAAACTCGGAGGAATCGAGCTTATCAAACGAGTGAGGGAATACTTTTCTCGCTCATTTGCCATTATTATTACCACCGCACATGCTGAGACCGATTACCTGCTTGAGGCGATCAACCTGGGCGTCGATGGCTATATTTTAAAGCCCATTGAAGTGGAGAAATTGCTCCAAAATATGGAGCGCACCCTGCTTCTCAAAATACAAGCGAGCGAACTCGCCTCAAAAAACCTCCTGCTTGAGACGATTTCAATATTTGTCGGGGGGGGGGGGAGATTGAGATTATCAAATATCTCCTTGAGCATTGCGATGAAGAGAATATTTTTATGGCTCGTATGAGGAGATTATTAACGCACTTAATGTTAGCAAACCTACAGTGGTAAGGACATTCAAGCAGCTTATGGATACGGGGCTTCCCACGAGAATAAAAAACAAAGTCTATCGCCTTCATCTCGATGTCTCGGGGAATCTTGCTCCAAATAAAGAAGAGAAGTGAGCCTCCTAGAGCCACTTTTTCATTTTAAAATAAAAGAGGGGGATCATCGTTGAGATTCCCATAAATAGGAGCGCACCCGGATAGCCCCACTGCCACGAGAGCTCGGGCATGGATTGAAAATTCATACCATATATGGTCGCGATGAGCGTCGGAGGCATGAAGGCGACCGTCGCGACGGTGAAAATTTTGATTATTTTGTTTTGCTGAATGTTGATTTGGCTTGAGAATAGACTCTGAATATTATCCAGCGCATTCATATTCACTGTAGCAAATTCGACGAGCGAATTGAGGTCTTTTAAGACAATCGTAAGGTTCTTTTTCACCTCCACATCAGCCTTATCAGTCTTCAAAAGAGCCGTGATTGCGCGCCGTTTATCAAAGAGGCTATCACGGATACGCATGTTTAGCTCTTGGAGGCTCGCAAGACTTTCCAAAAGCTCATCATACCCGAAGCGATTCCCAAAAACACCGCTACGCAAGGAGCGCGTATCCCGTGCGGCACTCTCGAGCATATCCGCGTCCTGCTCAACTCGCACTTCAAAGATTTTGCTCAAAATATCATACCCATCTTGGAAATTTTTAGGGCTCGCAAGAACCTTATTCTGTATTTCATCAAAGGTGCGAAACTCCCCATAACGCACGGTAAAAAGTATGTCGCGGCAGAGTAGAAACGTAACCGTCTCATTGCGCAATTCACGCTTTTCTGTGCCATTAGCCACAGCAAGCAGAAAATAGGTATTAATCGTAATGCTACCGCTATCCTCCCAATACCTTGCACTCTGCTCAATCTCCTCTCGCTCCTCTTTGGTCGGAATATCCAACTGAAATGCCTGCGAAATGTAAGCTACCTCCGAGGGCGAGGGGTGCAGAAGGTCAATCCAAAGGATATTGCTCGTGGAGTGGGGCGTCTGAATTGAGCTAAAACTCTCGCGCAATACCAAGCCTTCGCGTTTAGTAAATAGATTCATCATGCACCCACCCCTCCTTTATTTCATTGAATTCCAAAACCTCACTCCTGTGAGCTTTATGGCTTAAATATCAGCTCCCAGAAGCTTTAGGAAATTGTATAACCTTTACGCGGCTTGTAGCGCAAAAATGCTTCCCAAGAATTGCCCAATTCTTCCCCTTAAATGGAGTAAATCTATCAAAGGATTCTCGTATTTGTAAGGGGGCGGGAATCTGCTCACTTTTTTGGGCTATTTCACTTTCGCTCAAGCACCTCAAAAGCGGGCAAAATTTTTCCCTCAAGAAGTTCCAAACTTGCCCCGCCACCGGTGGAAGTGAAGCTCATATTATCCTTCTCGCCTGCCCTATCAATCGCATCGGCCGTATCCCCACCGCCAATCACGCTATACGCGTAAGTATCCGCGAGCACGTGCGCGAGCTGGAAAGTCCCTCGCGAGAACTTCTGCACCTCGTAGATTCCCATCGGACCATTCCAAATAATCGTCTCGCACGCGCGAATTACCTCGCTAAAGAGCTTCACGCTCGCGGGTCCAATATCTACCGCCAAGAGACTCTCAGGGACATCTTGCGCGGGAGTGATTTTGATCTCACGAGGATTTTTGACATTATCCGTGCAGACCACATCTACAGGGAGATAGATTTTGACTTTTTTTTCTTTGGCGAGCTTTAAAATCTTACGCGCCTCCGAGACATAATCCTCCTCCACGAGCGATTGCTGCATGTCATATCCGAGGGCGTGAAGGAATGTATTGCTCATCGCTCCGCCGATAACAATCTTATCCACCACATCAAGGATATTGCTAAAAAGCGTGATTTTGGAAGAGACTTTAGAGCCGCCCACGATGAGAAGCACGGGCTTAAGCGGATTTGCAAGAGCCTTTGCAAAGGAATCAATCTCCTTTTTAAGAAGCAATCCCGCCACTTTCACAGGAGCGAATTTTGCCACGCCATAGGTTGAAGCATGCTTGCGATGAGAGGTGCCAAATGCATCATTGACGTAAATGTCACACAGCGAAGCGAGCTTTTGTGAAAGCGTCTCATCGTTGCTCTCTTCACCCTCGAGGAATCGAATATTCTCAAGCAAAATGACGCTATTATCGGGCAAAAGAGCCATACTCGAGCCCACACTCTCAATACTCTCAGCAAAAGTAACGCTCCTGCTTAAAAGCCGCTCTAGTCGCTTAATAATGTGCTTTAGCGAAAAATCCGAACTGCGCCCTTTAGGACGACCGAGATGGCTAACTAGCACGATAGTTTTTGCGCCATTGTCAATGCAGTAATTAATCGTGGGAATCGCCTCTCTAATGCGCGCGTCATCTGAAATATTAAAGTCGCTATCCATCGGGACATTGAAATCCACGCGTACCAAAACCCGCTTGCCCTCTACCTCCACATCGCGAATGCTCTTTGTCTCTTGCATTAGATGAATGCCCGCGACCATAAGACACCTCCAGTTTGTTGATTTGCAAAACTATTATAAAAACGATGTTGCCGACTGCAAAGTCTTAAAGAAGGGAATCTGATGCTTGCGGCAAAACTGCACCGCCTCCTCGACCATATCCCCGCCGACCAAAATAGGAAGAATCGGATGCTTCCACTTTTTAGATTCCAAAAGCTCCACAACCCCCAGCGCATCGGTCATGAATTGTGGCGTGATGAGCAGATAAATAAGATCCACATCGCTAAATTCATCAACAACTTCTAGCGCCTTCAAATATCGCTCACTCTGCGCATCTCCGATGATGTCAATGGGATTATTGCGCGACCAATGTGCTGGCATGCACGCATCAAGCGTCGCAATCTGGTAATCACTGAGCGTATAGATGCTTTTTTGCTTCTCGACCAAATAATCCGTCAAAACCGTCGCAGGTCCGCCCGCATTTGTGATGATTGCAATCTTTTGCGCCTCATAAGTCGGAGCAAAAAGCAACGCCTCGATATTGTCCTCCATCTTCGCGCCCACGCTCTCAAGTAGCCCGCGGAACATATCATAATTACCGCTCAGATTCCCCGTATGAGAGAAAGCCGCCTTTTTGGATTCCTCGCTTTTGCCCGTTTTGAAAATATAGACCTTTTTGTGGGATCTTCGGATACTTTCTAGGAATTTTTTCCCATTTTGTATCCCCTCCGCATAGATTGAAATGGCGTGGCATTCGGGGGAATCAACCAGCATATCCACCATCTCTGCGAAGTTTAAATCGACCATATTTCCCGCACTGATAAGATGAGAGAATCCAACCTTCCCGCTGTATGCTTTATCCATAAGTGAAGCGAGAACCGCCCCTGATTGCGAAATCAGCGCGAGATTCCCCTGATGAAGATTAGAACTGCCAAAAGTCAAATTGAGCGCATCTTTGGCGTGATAATATCCAAGACAGTTTGGACCAATAACGTTAAAATTGTGCTCCTGCGCAAGTTTTGCGATTTCTAGCTCTTGTGATTCATTGCCGCTCTCTTTGAAGCCTGCAGTAATGACGATGAGGTTTTTAAGCCGCTTTTTCACAAGCTCATTAATCGCGCTAATCACGCCCGAGGCGGGAATCACGAGCACCGCCATGTCGATATCTTCAGGAATCGCGCCAATCTCCTCGTAGACCTTTTTGCCAAAAAGCTCGCCCCCTTTGGGATTGACGTAGTAGAGATTCCCTGCAAAGCTCGTGGCATTTTTCGCGATTGCGTAGCCCACCTTTTTAGGATCGCTCGAAGCCCCGATGAGCGCAATTGTGCGATTTTCCATAAATTTTGGACGATTAGCGCGCACGCTTCTCTCCACCTTTTTAGCAGTGCGATATTTAATCCGCCCATCAACTGCAAGGATTCCCCTAGAAGTGAGTTTGAGGGGATTAAGATCAAGCTCGGTAATCTCGGGATTCTCACGCAGAAGCTTTTGCACCTTTTGCACTAGGCTCACCGCCTCATCAAGCGTATGCGTGCTCCCTCGATACCCCATGAAAAGCTGGCTCACTTTCGTGCGCTTAAGCGCGCGCTCAATCTCTTCTTTGGGTGCCTCGCTATCGATGTAAGTAACGTCCTTGTAGAGCTCGAGGTGGATTCCCCCTTTACCAAAGAGAATCACATGGTCAAAAATATCATCATCGACCGCGCCGATGTAGAGCTCCTCGCCCATCACCATCTCGCTAAGGAGGAATCCATCGTCCTCATCGAGCACGATTCCGTGACTTTTTAAATCGGCGATCATTTTTTGGCGCGCTTTTGTGAGCTCTTCTTGGGAATTAATCCCCACAATCACACCGCCAACATCGCTCTTATGCACCACTTTGGGCGATTCAATCTTTAGCACCAGAGGGAAAAAATCAACTTTAAATTCTTCAGAAAGCCCAAAACGCGCACATTTTGGAGTATTAATCCCATATTGTTGCAACCACGCATATAATTCGCTCTCTCGCATAAATGCTCCTTTTTAAAATTAATCTAAGCTGAATTTCTCTCTCAAACGCTTCTTGCCAAACTCCACACCCGGCTGATTGTATGTGTTAATCTCAAACAGCGCACCGACGCAGGAAGTTAGCAGCTCGTAATAATAGATGAGCGCGCCGACATTCTGCGCGTCCAGCTGCTCAAGCAAAATCAAATCGGTAGGCACACCCTCCGCGCGCACCGTCTCCATCGTCGCTTCCCGCTGGAATCGCAAAAGCTTTTTAAAAGATATGCCATTGACGAAATCCGTCTCTTCTAGGAATGGCAGGCTCTCCATGGGAATCGTGGGTAAAAATTCCGGCGTCTTTTTTGCCCCGATAAAGGTCACGCTTTTATCCTCGCACCCCTGCACAATGAGCTGCAAAAACGAGTGCTGATCAATGCTCCCAATTAATGCGATAGGCGTCAATCCACACTTCCTCTGATGGGTATTGATTTTCCCTAGCGATTCCCCCCAGAGCTGCACATACCACGCATTAAACTCCCTAAAAAGACTCGAATAAGAGAAGACAATATTGATGGGATAAGAGCTTCTGTTTTTAAACAAGAAGAGTGCTTTATCCAAAATATGCGTCTCTTGCGCACTAAAAAACAGCTCACCCACCCTGCGCGCGCCCTGCAAAATCTGCTCGACGTCATATCCAAGTAGCGCAAGAGGGACGATTCCCACGGCACTCAAGACGGAGAATCGCCCCCCCACCTTGGGCGAGATTGTGATCACCTCTATAGAGTGGGAATCTGCCCACTGTTGCAACTTCGAGCCCTCATCGGTAATAACAAGGAGACGCCCTTTTGCCTCTTTGCTCAAGAGATCATATCGATGAAGAATATACTTCATCAAAGAAGAGGTCTCAATCGTCGTCCCAGACTTACTAATGACAATAAACAGGGAGTTTTTGGGATCCAGTCCGAGCAGGCTTTGCTCGATGGCAATTGGATCGGTATGCTCCAAAAAATAGAGCTTAATCCCCTTGCGCTCGGGCAAATGTGAAAGGAGCGAGTCTATCGCTTTAAGCCCCAAACTGCTCCCGCCTATTCCGATAATCACAATCGCACGCAAAGCATCAAGAATCGCGCGATTCCCGCACATATACCGCGCTACATCATCAATCGCGCGTCGCTCAAAAGGCAGGTCATAATAGGCGCTAACCCCCTCTTCTCGCTCCTTTTTTACCCGTGCGAGCAGATCCGCACGCTCATCATCGGTGAAATTTGTCTCAAAAAATAGCTGATGTTCTAGCATGAATTAGTGCGTCCCAACCCAATGCGCCATATCGACAAGGCGATGAGAATAGCCCATTTCGTTGTCATACCAAGCGAGCACTTTAGCGCTTCTATCCCCTATAACTGTAGTGCAATCGGGAATAAAAATCGCGCTATAGGGCGAGCTGATAAAATCGCTCGACACCCGCTTGTCCTCATCGACCAAAATCAATCCCGACATGGTTGTGCGGGCAGATTCCCGCATTGCTTCATTGATGAGCTCCTTGCTAATGGGATTTTTAAAATTAATACTCAAATCCACAAGCGATACATCAGGCGTAGGCACACGCACCGCAAAGCCGTTGAGCTTTCCTTTGAGATGAGGGAGCACTAGCCCGATCGCTTTGGCCGCACCCGTGGAAGTGGGAATCATGTTGATCGCAGCCGCGCGCGCACGACGAATATCCTTATGTTTAACATCAAGCACATTTTGATCATTTGTATAACTATGAATTGTAGTCATAAGTGCATTTTCGATACCAAATTTTTCATCTAAAACTTTAATCACCGGAGCGAGCGAATTGGTCGTGCAACTTGCGTTACTGATCACTTTCTCTCCTGCGTATTTTTGATGATTAACTCCAAAGACAAAGGTCGGGGTATCTTCTGCTGGCGCGGAAATAACAACTTTTTCCACTCCATCGTGCAGATGAAGCGAGGATTCCTCTAGCGAATTGAACGCACCCGTGCATTCAAGCACCACGCACACCCCTAGCTTACCAAAGGGAATCTTGCGTGGATCTCTATCGCTATAAATTTTAACATTTTTTTGATTACCTATACGAATTGCATCACTATCAATCTGTTCTACGTCATACCCGCGATGAATGGAATCATATTTCAGCAAATGCACAAGTGTCTCTACCGGGGCAGTCGTATTGATACTTGCAAGCTCCATATCTGATCGCTCCCCAAGTATCCTGCACGCGCAAAGTCCAATCCTACCTGTCCCATTAATTGCAACCTTTAGCGACATGCTTCACCCCCGCAAAAAATAACTTCGCGATTTTACAATAGTTATACTTAAGTCATTAAGGGGACAAATTTGAGAGTAGAGCAAGCTGGTGTCCACGGCGGGATTTGAACCCACGACCTTTCGATTAGGAATCGAATGCTCTATCCAGCTGAGCTACGAGGACGAAACTTATCTGAAAATTAAAAGAGGGAGGAAAAGCCCCCCAAGAGAAAGGGGCTTTTGAGGTGTTACTTCTTGATTTTGGCGACGAGGTCTTTAAGTCCCTTGCCGGGTTTAAACTTAGGAACGAACTTATCCTTAGTTTTGTAAGTTTTAGTGCTTCCAGGGACTT
The DNA here is from genome assembly GCA_052173415.1 of Wolinella sp. Lineage (GTDB taxonomy): Bacteria > Campylobacterota > Campylobacteria > Campylobacterales > Helicobacteraceae > Wolinella. The sequence goes on along the minus strand of JBQMYQ010000030.1, from coordinate 12,575 downwards.
TCCCTTCTTTACCTTTTTGAAGCACTGCTTCAAATTTACCGAAACCTACAAGCTCCACGCTCTCTTTTTTAGAAAGAGCCTTCTCAATTGCTGCACCAAAAGCACTTACGGCTTTTTCTGCGTCTTTTTTGGTTTCAAAACCACCGACCTCTTTGACAAGATCAACAAATTCAGCTTTGTTCATACGCTTCTCCATAGATTTGATTATCAATACGGCAAGATTTTAGCACATAAAAAGCCTTTTGCAATAGATTTTTTAGATAAACATGCGATATTTTCGTGCTTTTTGTAATTTTTCCGCCCAAAAAGCACTTTTTTGCATTTTTTGAGCGGACAATTGCGACGGCTTTTCTGTGATTTTGCGCAAGGATAAGATAAAAGCATGAAAAGTGCATGCTTTTATCTTATGTGCCCCATAAACTCCTCTCGCGTGCGGGAATCGCGCTTAAAAACCCCGCGCACCGCGCTGGTTAACATGATGCTTTGCTGTTTCTCCACGCCGCGCATGACCATACACATGTGTTTGGCTTCAGCGACAACCATCACACCCTTTGGCTGCAACACCTCCATGAGCGTATCTGCGATCTGTGCGGTCATCTTTTCTTGGATTTGAAGCCGCCTCGCATAGACTTCCACGAGCCTTGCGAGCTTGCTGATTCCCACCACGCGCTCGCTTGGGATATATCCGATACTAATCTTCCCAAAAAAGGGCAACATGTGGTGCTCGCACATGGAATAAAATTCGATATTTTTCAGCACCACCATCTCATCGCACGCCCCATCGCTAAAGACCGTGCCGAGGATCTCGCGCGGATCTTGCGCATACCCGCTATAAAGCTTCTCCCACGATTTTACCACGCGCTTAGGCGTATCAAGCAAACCTTCTCGATTCCTGTCCTCGCCGATGTAGTCAAAAATCGTGCGGATTCCCTCCTCCATTTTGTCTCTATTTTCCAAGTAGAGCCTTTATGCGATTTTCTATGCTGGGGTGCGTGCTAAAGGCTTCTTTAGGGTCAAAAATATAAGCCGCGCGGCGCGTGGGATTGGTATCCACCTCGCTAAAATCATTTTGTGCATAATTGCCACTAATCTTTTGTAAAGCGCGTATCATGGGGCGATTATCACTCATAATATACGCCGCACCGCTATCAGCCATATATTCGCGACTGCGGCTTAAAAACATCTGCAACGCCATCGTGATGAGCGGCAAGACAAATTGCAACACCAAAAGGATCGCCCTCGCACTCTGCGCGCCTTTTGAGCGGCTACTTCCCATGAACATATAAACCGCATAATTTGCAACAAGTAGCATGATATTGCTGAGCACCCCCACCGCGAGCGTGAGGCGAATATCGCCGTGTCTGATGTGACTTAGCTCATGCGCCATAACGGCTTTTAGTTCATCTCTATCTAGCCGCTCTACAAGCGCGGTCGTAAGGGCGATGAGGGAGTTCTCCTCGCTCCAGCCGCTGGCAAAAGCATTCATATAGGGCGCATCCATAATATAGAGCTTTGGCATGAAAGATAGCCTCGATTCCCGCACAAGCTCACCAAGGATTTTCAAAAGCTCCTCCTCGCGGAAACTAAGGCTGGAATCGGCGTGCGAAAGCTCTTTATATTCGCTCCCGCTAAGCATAATGCGTTTAAAAAATAGCACACTCGCGCCGATTGCAAGTAACGCGACAAATCCCATGAGAATCGTTACTGTAGGCGTGATTTGAAAACTTAAAAGCACCGCGATCCCCCCACCTATGGATGGCGCATTAATCCGCACAATATCCACAAGCAAGCCAATTGCAACAAAAATCGCAATATAGAGCAAGAGCACCAGCGTCGTTTTGCTTCTATTTTCCCTGATTACCTTCTCAAATATCTCATTCATGTGCGTCTCCTTCTCTAATTTCCCTGTGTGCGATCTCCTCCAAAAATACCGTCGCATACGAGCCTTTGGGGAGATAAAAATTCAGCTCACCCTGCGCCTCCTCTTCAATGTAACGATAAGTAACATCTTCGGGGAATACCCATGCAAAGCGGCGTGAACCCTGCTCTTTGAGCTGTGTATCAATAAAAGGTGCTTCAAAGATTCCCGCGATTTGCCCCGCTGTTTTGACGCGCGAGCCACTAAGAAGCCCCGTTGGGATGACATCACGCGCCAAAAATCGCTCGCATTCGCGCTCTAAGTTTTTCAATTCAAAAATCTTGCCATGCGGATAATGATGCATAATCTCGCCCCCTAAAAGCTTAAAAGGATGCGAGAAAGCCTGCAAAGCCCGAATAAGCGAGGAATCTAACTGCGGATAGATTCCTAAAATTTCATTCACACTAAAATCACTTACTATTTTGTTTAATTTTATCCTTTCATTTAACCACTCATTAAATAGCCTACTCTGATAAGCACTCAAAAGAAAAGCTTCTCTCTTTTTATTTGCTATTTTTGTCTCCCCATGAGCGATTTTACGCCCTGTTTCATGATTGTTTCCATCATTTCCAAAACGCTGAAATCCAAAATAATTTGGCATACCAAAGCGCTTAATTTCGCCCAAAACCTGCGTAATTTTAAGTGAATTCATCGGCGTTATTTTTTTTAATCTTACAAAAAAGCGATTCCCTTTTAAGTGCCCGATTCTTAGCTTATTATCATGCAGCGTGCTCTCTAAAATTTTGATATTTTCATGCCTAAATTGCGCTACTTTCGCGCTAAATTTCGCGGGCAAACTCACATGCTGAATCGTCATCGCATGCTTGTCTTTAAGCCCGGCATAGCCGATTTCTCGACTTTTAATCCCTAAATGTGCGGAGAGCGTCTTGATAAGCTCAAAAGTTGTGAGATTTTTTTTGCGAATTTTTAAAATTAAATGCTCCCCGCTCCCGCTAAAGGCATACAAAGGGATCTCCTCGACCACAAAATCGCGCGGCGAGGGGGCGAAATAAAATTCAATAGGCGAATGATTTAGTGAATAAAGCCTCTGCATCGGCACTCTTTGGCGTGGAATTCAGACAGCGGAATTATAGCAAGCTTGGTCGCGCCTGAAAGGATTCTCGCGGAATCGGAGAGACAAACCCTAATCCACGCGTATGAAACGCTCTTGCGTGCTTTTGTAGATGTAGATGGGATAGTGCACGCTGTGATCTGAAATGCTCTCGCTAAAGTAGGGAATCGTTTCTTTAAATGTCTTAAGATAGAAAAATTCCACGCCCAAAGCAGTGGAGTAGTTGATCCAGTCATATTGCAAATCACTCTTTAGCACCGCACCATATTCGATGATTTCACGCTTTGCCCCTTGAATAGAATTGGCAATGTAAAGCTGCTCGCGATCGCGTGCTTGCGTAAGCGAGAGGAGCGAATGGTGATAATTAATCTGCGTGGAGAGAATGCGCTCGGGCTGGAGATTATTGTAGGTAAATTGCGAAAGAATGAGGCTACTTTTGACGATCGGCGTGTTCAAAAAGATACTCGCCCCCACGATGTAATCACCGTGCTTTTTAATCTCTTGATTAAACACCGTAGCCTTTGCATTGCTAAAAGACTCCTCAAAAACGGGCTCGATTCCTAGCTTTTTGACCGATTCCCCCACACTTCGCCCCACAAGGCTATCATCGTTGTAAAGCACCACTTGTGCAGGGTTTGCATAGCGCAGGAGTGCTTCAATCTGCGCCTCATAATCAATCCCACCAAAGGTAATATCCATAGGAATCGCCCTGCCCAGATTAAGCTGCTTTAAGTGCACCGAAGGGATATAGGTAGGGAGCGCGGGGATGAACTGCGCAATCTCGCCCGCACCTTGACGCGTGAGGAGTGCGATCGCCTGCTCAAAGTCCTTGCTCTTTGCATTTCTTAAGGCATTCTGAAGCGAATTCATTCCTTCATCTTGAATATCAAACACCTCAAAAGCAAATTCCCCCTGCCGTGCCAAAAGATACGCAAGAATCGTATCAATCGTCGTCATCGAGTATCGCCCGATACTCTTTTGGGGGAGAATCAGTGCGATTTTCAGCTTCGTGCGCCCTCTGTGCATCCATTCAAAAGGGGCAATATCAATCTCATATTCACGCATAAGCCCAGTTAGACGTGCTTTGAGCCTATCGTTAGTGATTTGCGAATGAAAGCGCGCGATGAATGAAAAATATTCGCCCTGCCTATCAAGCTCCCGCAGACACGCCTCATCGCAAGGCTCGTAGGTTGGATTGATGATCTCGACCTTAGGTAGAGGAAGCGGCGAAATGATATGAGGTTTGGCACTCAGCTCGGTGGCTAAAAATAGCGCGAGAATCGGGAATAGCTTCTGCCCTGGCTGTTTTAACTGTTTCATAAGCAACTCTTTATAAACAAAAAATCTCGATACGCCTCTTTTTTTGCGCTTGGATTGCGCAAAAGATAGCTAAGACTAAAAGTGGGAATCAGTGTGCGCCCCAAAAAGCTTCCTTTTACTCCACGATGGACTGAAAAATCGCCCCCTTCTTCGCTCAAATATCGATATGCAGTCTCTCCTAAAGGGATAAGTATCGTCTCTTTGGGTAATAGCTCAATTTGCTTCAAAATATAGGGACGGCATGCATTAAAAAAGAGTGGATTGAGCCTCAAAGAGGGCGAGGGTTGGCATTTTAGAAGTGATAGCAACGAGATTTCATCTTCCTTAATATTCAAAACATCGCGCACGATTTTTTGTAACATCTCGCCACTGCGACCAAGAAACATTGAGGGGTGTTTTGCATCAATTAGGGGAGTTTCTGATATAAAAGCCACTTTTGGCGCGCTCGCACACATGCCTATCGTAGGATTCCCTGTGCCCTTGGAGAGCTCACACAAGAGGCAGGAATCGACCATTGCTTGAAGTGATTGGCTATCACTTGGCGCAGAAAGTGCGAGTGTATGCATCCTTGTATGTGCCCGCGTATACATAAAAGGCTCGCAAAACTGCATTCCAGCAGAGCGTTCTTGGTAAAGTTTTTTTAATTCTAACAGCTTTTGGATCTGATACATGGCGTGATTTTATCTTAAAATCACAAAAATAGGCTCGATTCCCACGTATGTCCCTAGCTCAGCAGATTGATCCGCTGCTCTCCAAAATACAGTGCACGGGCAAATTTATCGCCAAAATTAATCGTCTTAGCATAGCCGTTATTTTGCTCTTTGGGGAAAGAGGCGTGCGTGTGCTTTTCTTGGAGCTCAGAGAGGCGATAGAGCGACTGCGCGGCGATCATCTTTTCACCCTTGGTCATGCCCACAGTCGCGCGCTCAAATGCCTGATACTCTTCATTATTCATAAGCTCGAGCACCACCAGACCATACGTCTCTCGTGGTTTAGAAATCCCATATTCCTCTTGCTTTTGCTCCTCTTTTTGCAAATTGCTTTTGTAAAGCTCCTGCGTTTCCTCTTTTTTCTGCGTCTCTTTGAGCTCCTGTTCTCGCTCTTTGGCATGCTTATCGTGCTGCTCTAGGAGGTTAAGCGGATTAGATGGAATTGAAGTAGAGAGGGGCGTAAGTTGCATGCGATAAAACTCCCGATAATCTTTTTGGGAATCTAAAGCAAAAATGATTCCTCTTTGGCTACTTCAGAATTAAAAAGCAAGAATAAAGCGCGCGAGGTTTAGGACTTTTGCGTTGAGATAGATTCCTCGCTTTAGTGCTCTTAGGTAAGCGCGAAATCCCTATCACCCCTTATTTGCCTCCTGAATGACCGCGAGCGCGCGCATGGGAATGAGCTTGAGCGTGACCACCTCATCGACCCCACCCAGCGAAATCGCAACCTTAGGCATACCAAAAACCACGCAGCTATCCTCACTCTGTGCAATCGTATATGCGCCCGCCTGGTGCATTTTCAGCATTCCTTTTGCTCCATCTGCCCCCATGCCTGTGAGCAGGATTCCTAGGGCATTGGCTTTAGCACATTGCGCGATGGAATGAAAAAGCACATCAACACTGGGCTTGTGCCCTGAAACTTTCTCGCCCTCGCCTAGCTCAACGACATAATTTCGTCCATTTTTGCGAAGCGCAAGATGGTGCGCTCCCTCTGCGATAAGGGCTTTGCCTGTTTCGAGAATATCGCCATTTTCTGCCTCTTTAACGTGGATTTCGCAGATAGAATTTAAGCGATCGGCAAATGCTTTAGTAAAGCCTTTAGGCATATGCTGGACGATGACGATTCCCGGGCAGGTTTTAGGCATTGATTGCAAAATATATTGCAAAGCCGTCGTCCCTCCCGTGGAAGCTCCAATCGCAATAATCCTCTGTCCGGTGATAAATGGGGTTACAAAAGTCGCCTTTTTCACTGAAAGCGGGGGAATCACTTTGACTTTGGCAGCTTGCTTGACCTTGGCTGGGAGCTCTTGCTCCATCATCTCGCCTTTGGTGACGAAATCCACCGCGCCCGCATCAAGAGCTTCCAAAGTCGTGCGCGCGCCTCTTTGTGTGAGTGAGGAGACCATTACAACGGGCATAGGATGATAGAGCATGAGCTTTTTTAAGAAGGTAATCCCATCAATATAGGGCATCTCAACATCAAGGCAGAGCACATCGGGGTTGAGCGAGAGTATCTTATCGCGCGCGACATAGGCATCAGGCGCGACCCCCACCACCTCAATCTCGGGATCGGAGGCAAGAATCTCCTTGATTAGCTCCCTCGCACTCGCAGAATCATCAACAATCAACACACGCACCGCCATAAATCATTCCCCCCCTTTAAGATAACGCAAGACCACCCTGCCCGTGCCACTATGGAGCATAATATGCCGTCCACTACCACCACCCGTATCCTTGGCAACGATGGGAATCTTCGCGTTTTTTAGCATCTCTTGAGCAATGAGGACATTTTTCTTGCCAATCATCATCGCTTCACTTGTGTTGATGTTGATATTTGCGCCACCAAAAATTTTCGCTTCAAGATCGCGAATACTGCACCCAAAATCCTCCATACCCTTAATGAGCTTGGGAATCGAGATATTTCCATAGCGCGGACTTTCTAGCCCATTGCCATTCCACAGAGGCAAAAGGTAGTGATTCATGCCTGCGATTCCCTTAGTTTTATCCACTAAACACACTGCCACGCAAGAGCCAAGAATCGTTACAATCTCCACACCCTCCCCTGCGACATAAATCTGACCGACATTGATGAATTTCCGAGCTGACATCTTAGAGCTCAATACCCTCACTAGGATATTCAAAAAGTGTCATGCCACTCGCGCCAACCTCTCCAAGAGCGATCGCTTCGCCATTTTGTCTAGGAATCGTAACCTTAAAAAGCGTCTCATTTGCATGTGTGCAGAAGGTAATATACCCGCCCAAAGCCTCGCTCATGCCAAGAGCCACACTCAATCCTAGCCCCAGTCCGCTGTGCGCGCGGGTTTTTCCCGAGCTATATTTGTGGAATCGATCAAAAATATGCGCCTGCATCGATTCCTCAATTCCCTCGCCTTTATCTTTGACCTCAAGAATCAAATCACCCATCTCATCATAAATAGCTACACTCACATCTCCTTGCGGATAGGAGTATTCACACGCGTTAGAGAGGAGATTAGCTAAGATCAAGGAAAGCTTGGAATAATCGCTAATTACCTCCTCTTTGAGGCGATTCTCAAGCACGACATTCAGTCTTTTATCTTTAATGAGATAGATAAGGCTCCTTTTTGCCTCATTAAAGAGGGAATCAAAATCAATCTTCGTATAAAAGCTCGCAATATCACCCGCCTCAACCTCCGTTGCGGCAAAAATATTCCTAAAATGAAAATCAAGTTTCAAAAGCTCAGAATGCAGCATCTCTGCCATGGAGGCAAATTGCTCGCTATCGCGCTTTTTGCCTATCATTTCAGAGAGGTTTAGGAGCGTGGAAAGGGGATTATTAAACTCATTTTTGATGATTGATAGGAATTCACTCTTAATCTCCTCAGTATGCTTTGTTTTTTCATTAAGCTCAAGGAGGTTTTTAGTCATTCGCTCCATCTCCATAATGGAGGCATTTTTCTCTTCAAAACGCCTTGCGACCTCTTGCAAAATATCGCTATCAGCGAGCTTAGAAACATCCAAGGTCATTGCACACTCCTTATACTTTTTTATAAATGGATTGCTTCAAGGGGATAAAGTCGCCTCTATGTTTGGTTAAAGCTTCAGAACGCCCCACCAAAAGCAGATCGCCACTCCGTAAAAGCCTCGCAAATCGTGAAATCAGTGCTTGTTGCGATGGAGGATCAAAATAGATCATGACATTGCGACAGAAAATCATATCAAAGGGCTTATTAAAGAGAGAAAAATCCCCGTGAATGAGGTTAAAAATCCTGAAGATAATTTTGCTCTTAATCTCATCTAGTATCGCATAATAAGGCTCTCTAGCTTCATTAAAACGATGAAAATATTTATTGAGGAGGTGGGCGGGTAGCGATTCCACACTCTTTTGTGAGTAGATTCCCCGCTTAGCTTTACGCAACACCTCAACCGAAATATCTGTTGCTAAAATCTTAATATCCCACTCTAGGAAATCGGGCAACTGCTCGGCTAAAAACATCGCGATACTGTAAGGTTCTTCTCCGCTAGAACACGCACTAGACCATATACGAAGCCTCTTTTGTTGCTTTTTTAGCCGAAGTTCTGCAAGATATTCTGCGAGGTAATTCCACTGCGATTCCTCGCGGAAAAATGACGTTACATTCGTGCTAATCGCAGAAACTAACCGCCATGTCTCGCTCTCATCTTCTAAAATGTGTTTGTAATACTCCGCAAAACTCGCATAATTAAGCTCTCGTAACCTCTTTGAGAGCCGCCCTTGCACGAGGCTTGCTTTATTCTGATTAAGCGCGATTCCTGTGACCTTGTAAATGTAGGCACGAAAAAGCTCAAACTCCTGATCGGAGATTGTAATCTCCATCTACCTAAGCCCTTCAACATTCACGATTAACGCCACTTCACCGTTTCCAAGAACCGCCCCGCCTGAAAACTCCACAAGATGAGAAAAGAGCTTGCCTAGAGGCTTAATCACGACCTGCTGTCGCCCCAAAAGCTCATCGACCAAAATCGCAAATTTCCCATCCTCGCTCTCCACGCACACAAGGATACTCTCGTCTGCACGTGGCGATTCCTTGCTGATTTGGAGAATCTCATTAAGTCGCACAATTGGCAATAGCTCCTGTCTCAAATCGACAAACTCTCCCTCACCCTGCACTACATGGAGAATTTCAGACAATGGTCTAAAGGATTCGATGATTGAGAGCGTAGGAATAATAAACGTCTCTCCCGCGCTTCGCACGAGCATGCCATCAATAATTGCAAGCGTTAAAGGAAGAAAAATGCTAAAGCGACTTCCCTGCCCCTGCGTAGAGTCAATCTCAATGCGCCCCCTTAGCGTCTCAATCGAGCTTCGCACGACATCAAGCCCCACGCCTCTCCCAGAAATATCACTCACCTTTTGCGCTGTGGAAAATCCCGCCTGCAAAATAAGTGAATAGACCTGTGTATCGCTAAGCTCCTCGCTAGGCTCGATTAATCCGCGCTCCAGAGCCTTTTGGTAGACTCGCTCACGGCTGATTCCTCGACCATCATCGCTAATCTCCACGACGATATTTCCACCCTTGTGATACGCGCGCAGCTCCACTGTGCCGATTTCGGGCTTCCCTTGTGCGATTCTTAGCTTTGGATCGTCCTCGATTCCGTGGTCAATGGCGTTACGAATGATGTGGATCAGTGGATCGGAGAGCGCATCGACCATATTTTTATCAATCTCCGTCTCCTCGCCATGGAGCTGAAGCTTAATCTCCTTGCCTAATGTCTTTGAAGTGTCGCGCACCACGCGTCGCATACGCTCAAATGTATCGCGAATAGGCACCATACGAAGCGACATAACGCGCTTTTGAATAAGGCGCGTAATCTTGGAGAGCGACTCGATTGTTTTACGCAGCTGCCCACCTTTGAGCGTCTTGATCGCCTCATCTTCGGCGAGAAAATTCTGAGCAATCACAAGCTCCCCAACGGAATCAAAAAGCTCATCAAGCTTAATTGTATCAATGCGGACAAAAGAGTGCTTGTTTTCTTGATTCTCAAGCTTTTGTGCCTCTTTTTGGGGAGTTTCTGAATGTATCAAAGTGTGTGATTCCCCATACGATTCCTCGCTTATAGAATCCTCTGCACTTTTAGGAATCTTAGAGGAAATAGATGAATTATCCGCACAAAAAGGTGCATACTCATCTTCTAGAGCAGGAATCTGACTGGGAATCTGATTGCACTTAGAGGAATCGCCCACCTCAAGGGAGCGAGTAAGCTCTTTCAGTGCGAATTCATGCTCTTCTAAAAAGCAAAACAGCTCGCTAATCTCAGGCAATTCACTCGCACTCTCAAGATAGATACAAACCTCCTTTATGCAGGAAGATTCCGCATCCAGCGCATCAAGTTTAGGCACGTCGCTCATATCCCACTGTGAATAGAGTATCCGTCCCTCACGAGCTAAAAGCGCGAAAAATGTGAAATAATCCTGCCCACGCAGGTAAATATCCTCTTCTAGCTTAAGCGTGATACAATAGAGTCGCAAGCCTGTAGGGATTGCGACTAAAAGCGCGTCTTCTATACTTTTTTTATCAGATTTATCGACATTTGCAAGAATTGCAGAAATAGAAGCGCTTTGAGAATTAGGCGGGGAATCGGGCGATTCTTGTGAGGATTCCTCACTTTTTATCGGAAGCGGGGAATCAAGCGCACAATCGCCAAACTCCAAAGCCAAATCCGCAAGCTTCTCCTCTTTTACTTCTTGCGCAGAATCGCTTGGATTCTTAAATGCCCTAATGCATGCCTCGTATTCAGATGGAAGCCCCTCTTTGTCGTTCATCTCGTATTCAAAAATCTCTTTAATCACATCAACGGAGCGCAAGAAGAGATCAATCATCTGCGGGCTAGGTGGATCATCGCTATTCCGATGATAATCTAGCACATCTTCAAAGCCATGAACAAACTCGCCCAGTCGCTTAAAACCAAAGGAATTTGCGCTACCTTTTAGCGTATGCACACCCCTAAAAAGCTCGTTTAAAAGCCCTTTATCCTCTGGGTGCTCCTCAAAATCAATAACCTCAATATCAAGCTTCTCAATAATATCGCTCGCCTCTTCGATAAAAATCTCTTTTAGCCTTGCGCGATCCACTAGACCCTCCAACCCATCGTGCCAAAACGCCCAAAGTGCAACATTTCTCCCTCCAGCACGGGAATCAAAAGCTCGGGCTTGCTCTTTTTAGCACTAAAAAGAAGCGCGAGCAGTGCAGAGCTTTTGGGCTCACCCGCATCTTCAAAAGCAATAGACTCGATATATTCAAGCTTGGAGGTCAAAAACTCCTTAAGCGACTTCACTTCATCAAGCGTCATCTCCCATGAGAGAATCAGGGAATCGCCCTCAATACGAAACATAACGACCTCCTTTAACTTTGCAACTCCGGCTTCTCGTGCCCTAAAATCGCTTCCAATTCCAAAATAGCTACCACGCCAAAATCCCCCTGCGCCATGGAGTTTAAGTAGCTTACATTGATTTTTTCATTGAATTTCGGAGGGGCTAGGAGATTCCCCGCATCCACACTAAGAGCTTCGCTGACTTGATCGACGACTAATCCTGCGGGAATCCCTAGAGCGGATACAACAATGATAGAAGTTAGCATATTAGGCTCTTTGGGGGCGAGTGAAAAGCGCGCTCTAAGGTCAATTACAGGTATGAGATTCCCGCGTAAATTCATCACGCCCTTGATATAGGCGGGCATTTTGGGGACTTTGGTTACGTGCGTCCATGCAATGATCTCACGCACATGACGCATCTGCACACCATAATGCTCATTGTCTAAATAAAATGTGAGAAAAGAGACGCTATCTTTCGCACTCTGCTCTGCGGACACAGCTACTCTCCTAGGAGCATTCGTATGGATTTGACTAGCTTCTCCCCATCAAAGGGCTTCACCATCCAGCCTGTTACGCCAATCTCCTTGCCACGTTTTTTCATCTCCGCAGAACTCTCGGTTGTAAGAATGAGAATGGGCTTGTGCTTAAAATGCTCCATCTCTTTAAGCTTTGCTGAAAGATCCAGCCCATTCATCTGTGGCATATTAATATCGCTAATTAGTAAATCATAAGCAAGCTTACCCAAAAGCGCATCATCAAGTAGCTCTTGGGGATTGTAATAGCTAATTAACTCAATCTCGCCACACTTTACCATCTCTTCAAGCGCAAACTCAGCCGTCGCAATGATCGTCTTAGAATCATCTACAATCACCACCTGCTTCACTACCCTCGCCTCCTTGTGGCTCAAACTATCCCTTGCGGAGAATCCTCGCCCTTTTTGTTTGGATTTTACAATATTTTTTCGATTATCCGCCCCTGCTGAGTCTTGAAATAGTTGTGTTTGTTAAGCGTTTTACTTCTACGCACTCCGCACAGCTGAAACACAAAGGGCTTTTTTAACTACAAAAGAGATCACTACTCGCCGTGCTCCAAGTCCCCTTAATCGGGCCAGGATTGCTTGAATAGCCTAAAAGACTATACTCTTTGGAGAAAAATTAATGAATTTACTTAAGAAAAGAGCTTTTAGAGTGCCTAAAATCAACCAAAAGTGCGAAAAAGTTCGCAA
>JBQMYQ010000029.1:0-22250 GCA_052173415.1 Wolinella sp. | reverse complement strand
ACTTAATAAGCTAAGTTATGACAAAATTGTGGCTTTTAAAAAGCGCAGCAAGGAAGCTGCCTCTAAATATGAGGCAAGGGTGAATGTAGAGAAGAGGAAGAGGGTAGTCGGAGAAGTGGTATGAAAATCGTAAGCATCATTGGTGCTAGACCACAATTCATCAAATCACAGCCCATGAGTATTGCTATGAAAAATGCGGGAATCGCTGAGGTGCTGATCCACACTGGGCAACATTTTGACCATGCTATGAGCCAGATCTTTTTTGATGAGATGCGCTTGCAAACTCCACAGTATATGCTTGATATTCATTCGCTTTCTCATGGCGCAATGACAGGGCGCATGTTAGAAAAAATTGAAGAGATCCTACTGCATGAAAAGCCCGACTGGACGCTTGTCTATGGCGATACAAATTCGACTTTGGCGGGCGCGCTTGCAAGTAGCAAGCTCCATATTCCGCTCGTGCATGTTGAAGCGGGAATCCGAAGCTATGACATGCGCATGCCTGAAGAAATTAATCGCACTCTTACCGATAAAATCTCCACTCTGCTGCTTATCCCCAATGAAAATGCACGTAAAAATCTCATGCGAGAGGGGTTTGGTGAGCTTAATGCAAATATTGTTGAGATAGGCGATGTAATGCTAGATAGCGCGCTCTATTTTAAGCAATTTGCCAAAAGACCAAATCATGGAAATCTGCCAGAAGATTTTATCCTCTGCACATTTCACCGACAAGAAAATAGCGATGATTCCTCTAAATTGAAACAATTTTTTGAGATTTTAGATGAGGCGAGTGAGCTTGCAAGCATTATCCTGCCGCTACACCCGCGCACAAAAGCACGAGCGAATAACCTAGGAATCGCACCAAAGAGTAACAATGTCCATATTATTGAACCTGTGGGATATTTGGAGATGTTGTGGCTTTTGGAACACAGCCAAGCAGTCATGAGTGATAGTGGGGGCGTGCAAAAAGAGGCGCACTTTTTTGGTAAAAGCTGCCTAGTGTTACGCGAAAATACCGAATGGATTGAGCTTCTAGAGCACGGGAATCATCTTGTTGGGTTAGATAAAAGGCGTATTGTGGAGACGCTAAAGAAAGTTTTAGGCAAAGATGTAGAGTCGCTATTGCACCTCTATGGCGAAGGAAAAGCGGCATATAGGGCAATAAAGGCGATAGAGCATGAGTGAGATTCTAATTAGATTTTCTAATATTTGTGAAGCGGAAAAGCGATACGTTTTTGATGTTGTATTTGGAGAGTTTTTAGGGCTCAAATACAAAATAGAAATCGATACGATTAATGATTATGAAATAAGTTTTTATGACAAAAAAGTCATCATCAAAAACGAGCTTTTTAGCCGATTCCCGCACTATTTGACGCACGATTCGATTCCTAAAAATATAAAATATTTTCGCGAGATTCCCCTGCTTTATGGCGAGCCGAATATAAGATACAGCGAGAGAGTGTGTGTCTGCGATATGGATTTGATTGGCTCCATATTTTTTATGCTTTCGCGCTTTGAGGAGAGTCTAGAGCATAACGCAGATAAATTTGGTCGCTTTAAAGAGGCGGAAATGCTCTGTATAAAATATAAATTCAGCCATCTCCCCGTGGTAAATTATTACACCCAGTGGCTGTGGGAGCTGGTGCAATACCTAGAGCCCAAAGCCGCTAAAAAGAGACGCTCATACTCCATTTTACCAACCCATGATATCGATCAATTTTTCTTCTACACACGCGATTCCCTATTGCGCAGAATGCAGCGTGCCATAAAGCTTTATGGCAACTACAAACAAGCATTTGTCGAGCTAAAAGAGTTTGTGAAAATAAAGCTGGGAATCCAAAAAGATCCTTATGATAAATTTGATTATTTTATGGGTTTGTCCGAAAAATACGGCACAAAATCGCATTTCTTTTTTATGTCTGGGGGTAAGACGCAGTATGATAATCGCTATCGTATCAATGCGCCAAATGTAAAAAAGATGATGAAAAAAATTAAGCACAGAGAACATTTTATCGGCATTCACCCAAGCTACGATTCTTACAATAATCTTGAAATGCTCTGTGACGAAAAGGAGGCTCTGAAGCAAGCGAGCAAAACTCCGATTACAAGCGGGCGTCAGCACTATTTGCGCTTTGATACTCCGCTTACATGGCGACTGTGGGAGCAAAATCAAATGGTGTGGGATAGCAGCATGGGCTTTGCTGAAAGTGTTGGCTTTCGATGCGGTGTTTGCTACCCATTCAGCGTGTTTGATGTAAAGGAACAAAAACATCTAAAGCTCATCGAACATCCGTTGATTATTATGGATTGTGCGCTCCCGCGAAGCAAAGATGATCACCGCGCGGAGTTTGTGAGCTGTGTCCGAAACTTGAGCGATGAAGTCAGGAAATTTGAGGGCGAGATGGTCGTTTTGTGGCACAATAGTAGCTTCTCGTTTTATGATTGGGCAGGACATGACGATATGTATGAGACGCTTTTATCTATCATCGCGCCGACGTAAAATACAAAAAGGAGAGTTTTATGACCAATTTCGCCCTAATCGGCGCAGCAGGCTACATCGCGCCACGCCACATGAAAGCAATCAAAGAGACGGGGAATGAGCTTCTGTGCGCGCTTGATCCCAACGATTCCGTAGGAATCATCGATAGCTATTTTCCTAATGCGGACTTTTTCACGGAGTTTGAGCGTTTTGATCGCCATGTCGATAAGCTGCGAAGAAACAAGCAGGGGGTCGAATATGTGGGAATCTGCTCGCCGAATTATCTGCACGATTCCCACATTCGCTTTGCGCTAAGAAGCGGGGCACATGCGATTTGCGAGAAGCCGCTCGTGCTTAATCCGTGGAATATTGACGCGCTCAAGGAGTTTGAAAAAGATTTTGGCAAGCGCGTCTATAACATTTTGCAACTGCGGCTTCATGAGAGCATTATCGCACTCAAGAAACGCGTGCAAGAGGAGCTTGCGGGGAATCCAAACAAGGTTTATGATCTCACGCTTACCTATCTCACTTCTCGAGGGCACTGGTATTTCACCTCGTGGAAGGGCGATATCACTAAGAGCGGGGGGATTGCCACAAATATTGGCGTGCATTTTTATGACATGCTGATGTGGATTTTTGGCGCGCCAAAATGTAACCGCGTCCATGTGCTAAATGCCCACAGTGCGGGTGGATTCCTGGAATTAGAGCATGCGCGGGTGCGATGGTTTTTGAGTGTGAATTATGACTATATCCCCGATGAGGTTAAGGAATCGGGCAAGCGCACTTACAGGAGCATTGATGTCGATGGTGAGGAGTTCGAATTTTCCGAGGGCTTTACGGATTTGCACACAAAGAGCTATGCAGATATTTTGAGTGGCGGGGGCTTTGGGCTTGAAGAGGCGAGAGCGAGTATCGAGGTGGTGCATGACATACGCACACAAACGCCGTTAGGAATCACGGGCGATTATCATCCATTTTGTAAAAAAGTAGGGCTATGAGCCATTTTATCCACGATTCCAGCTTTGTCGATGAGGGTGTGAGAATCGGCGCAGGTGCGGTGGTAACGAGTGATGTGCCACCTTATGCACTCATGGTCGGGGTGCCGGCAAAGCGTATAGGCTGGGTGGATAAGAGCGGAATCAGAATGGAATTTGACCCCCAAGGAATTGCCACGGATAGCTATGATGGCGCACGCTATAAGGAAATTGCCGAGGGTAAGCTTGTGGAGCTTGTCTAGTGGATTGCGTCGCAAAAGTAGATAAAGTCCAAAGCTGGGGCAATGTGTAGCATTTGTGGCGGGAATCTAAAAAAAGAGCAGGTCGAAAAAGCCTCGCGCCTCATGGCACACAGGGGGCGCGATAGTAGCGGAATCTACGCCGATTCCCAAATTACGCTCGCGCATAATCGCCTAGCCATCATAGACCTAAGCAAGAGCGGGAATCAGCCCATGAAATATGGGAATCTCGTGATAATTCTAAATGGCGAGATCTATAACTATCGCGAGCTAAAAGAGGAGCTAAAAGCCCTTGGCGAGGAGTTTGTCGGCTCTAGCGACACGGAAGTGCTGCTCCACGCGCTCGCGCATTATGGATTAGAAACAACACTGGAGAAATTAAACGGAATGTTTGCTTTCGCACTCTATGATGAGTGCGCGAAAAAGCTTATACTCGCACGCGATCACTTCGGCAAAAAACCCCTCTATTACTATTACAATTCCTCAACATTTCTATTCGCTTCAGAAATCAAAGCAATTTTAGCAATGTTAGAAACCACGCCACCACCTTGCATGCAGGCACTTGATGAATATTTGCACTACCTCGCCCCGTGTGGAGAAAATAGCGCATTTGAGGGGATTAAAAAGATTCCCGCCGGGTGCTATGGTATCTATGATTTTGAGAGCGGAGATTTCCAACGCCATCGCTATTATACACTCATAGGACACATCGCACACAATCCCGAGGAATCGCAGGAAAAAGCGAGGAATCGCGTGCTAGAGCTACTGGAAGAGAGCCTTAAATATCGCCTCATTTCTGATGTGAAAGTGGCGAGTTTTTTGAGCGGGGGGCTTGATTCCTCACTTTTGAGCGCGCTGTATGCACGGCTAAGTGGAGCGAAAATCGAAACTTTTTCGATCGGATATGACGAATTTAGCGAATACAGCGAGCTTCCTTTCGCACGCGAGGTAAGTGAGCACATTCGGAGTCATCACCATGAGATCGTTGCCTCAGAGACGCAATTTTTAGAGGCATTTGAAGCGGTGTGCGCAATTAGCGATGAGCCCATCAATGACCCTGCGCTCATTCCCACGTTTTTGCTCTCACAAGAGGTCGCTCAAGCGGGCTTTAAGGTCGTTTTAAGTGGCGAGGGAAGCGATGAGCTCTTTTTTGGCTATCGAGACTACTATCGTTATTTGGATTTTTTGCGCTCAAGCACGGTAATTAGTGATAAAGAAGCGCGATATAAACAGCGTCAAAAGTGCGGAGATTCCCCGTATTTTCGCGTGATTAATGAGACGTGGCAGGAGGAAAATCCATGGAACGTTACGATTCCTGCGAGTGAGTATTTTCCTAATCTTTTTAGGGAATCGGGGCTTAGTGAGGGGGGACTGTGGTGTAGCTATGCGGATTTTTCGCACTGGATCCCAGAGGTGCTTATGAATAAAATGGATCGCATGAGCATGGCACATTCGCTGGAATCGCGCGCGCCTTTTTTAGATGTGCGCCTTGTGGAGTATGTGCTAGGACTTTCAGAAAATGCGCGCATAGGGCGCGAACCAAAGGGATTGCTCAAAGAAATTGCGCGCGATTTTATCCCCGCCTCTATCATCAAACGCAATAAAAAAGGCTTCTCCTCGCCCATGTTTGAGTGGTATTTCGCCCATTACAAAGAGCGGATTTTAGGGGATTATCTGCGATTTAATAAGGAATGCGGGTGGTTTAGGAACGATTTTTTGCATTTTCTCTACAACGAGGGTAGAATCGGGCGGCTGAAGTCGCAAAACTGGGCGATGATCATGCTTAGTCGTTGGTTTTTGAAATATTTTGGATAATAAAGGGGCGAAATGACATGGTTTGATTTGGTAACACCTAAAAGCGTGATGTTCTTCAAGCCTTTCATTGATGAGATTAGGAATCGAGGAAGAGAGGTGCTCATCACCGCAAGAGAAGGTGAGGGATATAGCGAAGTGGTCGAGCTTTTACGCCTTTACAAAATGCCCTTTTTTAATCGCGGAAGCTTTGGAGGTGGAAAGCTCAGCGATAAACTTAAGGCCTCAATCGAGCGGCAGTTTGAACTCATGGAATTTATCGAAGAGCATAAAGTGAAACGTCTTGTTTGCCTTTGTAGTGTCGATGCGAATCGTGTCGCTTTCGGGCTTGGGATTCCCATCATCAATTTTTATGACATTCCGCTTTCAGACTACACGACGAATTTCTATCGCGCGCTCCCGCAAGCCCGCCTCACGCTGCCACTCTCCACTCGAGCCTTTCGCCCGTTCATGGTGCCTGAGGAGATTTTTTTGCGTTTTGGATTAGAAAAAGAGCAGATTTTTGAGTATCAATTCCTCGATGTAGTGGCGTGGTTAAGGGATTTTGAGCCTTCACGTGAATTTTATGAAAATGTCCTTAGGGAGTATGAGCTTGACCCATCGATTCCCACCGTGGTGATCCGTGAGGAGGAGTTTAAAGCCAGCTATGTCAAGCAAAAATTCCCGATTCTCTATGATGGCGTGAAGGAGCTTTTAAGCAAAATGCATGTCAATGTGCTTGTGATTCCTCGCTATGAGCCTGAGGGAGTCGCAGAGCTCCTCCCCTTTGCCAAAGTGCTTAAGGAAAAAATGGTCATCCAGCACCTGCTCGCCCATTGCGACCTCTTCATCGGAGGGGGTGGGACGCTCAATTCCGAAGCGTGCTATTTTGGCACACCGACCATATCTACGCGCTCGTTTGTTTCACACTATGATAAGTTTCTAATTGACGCAGGGTTGATGGAAAAAGTCGATACCAAAGAGGAGCTCGCAAGCATCGCACAGGAGATCATGGGGCGCAGGAATCCGCATGCACAGAGGGTTTTTGGGCGTATGAATATAGATATTCCAAATATTATTGATGAGGTGCTAAGATGAAAAATTTCGCAGAATCACAGAGAAAGATTGAGGCTTATAGAGAGCAGCTAAAGGCTCGAGGCGGCATGGTGCGGGTTATTGATTATGGTGCGGGAAGCCCTGATTCCAGCCGAAGCAAAGAGGAGATGAATGCGGGAGTAGAAGTCGAGGTAGAGCTACTTAACCTCGCTGCAACGGGAATCAAAGACGCAAGGGCGCAGAGAATCTTTGAAGTGCTATGCGCACAAAATCCATCGATCGTGCTAGAGCTTGGGACATGTTGCGGATTCTCCAGTGCCTACCTGAGCCACGCAGCCCCTAATGCGAAAATCTACACAATCGAGGGCGCGCCCCGTATAGCGGAGATCGCGCAGGAGACACGCAGGAATCTTGGCGTAAATAACGTGGTGCAAAAGGTCGGGCGTTTTAGCGATGTCCTGCCTGAGCTCTTGCCACAGATTGCGCCGCTTGATTTTGTCTTTATCGACGGACACCACGATAGAGACGCGACCATCGGGTATTTTCGCCAAATACTCCCCTTTATGAACAAGCGGGGAATCATGGTCTTTGATGACATCACGTGGAGCGAGGGCATGAAAGAGGCATGGGCGCAGATTCTCGCATTTGGGGCGCATAAGCGCGAGAGTAGCGATGGGAAAATCGGCGTGCTGTGGTTGTGAGGCTTACAAAAAAGACATTCTCAAGCTTTTAAAAAATCCAGAAAGTAGCAAAAAGCTAAGGGAATTGCTCAAATATGAGGTTAGCGAGATAGAGAGATTAGCCCCTCATATTGTTGAGAAATGGCAATATTACAAGATGTTTTTAGAAGATGAAAGCTAAGTTTTGCAGGAAGTAGTGATGGCGGATTTTGGTCTTGTGGTGTGGATAACTGGTCTAGCTGGTAGCGGTAAAACTACGCTGGGTAGGCTTGTCTATGATGAGCTTAAACCAAAGCTGCCTAATCTTGTATATCTTGATGGCGATGAGCTGAGAGATGTTTTTGGTCAAAACGGATACAACAGGGAATCGAGGCTGGAAATATCCAAAAAGCGCGCGGCTCTTTGTGCTTTGCTCGCTTCGCAAAAAATCAATGTCATCGTAACGTCCATAGCGATGTTTGATGAAATTTACCTGCACAACAGAAAGTCGATTCCCGACTATTTAGAAATCTATGTGAAATGCGACTCAGAAGAGCTATACAGGCGAGATCAAAAACAGCTCTATTCAAAAGCGCGCGCAAAAGAGATTAGCAACGTCGTTGGCGTGGATATTCCCTTTGATGAGCCAAAAAATGCCGATCTAATCATCGACAACAGCCTGCTTGGGAATCTCGCAGAGAAAAGAGATGAAATATTAAAGCTAATCAAAACACAAGGAGTTGCATGAGACAAGGTGATTTCACGGAGGTAGCGAAGCATTATCACAATCGCCCCGCTTATAGCGCGTTTTTGCTGGAGAGGCTGTTTGCGTGTGTGAATGATAAGCACCTCGCACGCGATGACTTTCTTGTTGCTGAGATTGGCGCAGGGACAGGTAAGCTCACGAAAATGCTCGCGGAAATGGGGCTAAATGTGAATGCCATCGAACCTAACGAAAATATGCGCAATGAGGGCATTTTATACACTAAAGGGTGCAAAGTCCGTTGGAGTGCGGGGAGTGGTGAGGCAAGCGGACTTGAAGCGGGAATCCACGACTGGGTAATCATGGCGAGTAGCTTCCACTGGACGGATCCGACCCGCTCACTGCCCGAATTTGCAAGAATCTTAAAAAATGGTGGCTACTTTACCGCGATATGGAATCCACGCGATATTCAGGAGGGGAGCGTGTTTTTTGAGATTGAAGAGGAGATTAAGCGCATGATTCCCGCACTCAATCGAGTCTCCAGCGGAGCGCAAAATACCAAAAACTGGACGGAGATTCTCGAGTCTACAGGCGATTTTGAGAATTGCTTTTTCATGGAGATTCCCTATTTTGAGCAGATGAGTAAAGAGCGATATATGGGAATCTGGCACTCTGTGAATGATATACAGGCGCAAGCGGGCGAAGCATGGAATGATGTGCTAGCGATGATTGAGAGCAAGATTGTTAAGATTACCCGATCTGATACGATTCTTGTCCCTTACAAAATCAGAGCATGGAGTGCAAGAAAAGTTGCAGACAAAAACACTACAAAGGAGAACACATGGAAAAAATTACTAGGGGGGGGGGCGATCTGATTTTGATCACTCTCAAAGTAAAATCGTCGAGAAAGTTTGGGACTATACGGAGCATGCAAAATACTACAGCTATCGTCCAAACTACGCACCAAAGGCGATCGATGTATTGTGCGAATACGCTCAAATGCGCCTAGAGGGCAAGAGAGTCGCAGATATTGGGGCGGGGAGTGGGAATCTCTCCATCATGCTCCTAGAGAGAGGACTAAAAGTCATCGCGGTAGAGCCAAATGACGCTATGCGCGAAATAGGCATAGAGCGCACTCAGGGTGAAGACATCGAATGGAAAAGGGCTCTAGGCACGGAGAGCGGACTGGGAGATAAGAGCGTGGATTGGGTCTGCTTTGGGAGTAGCTTCAATGTCTTAGATCGAGAGCAAGCACTGCGCGAGACTCATCGTATTTTAAAAGACGGGGGCTATTTTACGTGCATGTGGAATCATAGGAATCTAAAAGATCCCATTCAGGAGCTCGCTGAGGGGATCATTACCGAGTTTGTGCCTCAATATAAACGAGGTGTGCGCCGCGAGGATCAAAGACCCATAATAGAGCAACACAGAGAGCTTTTTGATGAGATTTTTTATCTTGAGCAGGATTTCTATTTTCATCAGAGTATCGATGGATACATCAATGCGTGGAAAAGCGTCAAGAATCCTTACTGGGATTTAGGCACCAAAGAGGGCTTGGCGTTGTTTGACGCAATCACGGCAAAGATGAGAGAATGCTTGCCTCAAGAGTTTGATATGCAATACACTACCAGAGCATGGAGCGCGAAGAAGGTAAGCTGATTTTACAAAGGAGGGGTGGTGAAGCTCGTTTTTACCAGCAAGGCTAGGAATCTAGAGCGCCTGCGAGGCATGGTGAAGAAGTCTTCCGTGCTTGATTTGCTCGTTTTTAGCACTGAAGATGTGAAGCTACGCCCCGATGAAGTGTTGCGAGCCATCATGCAAAAGTTTAGCGGTGCAGTCGTGGTGCGGAGCTCTTCACTCAATGAAGATAGTGAGGTGGGCTCGAATGCGGGGGCGTTTTTGAGCGTTTTGGGTGTGCCCTCTTGCGACAAAAAACTGCTAAATGATGCGCTGGTGCGCGTGTGCGAGAGCATGGGCTCCGGGACGCATGAGCTATTTATTCAGCCGATGTTGCAAAATATCGTCTGTAACGGTGTAGTGATGAGTGTGGGGAAGGAGGATTCCGCGCCCTATTACGTCGTGAATTACGATGAAAGCGGCGCAAGCGATGGGATCACAAGCGGAAATAGCACCAAGCATAAAACTTTTTATCATTTCCGCGAAACGATCGTAACTGCGGGGGAATCGGCTCGATTTACCCCGCTAATTCACGCGCTGGAGGAGCTTGAGGAGCTCTTTTCTTGCAGCTATCTTGATGTGGAATTTGCCTTTGTCCGCGGCGAAGAGTTGCCCTATATTTTGCAGGTTCGCCCCATCACAATTAAGCGAGAAATCCGCACACAAGAGGTGCAAGAGACTTTGGGGAAAATGACCCTAAAGCTTGAAAAGCTCAATCGAGCACACCCAAACTTGCTCGGAAACAAGACGATCTTTGGCGTAATGCCTGATTGGAATCCCGCTGAAATCATAGGAATCAAGCCGCGTTACCTTGCGCTTTCTCTTTACAAAGAGCTCATCACCGATACGATTTGGGCACACCAAAGGAGCGATTATGGCTATCGAGACCTGCGCTCACACCCGCTTTTAGTGAGTTTTGTCGGGATTCCCTACGTGGATACGAGGATTTCATTCAACTCTTTTATCCCTAAGAATCTGCACAAAGAGATCGCCTCAAAGCTTGCGAATTTCTACCTCAATAAGCTCGCAAAAGCCCCTCATTACCACGACAAAGTGGAGTTTGAGATTATCCTCTCATGCTATCATCTGTGCCTAGAAAAGCGGCTTTCTGAGCTGGAGCGCGAGGGCTTTAGCAAAGAAGAGCTGAAGCGACTGGAGTTCGCACTCCTAGAGCTCACTAATCGCATAATCGACCCCAAAGAGGGGCTCTATCGTCAGGATCTAAAGCGCGCGCAAGGGCTTTGGGAGAAATTTCAGACCATCATTTCAAGCGAGCTTGCGGACGTGGATAAAATCTACTGGGGAATCGAATATTGCAAAAACTACGGGACACTTCCCTTTGCAGGCGTGGCACGCGCGGCGTTTGTGGCGGTGCAGCTGCTTGATTCCCTTGTGGAGATTGGTTTTTTAAGCATAGAGGAGAGGGCTAGATTCCTAGAATCGCTAAATAGTATCTCAAAACGCCTAAGCACGGACATTTATCGACTCTCATGCGGCGAGATTTCCAAAGCAGAATTTTTAGAAGAGTATGGACACCTGCGCTCAGGGACGTATTCGATCCTCTCGCCCACGTATAAAGAGGCTTTTGAGAGCTATTTTGGGGACATTTCCTCGGCAAAATTGCCTCCAAAATCGCATTTCAATCTCTCAGATGAGCGCAAAGTGCAGCTAGATAATCTGCTCGCCACGCATGGGCTTAGGATCACCGCTAGTGAGCTTTTTATCTTTATCAAAGAGGCGATTGAAGGGCGTGAAGAAGTTAAATTCCTCTTTACCAAAGTGCTCTCGCACGTGCTGGAGATGATCAAACATTTTGGTGAGAGGTTGCAGATTCCTGCTGAGGAGCTGGCGCATTTGGATATCAAAACGCTCCTAAGCCTGTATGCGAATCTCGAGGGCACGACGGCAAAAGATCGCCTCTTGCAAGACATCGCACATCACAAAAGAGAGTTTGAGCTCGCAAGCATTCTAAAGCTCCCGCCGCTTATCGAGCGCATTGAGGATATTTACAGCTACACCCTACCCGCCTCGCTCCCCAATTTCATCGGCTCTGCGCGCGTGAGTGCGGAGGTGGTCGATGAGGAGCGCGATGGGCTTGGCGGCGACATGCGAGGCAAAATCATCTGTATTCGCTCAGCAGACCCCGGATATGACTTCCTCTTCACAAAGGGAATCGCAGGGCTCATCACCTGCTATGGGGGCGTGAATTCCCACATGGCAATCCGCTGCGCCGAAGCAAGAATCACCGCGATTATCGGCGCGGGCGAGGAGAGTTTTGAGCTTTGGCGCAAAGCACGTTTTTTGGAGATTGATGGCGCGACCAAAGAGGCGAGAATCCTCTCATGAACAAACGTATCGGAATCACGCAACGCCTCTTTGAGGCGAGCGAATACAAAGAGCTGCGCGAGGGCTTAGATGTGCGCTGGGGCAGGCTTTTTAGGCGACTTGGCTGGCACATGGTCGCGCTTAGTTATGCGATTCCCTTTGAAACATACATGAGCGAGCTTGATGGCGTGATCTTAAGCGGCGGAAACGACCTAAATAGTATCGTGCCAAATGCGCTAAATAGGCAAAGAGAAACGTATGAGCGGGAGATTTTGCGCCTTGCAAAGGAGCGGGCGATTCCCCTGCTTGGAATCTGCCGTGGTGCGCAATTAATTGCACATGAATATGGGAGTGAGATCATCGCTTGCAAGGGACATGTCGGTTCGCATGAGGTTATTTTTCAAAAGGAGCGACTGGAGGTGAATTCCTTCCACAACTACGCCATTAACATCGCTACGCACGATTCCCCGCTTACACCGCTCGCTCACTCGCCTGAAGGGAATATTGAGGCATTTTGCATTGAAAATGTGCCGATTCTTGGAGTGATGTGGCATATTGAGCGTGAGGAGCGCATGAGTGCGGCAAGCGCGCGAATGATTGAATATTTTAAGGAATTACTAAGATGAGAGCAGTGATTTTGGCGGCAGGGCGCGGGAGTAGGCTCGCACCGCTGACTGATGATAAGCCAAAAACACTCGTGGAATACGAGGGGCGAGCGATCCTCTCGTATGTGCTTGATTCCCTTATCAGCGCGGGAATCGACGAGATAGGAATCGTCGCGGGGTATAAGAGTGAGGTGCTGGAGCAATATCTTAAAGAAAACTACGCTAATAAAGCTAATATTAAAATTTTTATGAATCATCAGCACGAGCGGACGAATATGGTCTATTCGCTCATGTGTGCGCGAGATTTTTTGCTTGGCGATGTGATTATTTCCTATTCAGACATCATCTATTCAGGTGAGATTGTGCACTCGCTCATGGAGGCAAAATCTGAAGTAAATGTAGTGGTCGATTTGGCATGGAGAGAGCTTTGGAATAGGCGTTTTATCGATCCTTTGAGTGATGCGGAGACATTAAAAATTAAAGAAGGAAAAATCATAGAAATCGGCAAAAAGCCTAGCGGTTATCATGAAATAGAGGGGCAATATATCGGATTGATTAAGGTCGCAGGCGAATTTATAAAAGAGCTACTAGCCCATTACGATTCCCTAGATAAAGAGGCATTATACGAGGGAAAAGATAAAAATAATCTATATATGACAAGTTTCATTCAGAGCATTATTGATACATTTAATAACGTTCAACCCGTCTATATCCACGGCGGATGGTGCGAGATTGATTCTCCAAAAGATTTAACCATACAGAGGGTTCATGCGCGCAAGGAATCAATACATGAATGAAAAGGAGCTACTAGAGCGCGCAAAAGAGGTGGCATTGCGGGCTGGGGAAGCGATATTGGCGCATTATGGGACGCATGAATTCACGCAAAAAAGCGACCGCTCCCCGCTCACGCTCGCAGACAAAGCCTCCCATGAGCTCATCACTAGCGAGCTTGGAGGGCTCTACCCCGTATTCTCCGAGGAGGCGATCCTGCCCTATGAGGAGCGCAAGGATTTTGCACGCTTTTGGCTTGTCGATCCGCTCGATGGGACGAAGGAGTTTTTGGCACAAAATGGAGAATTTGTCGTCAGCATCGCGCTCATTGAGCACCAACGCCCTATTTTAGGCGTGCTCTATGCGCCCGTGAGCGGCGATCTCTACCATGCGCGCAGGGGTGCGGGCGCGCACAAAAACACTCAGCCTCTAAAAAATGCGAGGGCGCAACATTTAAATAGCGCATTATCAAGCAGAAGCCACAAAGATAGCGAGTTTGAGAGCTTTTGCGCGAAGCATAATTTCAGTGCACTACACGTCGGATCGGCACTGAAATTTGCAATCTTGAGTGAAGGGCGCGCGGGAATCTACCCTCGATTCCACGGCTCTAGCACATGGGACATCGCAGCAGGCGATATTATTCTAAAAGAGAGCGGCGGAATTGTGATTGATTTGGTAACCAAAAAGGAGCCCCTCTACAATCAAGAATCCCACCGTAATAACCACTTCATCGCGTTCTCTTCTGAAATTTTCAAGCAAGGAATCGAGAAATTTCTTGCTTGAAAACACCATCAAACACGCCTCGTCGCGATCATTATGAATGTTTAGTCGCTAAGATTCCCCATAGATTGCACACGAAGAGAACTTTATTCTATAAGCGCAAGGAGACAACTCCATTATCCGCCCGATTCCCCATAAGAAAAACGCGCGTAGTTTTGTTTTGACTTCCCCATGCCGATTCCCGTAAGTTTTAGCACCCTTTGCTTCCCTCACACACCTTAATCTTTGCACTTTTTGATTTTGTTAAGCGATTTTTAAAACAAAACACAACCTTACCCTCTCACTGTGCCCGTCGTGTGAATAACCTTGCTCACATTCCCTGCGAATTGCGAGAGTCAAGAGCGCTTCTTTTGCATTCTATCTTTACGACTTCTCGCCTTTGCCCTCGCGATTCTCTGCGGATTTAAAAATCAAAGCTAGAATTTTTTCCTCTTCACCTCTTCCACAATCTCACCTGCGACCCTAGAGACCTCACTGGCGATCCCATCAGTCTTCTCCGCCACGCTAGCATTTTGTTGCGTAACACTATCAAGCTGAGCAATCGCCTCATTAATCTGCCCGATTCCTGTGGCTTGCTCTTTGATGGATTCCCCCATTTCGTTGATACTTTGCACGAGCACGTTAGTGTTTGCCTCAATTTCACCGAGGCTCTTTTGTGTCCGCTCGGCTAATTTTCGCACTTCATCAGCGACGACGGCAAATCCTCGCCCATGCTCTCCTGCACGTGCGGCTTCAATCGCAGCGTTGAGTGCAAGCAGATTTGTCTGATCAGCGATGTCTCGAATGATTCCAATCACGCTCTTAATCTCTTCGCTTTGACGAATCACATCGCCTGTGCGCTCGCTCACGTTCTGCATGGAGCTGCTCATCTGCTCAATGGCTGCGGCACTCTGTTCTAGGCTTGCAGCCTGTTCGTTTGCGCCTTTAGAGAGAGTCTGCATGGAGGATTTGAGGGTTTGAGACTGCGAAGCGAGCCCTTCGCCCAAATTCAGGGAATTGCGCAACATCGCCGTAATCTCATCACCCAGATAATTCACACCATCAAGCAACTGCTTAAGCTCGGCTTGCAAGCCCTCAGCACTGACTTTGGGCGTGAAATCGTTGTTTGAATACTGATCTAGCACTTTGAGGGTCGATTCCAGAATTTTATACCACTCATCAATCATACTATTAAGCAACCCCTTAAGCTCTTCAAGCTGCGGATTATTGGGCAGTTTTGTGATTTTGTGCGTCAAGATTCCCACTTGAGATCGGCAATAACACTGCTCGCCTCTTCAATGACTGCACGATCGCGAGCCAGCCCATTTTGCGTCGTCGCAATGTTTTCATTGATAACCCGTGCCATCGTGCCAAACTCATCGTTAGAATCAATCTTGATTACATCGGCACTGCTTCGCTTGTTGTTCAAATAGGCAAAGAAGTTAAGCAGCGCAGACTGGATTGGCTGCAAAGGACGCAAGAAATACTTCACCACCCAAAAGAGTAACAGCGCAATCGCAATCGTGAAAATCGTCGAAGTGACAAGCTGCTTGGTGAGAATCCTATTGAAAATCACATTGTATTCTGCCATGGAGTTTGAGATACACATGAGCAGCCCCGTGAAGGAATCGCGCTGACACACGGCGATACGGTGCTCATCTCCCATAGAGAATAAAATTGTAGAAGAGGGCTGATCCGGGGTTTGATCCGCATGCTACGCGAGAGATTTTGTGGTCGTTAGGAGATTTGGGTCATCAGACATAATGAGCTTGCGATTTGGGTGCGCGACGATGTGTCCCTCTCGGTCGACGATAAAAAAGATCGTCGTGCCATCAAATTTCAGATTTGACATATCGCGCTGAAAATCCGCGAGCGAAATATCCGCTCCCACGACCGCCACCACTTGATTATCCCTAATAATGGGCGAGAACATACTCACGGTAAGTTGCTGAAAAACTGCGTCGATGTAAGGATCGCTAAGTCCGACCGCGCGTTTTTGTGCCACCTCTTTATACCAGTCCCGCGTCCGCGCGTCAAAATCATCTGCTTCGGGCGTGAGCACGGAAGCTTTATTTGGAGAAGCCGTGTCAATCTGCTCTAAATGACCGCTGCTCTGAATCCCCATAAATAACGCTTCAAAGGGTGTGTGATGAAAGCTATTTTTCAGAATCGGAGCAACGATAGAGTGCTCAAGCGACCCCGCCTGCTCGATAAGCGTCTTGAATTTCTCCATACTGCTGAGGCGAGAGGCAAAATACTCGCGTGTAAATACCATAAAACCCCGAAGCGTCTCTTGCTTACTCGCAGCAAGCACGGATATGGTGTTCTCTTTGGTCTGCTGGTAGTTGTTGATTGAAAAAATCCCCAACCCCAAAATGAGAAACACCACCAACGTAAGCGAGACTTTATTCGCAACACTAGAAAGCTTCATATACTTCTCCTTATGACTGCAAGATTCTGCTCAAAAAGGCGTGCAAAAGTAACCTGACAAAACTTCACGGCACGCTTCACAACAAAAATACAATCAAAAAACAAATGTTCAAACACAACTTTACTTTAGATGGTATCACCTAAAAATATCGAATCTAGTGGGATTTTGCGCGCTATTTAGGCATTTATAAATGTGCTCCTGTTGTACCCACAAACCGCGCGGTTGTAACACAAAAGGGCATTATAACTCTAATAAATTCTTGTTTATAAAATTTCTTTTTATATTTTTAACACTCGCTTATGCTCGCCACACCCTGAAGTCCTAATGTCGAATCCGCAGGCTATTCCCCACGACAAGCAGCGAGCTTAACGACATCAAGATCGCTGCAAGTAGCGGAATCACATAGCCCGCCATCGCAAGGGGAATGCTCAGGATATTGTAGATAAGCGATATGGCTAAATTTTGTTTAATAAAGTGGTAAGTTTTGCGAGAAATATTAAACGATTCATAAAGTGCATTCAAAGAATCATCAAGCAACACTATATCGCTCACCCCGATCGCCACATCCGTCCCACACCCCATAGCAAGCGATATATCACTCTTTGCTAGCGCAGGAGCGTCGTTGATCCCATCGCCTGCCATGACAACGATATGAGATTTTTCATGTAACCTAGCGATAAACTCCGCTTTCTGCAGAGGATTGAGCCCGGCATGCACCTCGGCGATTCCCACGTTTTGCGCCACTTTTTGTGCGATTTTTTGATAATCACCCGTGAGCATAATCACGCGCACACCAAAAGCTTCAATCCCACTAATCGCCTCCTTTGCGTGGGGCTTAATCGGATCTTCGAGTTCAAAAATCGCCGTGAGCTCCCTTGCAAGCGCAAAAGCAAAGCACGTGCGCTCACACTCCGTAACCCCCCCCCCCCCCACTAAATCCACTCCAAGCTCGCGCATGAATTCCAAACTCCCGCCCGCAATCATCGCGCTGCTGTTTTGATTTTGAGCAAGGATTACCTCGCCGATTCTCACCTCCGTCGGGGTGACTTGCACCGCTTTTCCATCGCGGATAGCTCGCACTTCTTTGGGAATCTGCGCGCTCAAGCGATCAAGCGAATCCGCGGCATTTTTTTTTGCCCTTAATCTCTAAAAACTTCCCGATAAGCACAAACGTGATAATCATCGTCACAGATTCAAAATAGGTCTCGCCACGCTCGGTAAAAGCGGCATAAATGGAGTAAAAATAGCCTAGACTCGCGCCGCTGGAGATGAGCAAATCCATCGTAATCAAGCCATTTTTAAGCCCAAAATAAGCCCCGCGGAAAAATATCCAGCCACTATAAAAGAGCGCAGGAGTGGCGAGGATAAACGAAGCAAAGTCCAAAATATACCGCACCCGCGCGTCCATACCGCTAAAATAGCCGGCATACTGCGCTATGGCGATCCACATGATGTTCATCGTGCAGAAAATCCCCACCACCACGCGCGTGTAGTATTCCCTACGCTCATTATTCGCGCGCACCTCCTGCACCATGGGATCATAGGGGTGCGCATCATACCCGATCGCGCGAATGAGCTCAATAATACGCGAGAGCTTCACCTCTGTATTGTCCCAAAGAATCGTCGCTTTGTTGTTTGTGTAATTAATCTGAGCCTCTAGGATTCCCGCCTCTTTGTGCAGGATTTTTCATTAAGCCAAACGCAAGCGGCGCAGTGGATCCCCTCAATTACGAGCGAAATCTTGCACAGACCATCTTTTTGGATCACGTATTGCTTCATAAACGCGTCACTGTCAAACTAGCGGGAATCGGGCAGATTCTCCTTGGGCGGAGCGAGGTGCTGATTCCCTAATTTCTCATAAAATCCCGCAAGATCGCTATTTTGCAAAAGATGATAAACCCCCTGACACCCTTTGCAGCAGAAATAGAGCTTCCCCTCTTTGGCTTCTTCACAAAAGAGCGCGTCCTCATCATACTCCAAGTGACAATGATCACATCGCCGCTTCACACGCTCCTCCTTGCGATTCCCCGCTTTAGGCTTTTAAGAATCGCGCTATCTTGGGGGCAAATTCACTTAAGTGCTTAACCTTGCTTGCGCGCGCTAAAAAACGGGCACAATTCCAAGCCTAGCCAACCAATAAAAGCACGGCGTTTAGGAAATTTGAGGGAATCTGCTACTTGCCACAAAAGGTGAGAATCGCCGATCCCCACGTCAGCCCGCCTCCAAACGCATCAAGCAGCATTCGCTCGCCAAACTTCAGCCGCCCCTCCTCATAAATGGTGTTCATCGCCATGGGAATCGACGCAGCAGAGGTATTCCCAAAGCGATCCACCGTCACGACAATCTGCTCGGGCGTGAAGTCTAAAAGTTCGCCCACTGCCTTAATAATGCGATAGTTCGCCTGATGAGGAATAAAATGATGAATGTCCTGCGCAGAGAGGTTGTTGCGCTCCAAAATCTCCTTGACATCGCTGGAGAGCGTCTTTACAGCGAGCTTAAACGTCTCATTGCCGCGCATTTTAATAAACTGCAATCGCTGCCTAAGCGTCTCCTCGGAAGTGGGGAATCGGCTCCCCCCGCCGGGTGTCATGAGAAAGTCTTGATATTCGCCGTTTGAAGCGACTTTGACATCCAAAATCGCCTCCTCTTTAATCTCGCTCGCCTCAATGACCGCCGCCCCTGCGCCATCGCCAAAAAGCACGCAGGTGCTTCGATCGGTAAAATCGGTAATCGCGCTCAGCTTCTCCGCCCCAATCACCAAAATCCTGCGCGCCATACCCGCCTGAATATAAGCCTTTGCAACGGAAAGAAGATAGATAAATCCGCTACACGCCGCAGAAATATCAAAAGCTGGCTTACCCTCGATTCCTAGATTATGCGCCACCACGCACGCAGTCGAGGGCATACAGAGGTAATCAGGCGAAATCGTCGCGATGATCAGCATATCCATATCACTCGCACTGCGATTCGCCCGCTCCAGCGCGAGCAGTGCCGCCCTCGTCGCTAAATCGCTCGTCGCCTCGCCATCGCCTGCAAAATGACGCGTCTTAATCCCCGTGCGCTTACTAATCCACTCATCGCTCGTATCGACCATCCGCTCCATATCGGCATTCGTGCAAATGTGCTCGGGGATATAAGCACCAATGGAGCGAAGCGACGCAAACATAGGCACTCCTTTTACGATTCCCGCAAGTTGTGGGCAAATGCCTCTTTGATACGATCATTCACGGCATATTCCACTGAGGAAAATGCCTGAAATATGGCATTTTTAATCGCCTTAGCATTGCTTTTGCCATGACAGATGATGACGCTGCCCTGCACGCCTAAAAGCGGTGCACCACCGTATTCTGCGTAATCCATGCGCTTCTTTAACTTTCTAAAAACATTTTTCATAAAAAGTGCCCCAAACGTCCCCGTGAGCGAAGTGCTGACAAATTTCTTGATGAGCTTCACAATCGATTCCGCGACCCCTTCGGTGGTCTTTAGGACGATATTCCCCACAAAACCGTCGCACACAATCACATCAACACTGCCATCAAAGATATTATTCCCCTCGACGTTCCCTATGAAACCCTCAAGATTCTTGAGCTTCAAAAAGGTCGCCTTGGTGAGCTCATCGCCCTTGCTCTCTTCCTCTCCGTTGCTCAAAAGCCCAATCCGCGGGGAATCACAGCCCATAATATACTTGGCATATTCGCGTCCCATGAGGGCGAATTCATAAAGGTGTTCAGGTTTACAATCGACATTCGCGCCCGCATCAAGCAAGAGACTCTGTGTGCCATCTTGTCGTGGAAGAATCGCGCCAATCGCGGGGCGAGCGACACCCTGAATACGCCCGATTCTTAGCGTCGCCAAACTCATGGTCGCGCCGCTATGCCCAGCAGATACGAGCGCGTCCACCTTGCCCTTAAGCGCAAGCTCGGTAGCAACGTAGATAGAGCTATCTTTCCGCCTGAGCGCAGTGGAGGCACTCTCCTCCATTTTGATGAAATCCTTGCACGCGACAATCTCGATTTTGCTCTTGTATTTTTGAGGAATCAGAGGTTCGATAAGCTCCTCATCACCGACTAAAAGGGGGGTAAAGTCACGCTCTGTAAGCGCAAGAATCGTGCCCTCAATAATCGGAGCGGGACCAAAATCCCCGCCCATAGCGTCAATGGCGATCTTTACCATGTTTTAATTTTGCTTATAAGCTCCGTTAAATTTGTTTGCACAATGGGGCATTCGCCATGTCCCATCTTTATCCTTGACTGGCGCGGGCAAAGTCACTTTGTAATGCGTCCTTCGCTTTGCTGCTCGCGTTTTACTCACTCGTCTCTTTGGAACTGCCATGATAAACTCCTTAAATTAGTTATTCTTCCGTAAAATCACTCAAGGGAATCACCCCTGCTGTGATAGCTCAAGCGAACAGACTCGAGCTCACCGCGCAAAAGCTCCTCAAGATCCAGCACCCCATGGAAAAATTCAACGACGTCAAACTCCTCATCCTCGGGCTTTGGCGCGTAGATTCCATCAGACACTTTGATGTTGAGCCTCTCATCTAGCTCTTGCACATACTCTTCGCCACTCAGATCGCAGATGAGCTCGACGCTCCCGCTAAGGTGCGCATCGACGCAAAAGAGACTTTTCTCAACCTTCCACACCCGCCCATGGAGCGAGCATTCATTAAGAGAGAGACTAAACTCCTTTGGCTCATGCGTAATCTTTTTAAACTCAATCTTCATCGCTTCTAAAGCAAATCCCAAAAAGCTGGAATCGCCTCGATCCCTTAGCAAATCTCCCTGCGTGAGAAGAAAAATGCAATCTCGATTCTCGCATTTTCAAGAGAATCGCTCCCATGCACGGCGTTTGCGTCAATACTCTCCGCAAAATCCGCACGGATCGTCCCTTTATCAGCCTTCTTGGGATCAGTCGCGCCCATGAGATCACGATTCCTGAACACTGCATTTTCACCCTCAAGCACCATGACCACGACAGGACCGCTCACCATAAAATCGACGAGATCTTTAAAAAACGGCCGATCCTTGTGGACGGCGTAAAACTGCTCTGCGTCTAGCCGACTAAGCTGAAGCCTCTTTGCAGCGACAATTCTAAGCCCATTACTTTCAAAGCGATCGATGATTTTTCCAATAACATTCTTTGCCACCGCGTCAGGCTTGATGATCGAAAGAGTCTGTTCCATTTGAGGCTCTCCTTGAGATGTTTGGATAGCTCCGCTACGCCTAAAACCCAAGACCACACGGGGCAAGCGAGCGAAAAAGCGAAAGGAGATTATATAGAATGTTTGCTAGTTTTTATATTAAACTCGTGAAATTTTTGCGAGGCTAGTGGCTCGATTCCCAAAAATAGAGGAATCAAGCCACCCTATCTCACCCGCGCATTAGCTTACGCACGCCACTTTGCCATTTCTCTGACTCGCACTAATCTCGCTACGATGAGGCTGGGAATCGGCATAGTCACTCCACACGATACAGCCATCCGTGGGACAGGCGGATGCACAGGCGGGCTCGTCATGATGGCTCACACATTCCACGCATTTATCGGGGTAGACATAGTAGATTCCTCCACCCTGCGGATTGTCATCATCATCAACGATCGCCTCTACAGGACATTCATCAATACAGGATCCACAGGCGATACAAATATCGGTAATCTTAACAGACATACCATGCTCCTTTTACATAAAATATAGCCTAATAAAGGCAGCGAAGTCTATTCTAATCGGGATAAAATTCGCATAAAATACCTCGCCAGCCTCAA
>JBQMYQ010000028.1:0-23361 GCA_052173415.1 Wolinella sp. | reverse complement strand
GAGTTGCACCAAAATACCATCAATATTTGGATCATTATTAAGAATTGTAATAGCATTTAGGAGCTGAGATTCCGTCGTGTTTTCAGGCATTTCATGTGTTATGGAGTAGATTCCCGCGCGTTTGCACGCTTTGGCTTTCATACGGACATAAGCTTGGCTCGCAGGGTCGTTACCCACCAAAATAACCGCAAGCCCGGGGGTGATTCCCCTGTGTGCGAGGGAGCGAACCTCTTCTGTGATCTGCCCTTCAATCTCCGCTGCGAGGGCTTTGCCATCAAGAAGCTGCATTGATTGCCTTTAAAAGTGAAGTCGGGTATTATAGATAAGAACTCCATTTTTTTACTTTAAGGATCCGTGTGAAACGTATTTGGTGCTGGGCGATTCCCCTGTTTTTGAATGCCGATGAGAGCTTTATCACGCAGTTTGAATACGGAAAGATGCTCTATGAAAATCCGCGAGGAATCGGCTGTGTGCATTGTCATGGCAAGGAGGGCGAGGGCTCGCTAATTGCTACATACAAGCACAAAGGCACGCTACGCACGCTCCTTGCACCACCGATTAATAAACTCCCTTACGAACGCTTCTCTAGGGCAATGCTAAAAAACAACAGCATTATGCCTCGCTATTATCTTGAAAGCTCAGAGCTTCAAGCAATCCATCTCTATCTCATGGAGATGAATCGCCCTAGGAATCGCACCTCAAATACAAAATAGGCACGATTCCCAAAAATGCTCACTTCTTGCCTCTTTTTTACGCTCGATTCCTTGAAAACCCCGATTTTTTTTCGCACGTAAAATTCATTTTCCACTTTTTTAAAGGGCTCTACTTGCGTCTTTGATTGCGTTGCGTATTGCAATCTCGATGGCACGTGTGCGCTCTTTTTCGAAAGGTTGCGGATCTTCTCCGATTCCTAGGAATTTCGTATTCTGAATCTCAATCAAGCTTGTGGAGCGATAGGTTTTGCGTCCTGTTCGATCTTCAATACTCACCGCAGCATCAACACTTAAAAATAGCTTTGAAACTTCGCCAAAGATCCCCTCGGGGGAGTGATCGCGTGTTATTTTAGAGCTGTATAAAAGGTCGAGATTCGCCACTTTTCCGCTTGGATTATCCTCATCTATGGAAAAACAACGGGAATCCTCAATCGCACTTTTTAGCACATCAAGAGCCTCACTTGCGGTAATGTAGAGCTCATTTTGCACGTTGCTTCGCACATACCCTAGATGGACTAGGACTTTGGGTGCTGTGCAAATATTATGCAACGGGATATAGACATGCTCGTCCTTTTTTGTTGCGCAACCACTAAGAAGTAACACAAGAGGCGCGAGGATTAGAAGTAACTTTTTCATAATGTTCCTTTGTATTGGTGTTATGGTTATTTTGTCCCAAATACCCGATCTCCAGCGTCGCCTAACCCTGGGAAGATGTATCCGTTTTCTGTCAGACGCTCATCGATTTTTGCGATGAATATATCCACATCAGGGTGCGCGTTTGTGAGCGCGCGGATTCCCTCTGGGGCGGCGAGGATACACAAAAAGGTAATTTTTTTCACACCCTGACCTTTGAGATAATCCACCGCATAGAGCGCTGAGCCACCCGTAGCAAGCATCGGATCGACGAGAAATACGCTTCGTTTTGCGATGTCTTCGGGGAGTTTGCAATAGTAGTGATTGGGCTTGAGACTTTTCTCGTCGCGATAGACGCCGATGTGTCCGATACGAGCGTTTGGGATTAGATTCATCACGCCATCGACCATGCCTAGTCCTGCGCGCAATATCGGCACGACCGCAAGCGAACTGTCGCTCAGCTTATAGCCCTTGGTTTTGGTGAGCGGTGTCTCTACCTCCGCCTCCTGAAGCTCTAGATTCTTCGTCGCTTCGTATAAAATCAAAGAGGAGATCTCCGCGATATTCTCTTTGAAGCTCTTTGTGTCCGTGTGAATATCGCGAATATTCGTGATTTTATGCTCAATGAGCGGATGCTTTACCTCAATAATTGCCATAATTTACCCCCTTTTGCAAAATTATATTCTAAGGCTCGCCAATTCCGAATCCACCTTGCTAAGCCGCTCTTTTGCCTCTGCTAGTGCATTGCGATTTTGCTCCAAAACATGCACGGGGGCGTTTGCGATGAATTTTTCGTTGTTTAACATGTTTGAGAGCTTTTCCACCTCTTTTAAAAGCTTCTCTTGTTGCTTTTGTAAGCGCGCAGTAATGGGGCGTAAATCCAAATCTGCAATGGGAAGATAAACCTCACATCGTTCGCTCACATCAGCGACGCAGCCTTCGGGTTTTTGCTCTAAAAGCGCGAGGGAATCGACCTTAGAGAGCTTTGGAATGAAGCGATTTAGCAGTGCCTCATCGACCTTTTTTGAAGTTTTGATAAAAATGGACGGAATCTTCTGGTTTGCAAGCTCCAATGTAGCCTTAAGTCGCCTTGTGGAGACGATCGCATCGATGATGACTTCAAAATTCGCCTCACTTCCCTCATTACGCCCACGATCTTTAGGGTAGGGGAGGATCATGATGGAGGGCGATTCCTCTAGGCTTGTGCCTCCGAGCTTCTGATAAAGGTGTTCGCTCAAAAATGGCATATAAGGGTGCAAGAGCTTCATGCTTTCTCGGAAAATCGCCCCAAGCTCGGAGATAGATTCCTTGCTAGCTTTACCAAGCTCGATTCCCCAGTCACAAAATTCGCCCCACAAAAAGCGATAAAGCGCGCTTGCACCATCATTGAAGCGATAATGATCCAATGCCTCACGCACCTCTTTCACACATAGACTAAATCGCGAGGCAATATATTTCCCCAGCGGAGTTTCTAGCGTGATCTCCTCAAGCGTCTGAAAAGATTGCGCATTTAAAAGCAGGAAATTTGCGGCATTATAGAGCTTGTTTGTGAAATTTTTACTCACTTCAAATTGCTGCGCCACAAGTCGCACATCACGCCCTTGAGCACAGAGAATCGCTAGACTAAAACGCGTGGAATCGCACCCATACGCATCGATGAGCTCAAGCGGATCGATCACATTTCCCTTGCTCTTGCTCATCTTCTGCCCTTTTTCATCACGCACAAGTGCATGTAGATAGATGTCCTTAAAAGGGAGCTTGTCAAGGAAATACTCACCCATCATCAGCATGCGTGCCACCCAGAAAAAGAGAATGTCAAAGCCCGTAATTAGTAAGGAATTTGGATAGAAATCCTTAAGATCATCTCCTTTCCAAAGTATCCCTTTTCCCACGTTGCCATTTTCCCAACCAAGCGTGCTAAATGCCCATAAAGCCGAGCTAAACCATGTATCAAGCACATCAGGATCTTGTGTGAATTGATCCCCTCCACATTTAGGGCAAGAATCGGGCTTCTTTTCGCTTGCCCACTCATGAGTGCATTCGCAATAATAGACGGGAATCTGATGTCCCCACCATAGCTGCCGCGAAATACACCAGTCGCGCAACTCCCTCATCCACGCGTTGTAATTGTTTTTCCACTGCGCAGGGTGGAACTGCATCTCGCCGCTATTAGCCCGCTTAATCGCCTTTTGCGCGATCTCTTTTTTGATAAACCACTGCTTTGAAATATAGGGCTCGACGACATTCCCGCAACGATAGCATTTACCTATCTGATTCTCATAATCCTCGATCTTTTCGACAAAGCCTGATTCCTGCAATTTTGCGACAATTTTATCCCGTGCCTCCAGACGCTCAAGCCCTTGAAATTCGCCTGCATGATGGTTTAAGATTCCTCGCTCATCAAAAACGGTAATAAACTCCAAGGCATGGCGCTTTCCTACCTCATAATCATTTGGATCATGCGCGGGTGTGACCTTTACCATACCCGTGCCAAATTCCCTATCGACGTAGGAATCGGCGATAATCTCAATCTCGCGATTAATTAAGGGCAAAAGGAGCTTCCGCCCGATGAGATGTGTATAACGCTCATCATCAGGGTGCACCATGACCGCACTATCGCCAAAAAATGTCTCCGGACGCGTCGTCGCTACAATGATATATTCGGGGGAATCTTTCAAAAAATAGCGCAGATGATAGAGTTTGCCCTGATTGCTCTCATACTCCACTTCAATATCGCTGAGCGCGCCATCATGCGTGCACCAATTGACCATGTAATTGTCGCGAATAATGTAGCCCTCGTTATAGAGCTTTACAAAAGCCGAAGCGACGCTTTTTTGCAGTCCCTCATCCATCGTGAAACGTGTCCGATTCCACGCACATGATGCGCCGAGTTTGCGCATTTGCTTCAAAATCATTCCGCCGCTCTCATCGCGCCATTGCCACACTTTTTCCAAGAATCGCTCCCGCCCGAGCTCCTCCTTTTTGATTCCCTGTGCGAGCAGACGTTTTTCTACGACATTTTGCGTCGTGATTCCCGCGTGATCGGTGCCGGGCTGCCAGAGCGTCTTATATCCGTCCATACGTTTATACCGCGTGATAATATCGATGAGCGTGTGATTGAGCGCGTGTCCGATGTGCAGACTCCCTGTGACATTAGGCGGAGGAAGCATGATAGAGAAAGTTTGGTTGGGCTTTTGGATCGCCCGATTCCCTTCTGTTTCAAAATAGCCCCGCGATTCCCATATTTTGTAGTAGGATTCCTCGATTTCCTTGGGATTGTAACCCTTGCTCTCTTCTGTGCTCATCGGAGCTTTCCTTATGTGGTATGATTTTTGCTTTTCTATTGTCATAAGACTTCAAACCGCTTGAGGGATTATAGCGGAATCGGCTTCAAGGCTTTAAGCTTTAAGTGCATTTTGGAGTTTCATCTCTACCCTAAAGGAGTTATTGTGGTATATGAATTGAAGTCGCCTATTTTGGGCTTTGAAGAGATTAGAGAGGTCGAGTTGGTCGAGATTGATGGGGTGTTTGCGCAAATCAAGTCCAAAAATAGCCCCGCAATCGGACTTACGCTCGCAAACCCCTATGCACTCCGCGAGTATTCTTTTGAGATTCCCGCGGTGATTCAGACACTACTAGAGATTACGCAAGATAGCAAAGTGCGGGTATTTTGCGTTGTGGTGATCCAAAATCCTATCGCAGAATCGCGCGTCAATTTCCTCGCGCCACTTATTTTTAATGACGACAATCAAACCGCGGCACAAGTCGCGCTTTTAGCGAAGGATTATCCAAACTTTGACATAGCGGATAAGATTGAAAATTACGTGAAAGGCTAAAAGCCTCTTGTCGCTCACCTCTCTTAATGATGAACAGCGCAGGGCGTGCTCCGCGCCTTTGGGGCACAATCTCATTATCGCTTCTGCGGGCACGGGGAAGACCTCGACTATTGTCGGGCGTATCGCACACCTCATAAATACGGGGCTAAAGCCTAGCGAGATTCTTCTGCTCACTTTTACCAACAAAGCAGCAGCGGAGATGATCCATCGCCTCGCAAATCTCTTTGGGGAATCGCAAGCCAAATCCGTTGAAGCAGGGACATTTCATGCGGTGGCGTATCGTTATTTGAAGGAGCGATACGCGATTTCCCTCAAGCAGCCCCGCGAGCTAAAAACGCTCTTTAAAAGTATTCATGAACGGCGAATCTTCGCTAATCGCTCCACGCAGCCTCCCTACACGGCGAATTATCTCTATGATCTCTATTCGCTCTATCAAAACAGCGCGCATGAACCTTTCGCCAAGTGGCTCTCCAATCGTCAAAGCGAGCAGGGAATCTATGCGGATATTTATGAAGATATATGGGCAGAATTCAGCGCACTTAAGCGCGAATACGGCTATGTGGATTATAACGACCTGCTTTTGCTCTATCGCGAAGAGATGAAGAGCCTGCAATCGCCCTTTGTCGAAGTGCTGGTCGATGAATATCAAGACACAAATCCGCTCCAATACTCTATTTTAGAGGCGATTAACCCGCGCTCGCTCTTTTGTGTGGGGGATTATGATCAGAGTATTTATGCATTTAATGGCGCGGATATTTCGATTATCGCCTCGTTTGAACGCTCTTTTGCCGATTCTCAAGTCTTTAGTCTAAGCAAAAATTATCGCTCCACAGAGGCGATTCTTGATTTGGCTAATCGCGTTATTGAGAAAAATGAGCGCATCTATCCAAAACATCTTGAAGTAGTGAAACAGCGCGCTTGTGAGCCTCCAAAGCTCCTTGTGTATGAAGAGCTATTTTTGCAGTATCAAGCTATTGCGCGACGAATTAGGGAATCGACCCGTCCGCATGCAGAAATCGCCGTGATTTTCCGCAACAACTCAAGTGCTGATGGAATCGAGGCAAGTCTCAGAGAGCTAGGAATCGCGAGCAAACGTAAGGGCGGCGTGAGCTTTTTTGAGGCAAAGGAGATTGCGCTTATGCTTGATATTGCCTCGATTCTCCATAATCCTAAGGATATGATGGCGTCCATTCATGTGCTTAGCTATGGCAGGGGAATCGGAAGCGCAATTGCCAAAGACATTTACGAAGCGTTGGTTGTTTTGGGACATGGAAATGCGCTAAATGGGCTATTGCAGCCTGATACTACAGTGCGCGAACCCTACGCAAAAAGGGCGAAAAATACTCAACTGGGATTATTTGATGACTTTTTTGAGCTTGGGAGTGCGGCGCGTTTTAATGCTCTAGGATTTGAGGAGCGATTTCTCGCTAATGGGATCTTAAAGCACCCAAAGCTAAGCAAGGAGGGTGCGGAGTTTCTGCACCATTTCTATCTCCTTATGAAGGGGCTCAAACATCTCGCTAATCCTAGCGCCATTTTGGAGAATATTACCGCCTCCAATTTTTACAAAGAGATTGTGAAAAACTTCGCCAAAGAGCGTGCTACGGGTCGTGATGGGACGTTTTATGAAGAGCGATTCCGCGACGCATTAGAGCGCATTGAGCGTAAAATTCGTCTTTTACGCAATCTTGCGCAAAATTATCAGGATTTGGGGCGATTTCTTAATGCCATGATATTAGGTAGCGGCGAGATGAGCGAGGGTGAGGGGGTCAATCTCCTCTCTATCCACGGAGCCAAGGGGCTTGAATACGAAGAGGTCTATATCATCGATCTGATGGATGGGCGTTTCCCTAATCGCAAGCTAATGGCGCAAAATGGGGACATACAGGAGGAGCGGCGGCTATTTTATGTCGCGGTGACGCGCGCCAAAGAGCTACTCTACCTCTCCTATGCCAAAAGCGATGCGCTCAAAAATCTCACCTACGCCCCATCGCAATTCCTCTATGAGGCAAATCTCGTAACTTAGCCCCTTTTGGTGTGCTAAAATCCGCGCAAAATCAAATGCTAGGAGTTTGCATGAAGCCAAAGAAGCTCGCGATTATCGGAGGTGGAGCGAGTGGCATGATCGCTAGCCTCATCGCAAGCCAAAGTGGGGGCAGAGCGATTGTGATTCAGCTATTTGAACAAAATGAGAGAATCGGTAAAAAGCTCCTAGCCACAGGCAATGGGCGTTGTAATATCACAAATATTCATGCAGATAGGGCGGACTATTTTGGTGGGAATCCGCACTTTGGAAGTCCTGCTTTAGAGAGCTTTAGATTCCCGGAGTTTGAGTGTTTTTGTCGCTCTTTGGGGCTTTTTTTGGAGACAAAAGAAGATGGGCGCGTCTATCCTGCGTCCAATGAAGCAAAATCGGTGCTTTTAAGCTTTGAAGAGGCAATTGTGCATTCAGATAATATCACACTCCACACGGAGAGTAAAATCACGGGAATCGTGCGTAAAAATGGGGGCTTTGAGCTAGAGCTTGCCTCTAAAAAAGAGGGCAAAATTTCAGAAAAATTTGGCGCATTTGACGCGGTGATTCTTGCTACAGGCTCAAATGCCGCACCACAGCTGGGCGGAGGAGACGCAGGATACGCACTCGCACGCGCTTTGGGGCATGAGATTGCGCCCCTTTATCCTTCGCTGGTGCAGCTTCATCTCGCGCGCCTCCCCGTGGGGCTTGCAGGGGTCAAGATTACGGGAATCGCCTCGATTTTAGTTAATGAAAAATGCGTAAAAACAGAGCAGGGTGATCTGCTTTTTACCCCCTATGGCATTTCGGGATTTGCAATTTTGGATATTTCTCAAAGTGCCTCATACGCGCTATTACAGGGTAAAAAAGTGGAGCTTTTGCTCGATATTGCGCCCTCTTTTTCTAAAGAGGAGCTCATGCAATACTTTGAGGAATCGTGCGCAAAAATGGGCAAAAAACGCACCATTTACGCACTTCTAGCAGGAATCATCTCGCCAAAAATCGCCCATACAATTCTAAAAGAGCTTAAAATCGCCCCTCTAATACTCCTTGAAAATCTTCCCAAAAATGCGCCAAAAAGTATCGCCAAACTCATGAAATCGTGGCGATTCTCGGTGGTGCAGACGCATGGCTTCAAGCACGCGGAGGTGAGCGGCGGGGGCGTGCTGTGCGAGGAGATTGATCCGCATAGCATGGCTTCTGTGCGCCATCAAGGG
Organism: Wolinella sp.; assembly: GCA_052173415.1. Classification (GTDB taxonomy): domain Bacteria; phylum Campylobacterota; class Campylobacteria; order Campylobacterales; family Helicobacteraceae; genus Wolinella. The sequence continues at coordinate 14,948 of JBQMYQ010000028.1, read as the reverse complement.
CTCTACTTTGCAGGCGAGATGATTGATATTGTGGGGCAGCGCGGGGGCTATAATCTAGCGTTTGCTTGGGCGAGCGGGCGACTTGCGGCTTTGAGTGCGGTGGAGTTTTTGAAGCACCACTAAATGCACTTTCGTGATATTTAGCACATGATTCCTCGCTCATTTCTTCATGATAGTCCTCCCCCACTATTATTTTTTAAGTTCCTTATCAGTTTCATGTATCTAATATATGAACAATAATTCATATATTCATTTAATATAAATCTCTTGGATTCTCGCAGGAATCTATCAATAAATCGCGTGCGAATTTCAAAAATTACACGCCTCAGGAAAAAGGAGTTCTCAATGAATGAGACGGTCAATATCGGCGAATTAGCGCGCAAGCTTCCGCTAGAGGAGCAGCTTTATGATTTGGCGGAGCTTTTTAAGGTTTTTGGTGATACGACGCGCGTCAAAATCCTCTCCGCGCTCTTTGAGAGCGAACTGTGCGTCTATGACATCGCCACGCTTTTAGGTATGACGCAATCAGCGATCTCACACCAGCTCCGAGTGCTGCGCCAAGCGCGTCTTGTGAGAGCGCGTAAAGAGGGCAAAGTAGTCTTTTATTCGCTTGATGATGAGCATATTAAAAACATCTTCGATCAGGGGATGGAGCATATTTTGGAGCGTTCTGGAGGGGAGCATGCAAATGGCGAATACACCGAGTGAATATCACTTCAAACTTCAGGGAATCCACTGTGCTGGCTGCTTAAGCAAGATTGAAGATGGGCTAAAAAGGCTACACGGGGTCAAAAAGGCGAGCGTGGATTTTAGTCTCGGGCGCGTTGTGCTGGGAAGCGAGCGCGAGCTAAATCTTGAGGAGGTAAAGGCGGCGGTCGTGCGTATCGAGCCTCATGCTAAGGTGTCTTATGATGAGCCTACATCTATAATGCCATCACAAGAGGTAAAAATAGCACAAAAGGACGCGAGCTCTAGATTCCTTAAAGATTCCTCATTTTCTGCGATACGCTCTCCTAGATTCCTGGGTTTTGCGCTTGGAGCGATCCTCTTTTGTTTCGCACTTTTGGGCGATTCTCTGATTTTTTATCTTTTAGCTTATCTGCTTATCGGAGGCGAGGTGCTTCTTCTCGCGCTAAAAAATATCGCGCGCAGAGAGATTTTTGATGAGAATTTTTTAATGGGAATCGCCACGATTGGAGCATTTATAATCGGTGAATATCCCGAAGCTGTGGCGGTAATGCTTTTCTATCGCGTGGGTGAATTTTTTCAAAGCTTAGCAGTGGAGCGTTCAAGAAAATCAATCACTTCACTTTTGCATATCCGCCCTGAATTTGCAAGAATCGAGCAAGCGGGCGAGAGCCACGAGATCCCCCCAGCTGAAGTGCCTTTAGGGAGCGTTATCATCATTCGAGCGGGCGAGCGAGTGCCTCTTGATGGGGTCGTGCTTAGCGGGAGCTCTTCGCTGGATCTCTTCGCGCTCAATGGAGAGTCGCTCCCCAAAGACGTGAATGTGGGCGATGAAATCCTCTCAGGAGCGATCAATAAACAGGGGACATTGCGCGTTCAAACGACGAAAATTTTCCAAGAATCAACCATCGCAAAGATCCTGGATCTTGTGCAAAATGCGAGCTCCAAAAAGGCAAAAACGGAGCAATTTATTACGAAATTTGCCCGATATTACACACCGGCAGTCGTCTTTTTCGCGCTTTTGCTCGCGCTCATTCCTCCGCTGTTTGTAGAGGGGGCGAGCTTTGAAGCGTGGCTTGCGCGCTCTCTCGTATTTTTGGTCGTCTCCTGCCCTTGCGCGCTTGTGATTTCAATCCCTTTAGGCTTCTTTGCGGGAATCGGCAAAGCCTCAAAAGAGGGGATTCTGATTAAAGGTGGGAATTTCCTCGAAGCCTTACAGGAGGTCGATACGCTTGTTTTTGACAAAACGGGCACACTGAGTAAAGGAGTCTTTGAAGTCGCAAGAATCGACGCACTCAAGGGCTCAAGCAAAGAGGAGGTGCTAAGATTAGCCGCGCTTAGCGAATCGCACTCCAACCACCCGATCGCCCGCTCGATCCAGCGCGCTTTCGGCGAGGAGGTGAAATTTGAAATCGCCGAATATACGGAGCATTCAGGTTATGGAGTAAGCGCGATGATTGGGGGTGCGCGCGTGCTATGCGGGAGTGCAAAACTCATGGAAGAGCATGCAGTTGCAATCCCTATGGGAATCTTGCGACCTAGCACAGAAGAGAGCAGGGGCGAAAGTGTCGTGTATATCGCGCGTGAAGGGATTTTGCTTGGGAGTATTAGATTGCGTGATGAGATTAAAGATGGGGCAAAATCTGCGATTGATTCGCTTAAACGCATGGGAATCGCGCGCTTTCTTATGCTGAGTGGCGATAAAAATGAGAGTGCAAAGCAAGTCGCCACTGCACTAGGAATCGACTATAAAGCCGAGCTATTGCCCCATCAGAAGGTAGAAGAGCTGGAGAAAATTACCAAAGCCGGCGCGAAAGTGGCTTTTATCGGTGATGGGATTAATGACGCGCCCTCGCTAGCCATTAGCCACGTGGGAATCGCCATGGGTGCGATGGGCTCAGACGCAGCGATTGAGGCGTCTGATGTCGTCATTATGAATGATGAAATCGGCAAAGTTGCCACTGCAATCAAAATCGCTAAAAATACGCACGCGGTCGTTTGGCAAAATATCATTTTCGCGCTCGGAGTCAAAGGGGCGATCCTCATCATGGGCGCGATGGGAATCGCCACCATGTGGGAGGCAGTTTTTGGCGATGTGGGTGTTGCGCTCATCGCGGTGCTCAATGCCTCACGCGTGCTAAAATCTAAAAGCTAACCTAGAAGTCCGATAATCCAGCGCGTCCAGCTCGCCACCGTCCCAGCTCGGCGTGTCAGCGTGCTTGCTCCATGCAGCTTATGCAGCGCAGCTTTTTGCATAAGCGTTACGATTCCCTGTATGTCAGGCAGCGCGTCGTGCTGCAAATAGTGCTTCAATGCCTCGCGGAATACGCGATGTTCCAAGATTGCTTGAGCGATTGCAAGCTGTCGCTCTTTATGTGGGAGGGACATAATGCGTCGCCCCAAAGCAGAGAGGTGCAATCGCACCTCGCCTTGCTCCTTGTATTTTTCCACGATTCCTAGATATTGCCCCGCATTTGCGTAATAGTCGCTCTGACGCGCATCAAAAGCGTATTTGGTCGTGATTTGCTCTTTACTTAAGCTATTCTTATGTAATAGCTCGATTAGATTAATAATCCGCTCCATTTTATCTGCCTGCGGAAAGGGCACAGATGGCTCACACACAACCTGAGTCTTCTCCAAAATCTCCACAAGATCGCGTTTGCTGATTTTTGTATCAATGACGTAGCTCTTTGCTTTTGTGAGCATGAGCGAGTTGTAGTGCCTAAAATCCTCGAAGCGATACTCATAAAGATAAAAAACTCCGTTAGAAAAAAGCAAAAATATCGATTTGATGGGCTTGTGGATTTTGTTGCTCCAAACTCTGAAAGGATAATAGAGTTGCCGAATAATTAGATCTTCTGAGAGATTGCATTTTGCTTCAAACAGTGCAAGATGAGTGCTCCCCTCATACGCTGCGTCGATTTCAATCTGGGAATTTCGCACCATAATGGGTCTCCTGCCTGCCTTTGTGTCAATCTCAAAATCAAAACTTCCCGAGCCCATGCGCCCATTCACGGTGGCTGTGAGCTTCTCATCGCCTAAAAAATCACCCAAGATTCCTGTAGCAAGCGCGTAATTAAGCGCAATACTCTCACTTGTGATAAACTCCTCTGAAAGGCTCTGAAGGTGCGAAGGAGTGGTGGTTTTCTGCGGTTTTTGAAGAGGCTCGGGAATCGCCCTGTAAGCCTCAAAAGAGGAGATGACGTAGCTTCCGCGCGTAATTGGGAGAATCGCAAGGGCATTATCGGCGAAAATCTTTGGCAGATTGACCTTGTGGTCGAATTTCGTCATGAGTCTTGGCTCTCTAAAGCGCGCAATCTGCTTGGCTGTAATGTTAAATTGCCCGTGTTTTTCAATCTCTTCTAGAATATGATGCTCCGCAAAAAGCGCACTCCATGCGTCATTATTAAGGCTCATAATTTCGCACCAGCACTTCATTAATCACGCCGCGAGCACTGCTTTTGGCACTAATCGCCCTTTTGGCTTGGATTGTGTGGATCTTATATTCTCCATAAAGCTCCATGATAAAGGGCGTCGCGGAGTTTGAAAGCAGGAATCTGACCCCTTTGCGGTGCAGCTCATCACAACACTCCTTAAGACGCTTCTGCTGTGCTTTATCAAAGCCGCCTTTGTGGTAATTCGTGAAATTTGCCGTCTCAGAGATTGGGTCATACGGAGGGTCGATATAGACAAAACTGTCCTTGGGGACGCGCTCTAGCGTGAGTGCAAAATCTTCGCTAAAGAGCTTAACATCATTCTTTTGGAAGTAGAGATTCATCGCGCGCAAGGCGGGTTCATTCACGATATTCGGGTTTTTGTAGCGACCAAAAGGGACATTAAATTCATTTGCTGAATTGACGCGAAACAGCCCATTGAAGCAGGTTTTATTCAGATAGATGAATCTTGAGGCGCGCTCCACCTTGGAGAGTGCTTGATAGTGCGCTTTGTCGCGGTCAAGATTGCGCAGGGCGTAGAAATACTCCGCGCTATTTTGGTGCGTCTTAAGCGAAGCAATGAGGGAATCTACGTCTGTTTTTATCGTCTCATAAACGCTCATTAAATCGGCGTTTATGTCATTAATCATCGCCCTTTTAGGCGCGGTGGCAACAATTACCCCCCCCCCCCCCCACAAATGGCTCGCAGTAGCACGCCATGCGCTTTGGGAAAAATGGAAGAATCTCGCCCAGTAGCCCTCGCTTTCCGCCAGCCCATTTCAGCACGGGTGCAAGAGGATAAGTTCTAGCCATTGAGAAAATCCTTAAACATAGTGTGAGCGAGATTATAATGGATCAGGGGCTGTGAGATCAATTTTTGTTTCATTATGATAATTATTCTTTTAATACAAATTTTGTGTTACAATCCCTGCCTACGTGTAATTAATTTTCTGAGGTTGTTCATGAATCCTAACATTGCAGAGTCGATTAAAAGTTTCCTCGATCCCGTGATTTTGGGTGTTTTGGGGACGATGAGTCTTGTGGCTTTGACCTTTGTGATTGAGCGGTTGATCTGTTATAGGAAATTTGATGTTCAAGGGTATGAGGATATTAATCAGCTTGAAACAGATCTGACCAAAAACCTCACCGTGCTCTCGATTATCTCTTCAAATGCCCCGTATGTCGGGCTTTTGGGCACGGTGCTCGGGATAATGATTACCTTTTATGACATGGGAAGTGGCGGAATCGATACGAACGCAATCCTAAAAGGGCTCTCCTCCGCGCTTTATGCTACGGCTCTCGGGCTTTTGGTGGCGATTCCCACGCTGGTGGCGTATAGCTCTTGTCTTCGCAAGGTAGATGTGTATATAAACAAGTGGAAGAGCCTTAAAAATGCGTCTTAAACGTCCGGAGGGGCTTAATGTAATTCCTCTCATCGATGTTATGCTTGTGCTTTTGGCGATTGTTCTGACGGTATCGACATTCATTGCTCAGGGTAAAATCAAGATTGATTTGCCCGAGGCTTCCACGGCGGAGCAAAAGCGCACGGATCATAAGCTAGAGATCATAGTCGATTCTGAGAATCGACTCTTTATTGATGATGTCGAGGTGGTTTTGGATGCGTTACGTCTTCGAGTTGAACAGCTTGAGAAAGATTCCCTTGTCGTGTATAGCGCCGATAAAGAGAGTAAATTTGGTATGTTTATCGACGTGGTGGATATTCTAAAGGCAAAAGGTCATGAAAACTTCCAAATCACTGCCAAACAAAAATAGTAGTAGCTTTTGGATCGGATTTGGCAGTTCATGTCTTGTGCATGCGTTGATTATTGGCGGGTTTTATCTCTATCCTGCGCAAAAAGAGCTTGTCTCACAATCCCAAAGAGCGCTGATTCCTCTCAAAATGGGTCAGTTTCAGCCTCCTAAATCTCAGGAATCTACCTCGCCTGAGCCCATGCCACCTAAAAAAGAGCCAAAAAAGCGCGTTGCAAAGAAGATTCCCGTTCCGATTCCTAAAGAGGAAATTCTCAAGGAAGAACCAAAGGAAGAACCAAAACAAGAAGAGCTTGAGCCAATAGCAAGCGAACCTGAAGTCCCTAGCTCAGAGAATATCACTGAGGATACGAGTGATGCGCCTTTTAGCGAGGAGGTGCTTGCGACTTTTGATAAGGATAGGGAGTTTTTGGCGCGTATCCATGCGGCGATTGCAAAGTATAAGAAATACCCGCGCCAAGCGCAGCGAATGAAGATGCAAGGCGAAGTGATGGTGGAGTTTGGACTAACTAAAGAGGGGAAAATCGCGTGGATTAATATCATTCAAAGCTCAAAGCATGAGCTCCTTGATGAGCACGCGCTTGAGACGATTAAAAAGGCGGCTTCAGAATTCCCACCCCCTAAGCGAAGCGTGAGAATTAAAGTCCCTATCGCCTATTATTTGACGTAACCCATGCATAGGAATGGATGGGAATCGCGCAGAGTAAATTGCTTTTTCAACCAGCTTATTTAAGCACAAAAAATGGGGTGCTAGAGGAGAGTATTATCAAATCGGGAATCGCACGCCACGGCGTTTTTTCGATAATCAGAGAGGCTTTGTGGGGAATTTGCACTTTGTGCCCTATCAATAAGATTAATAAGAATACTTATCAGGATAAATAAAGTTTAAGTTGGCAGAATCTCGTTCTTCTAACTTTAATTTCAAGGAGAAATTTATGAAGAAATTGTGGCTTGCAACACTGCTTGCATTGGTGACTTCAGGTGCAATGGCACACGAAGTATGGCTGGAGCGCGATGGCAAAAATGCTCAGATGTTTTTTGGACATTGGACGAGGGATATGATCGAAAATAAAGATCGTCTTGAGATGTTTAAGCTCGATCAGCTCACACCTAAGAATCGTGTCAAAAAGATAGAACGAATGGAGAAGAGCATCAAGCTTGAGCTTGCAAGCGAGGGCGATGTGGCATTGACAGAAGTGATGAAACCTCGCAAAAGTCGTCTCACTCCAGAGGTTGTGCAGCGCATATTTTTGGCACGCACAGGGCGTAGCGAGACAAAAAATCTGCTAAAACTTGACCTCGTGCCTAGTGCGAAAGACAGCAATAAGATGAAAGTCGTTTTTGATGGCAAGCCTTTGGCTAAGCAGATGGTCAAACTGTATGGTCCGCACAAATGGTCAAAAGAATTTAGAAGCGATGATGAAGGTATGGTTATACTAGAGACCCCGTGGAAGGGCGGATATTTTGTCGATGTGCGCTATACAGAAGAGGTGAAAGGCGAATATGAGGGCGTGGCGTTTGAGTCCAAAGGCTACCTTTTGACGCTTACATTTAATGTCTCCGAGGGTATTGCATGGGAGAGCGCTAAAAAGTAGCGATTCTCGATGTTTAGAAAATTTTTCTTTCAAATTCACTGGTTTTTGGGAATCGTAGCTTCATTGACGCTACTTCTCATCGGATTGAGTGGTGCGACACTCTCTTTTGAGCAGGAGATTACTCGCCTGCTCAATCCGCATGTTTTCCACCCCGCTCCAAAAGAGGGCGAGCGGCTCACATATGAAGAGATTTTGCGCAGAGTGCAACAGCAATATCCTGATGGGCGTATTGCATCAATTACGATTCCTGCAAAAGATGAGTTTTTGTTCGTTGTCGTTCAGCTGCCTAACGCGCAAGGACGCCACCGTCGCCGAGGCATAGGAATCTATGTCGATCCCTATTCGGGAGAGATGGTCTCTAGCCTTACGGGCAGAGGATTCTTCTCTACGATGACGCGCTTGCACCGATGGCTTTTGTTTGGAGGCGAAAATCAAGAGACAGGGAAGCAGATCGTTGCACTTTCGACAATCGCGCTTATTATTCTTTCGCTTAGTGGCGTGATTCTCTATTATCCGAGCCTTAGGAAGAATTTTAAGGCAGCGTTGAGTGTCAGTCCCAAACTCAAAAAGCGTGCATTTTTATACAAGCTCCATTCCGCCGCGGGAATCTGGTTGCTCATACCCCTGCTGCTCCTTTCGCTCACGGGGCTTTACTGGTCTTATCCTTGGTATCGTGAAATGCTCTATTCTGCGATGAATGTTGAGCTTCCTGCGCGCTTCAAGACACAAATGAAGCGATCACAGCAGGGAGCGTCGATTCCCGCCTCTGATTCCAAGCCCGCGCTCCCACCCCAAAATGTGACACTGCTCGCGCAAGATGTGGAGGGGCTTTTTGAGGTTGCTTTAGAGGCGATTCCTAAGGGATATTCGTCTTTGCTGATTGCTTTCCCCGTGAAAGGGCAGGTTTATAATCTTTTTTACCTTGATGAAAATGCGCGTCATAATAGAGAGCAAAATGAGCTTAGGATTGATGTGAGGAATCGCACGATTCTTGCACATGATCGCTATGAAAATAATGCCCTTAATGAGCAGATTATGGGGAGTATGCGCCAAGTGCATAGTGGTGAATTTTTCGGGCTTTTTGGGCGGATTTTATTTTTTGTGAGTAGCCTGTGTATGCCTCTTTTTGTCCTTACGGGGTGGCTTTTGTATCTAAATCGAAAGAAAAAAGAGCGCGAAAAGCTACAAAGAGTGAAAGTAAGGGGTCTATAAATATATTCGCATAGCCAAACCCGCAGGGGCACTTTTGTGTTTGCCTTTTCTCTGCTCTTTAATGATGAGAGTGATTATTGTGCATTGACTCTGTTTTTTTGATATGATGTGCCAAAATTTTGCGGAGGAATCGCCAAATGACGCTAGTAGAGTTGCCTCATGGAGCGGAGGCGTCAATCGTGCAGGTGCGAGCTGAGGGGGCGTTACTCTCAAAGCTTCTTGATATGGGATTTTTCCCGGGGCGCAAGATTAAAATCATTCGTCAAGCCCCGCTCCTTGATCCGCTCTGGGTGCGAGTGGCGAGCGGAGATGTGGGAATCCGCCGTATTGATGCTACTTTAATTGATATTGCTTATACAAAGGAGCAAAATAATGCCTCCTAAGCAGCTTAAAATTGCACTCCTTGGGCAGCCAAATTGCGGGAAATCGACCCTTTTTAACACGCTAAGTGGCGCAAATCAGCACATCGCAAACTACCCAGGCGTAACAGTTGATAAAAAGAGTGCCTTTTTCACCTTGCAGGAATATGAGATTGAGCTCGTGGATCTCCCCGGTATCTATTCTTTGGGCACATTTTCGCCTGAAGAGCGCGTCAGTCTTGACTATATCGAGGATGAACAACCTGATCTAATTATTAATCTCATCGATTCCTCAAATCCGCTCAAAGGGCTCTATCTAACCACGCAGGTGATGGAGTTTGGGATTCCCGTTTTGCTTTTACTTAATATGGCAGATGTGGCCAAGGGGCGTGGCTATCAGTATGATTTGAATACACTAGAGCACGCGCTTGGTATGCACGCACTCCTATGCACGGCGCGCAATCAAAAAGAGAAGAAGCGTATTTTTGACGCAATCCTGAAAAGTATCGACAAAAAGCCCCCGATTCCCATACTTCCTAGGGAGATTCGCCAGCAAGAGGATAGTGCGAAAGTTGCTCTAGCGCGCTATGAAGCCTGTGAGAAGATTTTGAGCAAAGCACTTACCAAAGATCCCTACGCCAAGGGCTCATTAAGCGATCGAATCGATAAAATTGTTCTCAACCGCTGGCTCGCGCTGCCTATTTTGCTCGGGGTCATCTATACAATCTATTACCTATCCATCGTGCAGGGCTATCATCTGACAGAATATACATGGCCGATTCTTGCGGCTTTCAAGCAGTGGTTTATCGGCTTGCTCCCTGCGGAGACACTCGGTAAAATCCCTATTTTGCGCGATTTTGGGATATGGATGGCTAATAGCGTGCTCGCTCTTTTGAACTACCTGCCCATTTTCATGATCCTCTTCTCGCTCATTGCGATTTTGGAGGATTCCGGCTACATGGCGCGTATGGCATTTGCACTAGATAGGCTCTTTAGGAGTTATGGCTTACATGGGCAGAGCACGCTCTCTTATGTAATGGGTGGCGTGGTTGTGGGGGGTTGCGCGGTTCCGGCGATCATGGCAAGTAAGGGAATCGGAGATGTGCGGGCACGGTGGGCGACGATTTTGACTGTCCCTTTTCTGAATTGCCTTGCCAAAACGCCTTTTTTCGTCCTCATTGTATCGGTGCTATTTGCCAAAGAGAAAGCCCTCGTGATGTTTGTTATCTCAACCCTAACTGTAATGGTTGCTTTGGCTGTGGCAAAAATCCTCTCGCTCACAATCTTGCGCTCCAAAGAGACCATGCCCTTTGTGATGGAGCTCCCCCCATATCATCTGCCCACGTGGCGCGGGGTTTTGATGGCGGCGTGGCATAAGGTGTGGCTCTATCTGAAGAAAGTCGTTACCGTTGTTTTAGCCGTTGCCGTGGTGCTTTTTGTGCTTATTCAATTCCCGGGAATCTCAAGCGAGAAGCAGAGTGAATTTAGGCATTCGCTCCAAAGCGCGCATGATAAATTCCTCGCGGGAATCGCCGATACTGCCTATGCTCATGAGCTGGACACGGAAGAAAAACTAATGAATCTCATCAGCTTTTCTGAAAATTATCGTCAAGAGCGCACGAGGATTACCGAGCAGAGTGCGCTTGTGCAGCTTAATGAGCGATACAAGAGCGAGAATGAGCTGTTTTTTAGGATTATTCGCGACCGTTCGGATAAGGATGCACTTAAGGTGGAGCGCGAATTGCGCCGTATCATCTCGTTTCGCAAAACGCTCTTTAGGGAGATGAAAGATGAGAAGATTGCGAATTCGTTTTTAGGAATCACAGGAAAGATGCTTGAGCATGTTACGCAATATGCGGGCTTTGACTGGAAGATTAATATTGCGTTTTTAAGCTCTTTTGCCGCGCGCGAGAGTTTTGTAGCGACCCTTGGTGCGCTTTTTGAGGAATCGACCACCGAGGGCACTCGTCCTGAAGATGGTATTCGCACACAAGGCGGATACACGCCTCTTGCGGGGGTAGCTATGATCCTGTTCATGGCACTGACGCCGCCTTGTATCGCGACAATTGTCGTGCTTAAGACGCAGCTCGCGAGCTGGGGCTGGATGATTTTCGCGCTATTTTATCCACTGATGTTGGGCTTAATTGTCGCGATTGCGGTCTATTCGGTGGGTAATGCCTTTGGGATTCCTGCAATCCCCATGCTGCTTGCATTTTATGGAATTATTCTCATAAGCGTTATTGCGCTAGGATTCATTCCGAATAATTTCAACCAAAAACAAAGGAGAAACAATGAATAGCATTCTTAAAGTCGGAGTTTTGGCTCTTTTGGTATCAGTGCAGACGCTTTTGGCTCACACAGCCCTCATGAGTTGCGTTGATAATGGCGATGGCACGATTATGTGCGAGGGCGGTTTTAGTGATGGATCTTCCGCGACCGGTGTGAAAGTTAAAGTCGTGCAGGCGGGCAAGACGCTTGAAGAGAAGAAGTTTGACAAAAACAGCGAAGCGACATTCAAGAAGCCTAGTGGCGAATACAAGGTGATTTTTGATGGTGGCGAGGGGCACACAGTCGAGATTGATGGCAAGAAGATCCTCAACTAAGCGATGGAGCTCTATGAAGTGGCAATTTTAGGAGGATTCCTCCTAGTTGCCCTGTGGATTTTATACAAGCAGCATTTTTCAAAAGATCGTGATTGCGGTTGCGGAAGCGGGAGTGGTTGCAAGAGCAGAAAGGATCGCTGAGATTTTGCAAGAATCGCGCGATTCCCGAGAATTAATGCTTGTATTGTTTTTTTGTAATGCCCCCAATTCCGTTAGATTTACGAGCTAAACTTATCCACAAAAGCAGAGCGTTCATTTGCTCAAATGAGCGTGTGGCTTCTACTTAATACTGCTAAAATACCCATGCTGTTTATCTGTGATTTATCCAAACAAATCGTTTTGGAGGTGTGGTGGTGCATCTTTTTAAAAATAGCTTTCAAATGGGGGCGGGAATCCTCTCGTTTGCGTTTTTTGCGGGAATCTCTCTGAGTGCAGCCGAGCTCAGAATGGCGAGTGCCACGAGCGTGGATAATACGGGGCTTTTGGATCTACTCGCTCCTATTTATCGTCGTGACACGGGTGTGGAGCTCAAATGGGTTTCTGTGGGGTCAGGCAATGCGCTCAAGATGGCTGAAAATTGTAGTGTTGATGTGGTTTTTACGCACGCTCCCAAGACGGAAGAGCACTACATCAAAAGGCAGGTCGCGCTTCATCGCACACCCGTGATGTTTAACGATTTTGTGTTAGTTGCTCATTATTCACTTAAAGAAAAACTCAAAGGCAAGCACCTTGCAGAGCTTTTAAAAGTGATACAAAAAGAGCAAATAAAATTTTTCACACGAGGGGATAATTCTGCTGCACATATAAAAGAGCAAGGGCTTTGGCGCAAAGTTTTAGGTGCGATTCCCGCTCAGGAATCGTGGTATACCACAACAGGGCAGGGCATGCTAGCGACTCTTTATATCACACAGGAGTATCAGGGCGCAACATTAACCGATCGTGGAACTTTTATAAAATATGAGGCAAATTATAAAGGAAATGCCCCTCTAGTTATCGTGTTTGAAGATAAAAATACTCTTAAAAATTTATACTACGTGATCGCAACAAATCCTAAACATTGCGCTGATACTAATCATAAAGAAGCGTTACGTTTTATTGAGTGGATTACTTCAGATAAGGTAAAAACACAGATTTCTGAGTTTAGATTCCTCGATATGCAACCGTTTGTGCCGATAGAGAAAAACAAATAACAAGGAAAGTTAATGGCGAAAATTTCACAAGTTATCAATACCGATGAAAAAACCTATCAAATCGCTTTTTATCAAGGCACTTTTAAAAATTGGGAAGAGAAAGTAACAATAGACAAAAGCACAGATGGTTACACAGAGGGTATTTTGTTTGAGCATAAGCAAAATGTTACCGCATATGGGCGTTCAAAGGCTTTGGCACAGGCGTTGATTTATCTTGCGAGATTTAATGCCAACGGACAGCCGATTCCCGGGAAAATTATGCTTGTTAGTCAAGATGAGTCCTGCGTATATGTATATCCATCAGCCGACTATCCGGAAATAATAAATGATATACCGCAATATGCTTCACTCAAGGCTTCTGCAGGTATAGAGGGCTTTTATGAAAAATCCGAGCCAAAGAAAATAGCCTATCAGCTAGGTAATGCCGCGGCAATGCAGGAGTTGGTTAACGAGATTAATAGCCCGCATTCATTTTTTCAGGCGGATATTAGCGTCCACAATGTCTATGGGTGGAGCGAGCTCTACTACAAAATAGCCCAGCAATACGGACAAAAAGCGGAAAAAAGGAAATTTTTTGAGGAGCTGAGAAAGCCAAAAGGCGCGCTAAAGTCGTATATAAAAGCGTGGAATGGCGAAGAGGGTGAATTTGCGCTGATTATGGACTTGTTAAATGACCCGATTACCCAAAAGAAATTGGGAGCCTTTTATACCCCTTTAGCCTATTGTGAGCTAGCTCATGAATTGCTCAAAAAGGCGATTGATCGTGTCCCAAAAGGCAATGATTATGTGATCATTGATCGATGTGCCGGCACGGGAAACTTAGAAAAAGTACTTAGTGATGAGGAGCTATCCCACGTGATTATAAATACCTATGAATTAAAAGAATGGTATGTATTAAAAGATAGAATCGGTAGGCGTGTGCGATATATAATACCACCTATACCACAGCCGCCAAAGGACTTACCTGCTCTAAATAAAGATGGCTTCTTGAGTGGTGCAAATGCTTTAAGCAAAGAGTTTATAGATAAAATTCATAGCGTTATTGAGGAGACTAAAGTCGCAGAGCGAGTCAGCATCATCTTATATGAGAATCCGCCCTACGCAGAGACAACTAGCGTAGAATTTCAAAAAAAGGGCTTGGGCAAAACACATTCAGACTGGAAAAATAGCTATGTAGTAAAGGAGATGAAAAAAGATGAAAATGTAAAAGGTTCAGTCTTAAATGATATGAGCAATGCCTTTATTTGGTCGGCATTTAAGTATTTTTTAAAAGAGAAAACCGATAGCTATGTGGTGCTTTCTCCTGTGAAATACTGGAAATCTCAACACCTCGTGAATAAAAAATTCATAGATGGATACGCCTTCAACAGGAAGCATTTCCACGCTCCCACCCCTGCGACTATAATGTGTGCTTTATGGAGTAATGAAAATGATGAAACAACTCAAGAGCTACATCTAAAAGCGATAGATTTAGATGAAAAGGAAGCCTGCATAGAGCAGGGCGAGATTAGAGTAAGGAGGATCTACTCTATTTTTAGCGAAAAATTTTATGACAACCGCAGTTTTGATAGCGATACAAAAGATGGCATAGCGATTGGATTAAATGGATTGGAAGCTATCTCAAAAAGCGATAAGCAGATAAGAGTTGATAAAAATTATAATAAAAATATTCTAGGCTATATGGTAACCGATAGTGCGGGATTTGATAATCCACGATTGCATTGCAATTTGCTTGTGGCAGGAAAATACAATGGAAACGGTTTTTACCTGCGTGATGATAATTTTTTAGAAAAATTGCCTATGTTTGCAGCATCAAGATACGCAGACCACAATAATGACTGGAGAATCATGTCCATGCTGATGCGAAGCGGCGATAAGGCTGAAACCTATCACGAAGATGTAAGAAGCGGCAAGCTGGATCGATTCTTGTGTCAGTGCCTTATTTGGACTTGTTTGACGCACTATTCGCATATTCGCTCTCTCTATGGCACGGATAATAGGCTGTATCGGAATGAGCTCTGCTTTGATGGCGACACACTGGGGAAAAGGACGCTTGATGAGTTTAGAAAAACTTATATATTGAGCGATAATGAAGAGG
>JBQMYQ010000027.1:0-23587 GCA_052173415.1 Wolinella sp. | reverse complement strand
TCGATGACAGGGAGTTTCTCTCCGATTTGTTTAATGCGATGTATGATGAATTGCCACTTCCTAAAAAGAAAAAGCGGGAATCCATACTCTAGCAATGAGGCGGTAAAAAGAGTTGCGGATTTACAACCATTTATCCAGTATCATTTTTTTCTTCTCTGCGCAAGTAGCCATGAGCGCTTTTGCTTGAGCAATGGCTTTTTCGTAACTTTCAACCTCCTCTATTATCCGTTGTTGCTCAGGAAGAGGAGGGACGGGGATTTCTAGATTCTCATAAAAATCAATGGGCACTCTGCGATGTCCGCTTGCTCCAGTCATTCTTTTTGCTGCCATCTGCCTTATTGTTTCGCGATTGAGATAGCTGAACAGGTATTTATTGAGAATTTGGTTATTGCATCTTAAAACATGAAATTCAGAACTTCCAAAGCCTATTTTATTGGTTAATCCCTTAGCAATGGCGCATTTACCGTTTTCCATGCAAGGTGTAATTTTAGCAATGAGAATATCATTTTCCGCAAAGTATGTATAACTTCCTTTTCTCATCTCCGATAAAGGCTTGTTTATTTTACTTTCAATATAGCCGTCATTGCTAACAGAAGCCATCTCTATAAACGATACAAGGGTGCTATTGTCGAGATTTGATAGTTCGGACTTTGAGGGATTGATTACGCTGCACAGATCTCTAATTCTTGATAGCTTGGCCCCCCCCCCCCCCGTTATTTGCAATAACCTCAAGTCGCTCGAACACTTGAGCTATTTTCTTTTTATACTCTTCTATACTCATTCGACTCGTGTTATATTCCTCATCGACTTTTTCGCATTCCGCTACGATTTGTTGTTGAATAGCAAGCGGTGGAAGGGGGATTTTTATATTATCTATATCACTTTTATTTAATGAAGGATAATCTGAGTTTACCTTTATATTTTGTACTTTTACCAGCACTAACAACTCATATAAAAAATCTGTCAATATTTTTTCGTTATCTGCAATAATAGTTGCCAAATGAGAAGCCACAAAACCATCTACCCCCATAATCGCTCTATGATTTAGATAAGTTGAGGCTCCTGACTTTGGCATCAGTATAGTTCCTTTAGGATATTTCTTTAATCTTTCTGCTCCATCATCATTGAGATAATCTGCAACTTCTATTAAGTTTTTAGATAAATGTACTTTACCCACATCAGATGTTCTGAAAAATGGATATTTTCCATCTATAAATAAACGCTTTTCTTGCGGAGCACTATTTCCTGATGCAACTTCAGCAATCTCCCCCAATCTTACCAAGGGATACTTACTCTTTATTTCAATTTTCTTGTCCAGCGTAAGTTTTATTGCTTTGTTAAAGCTAAGTCGTGAAAAATCGATCATGTCGCTGAGATTGGCTAAAGCGCAATATTGCTGCCTATCCTTGTCAATGCTGAACGTTGCAACTGCAGAAAATCTATTGCGAATGCTAGCTGCAATCGTGTCCATAGCGTTGCGGTCGTGTTCGTTATAGAGCATGCCACCGGGCGTATGGATCTGTATGCCCTCAGCACCTTTGCGATTGCTCCAGTCATATCCTAGGAAGCGTTTTTGCTCGGCGTTGTCGCTTGGGGCGGTAATAATTAAGGTCGTTTGCTTATAAGTAAGCCCAAAATAGAGTATTTTTTCGTATTCAAGCGGTTTTGCGTAATTGTAAAATTCCTGCTTAAGTCGCTCGCTCTGCTCTTGTGCGGTGAGCTTTTTAAATGTGCTTGATTCCTGTAATTTTATGATTCTTGGAAGTGTCTGGAATCTGCTTGCATGCATGTTTAGATATTCGCATTGCGTAAAGCCATCAAATGAAGCGCTTTGGGTAGTGAATTTTTGATACCACTCTTTTGTTACCTTGATTTTTCTCAAATATGCCTCTAAAATCTCATCATCTTCCCATTCTGCCGTCTCCTCTGCCCCAATAATCGCCTCTGCGCTGTCTTGTTTCAGATCGCTTTGTTTAGGTGGCTCGTTATATTTTTCCAAAAAGAGCACGACCGTATTGGTGCCTGTCGCGCCAAATGTTTTGCTGCCAAACTGCACAATTGCACGGAGCATAAAATTTTTCAGCAAAATTTCTCGCGCACCGATGTAGCTATTGCTATCGTTACTCAAAATGGAAGAGGGCAATATAACCGCGGCGATTCCTTTTGGTTTAAGTAATTGTGCAATGCGCTCGACAAAAAGTGTCTCAATCTCGCTTCCATCATTGGAAATTCTACTAAGCAAATCAAAAGTATTGTTTTTTAATTTCAAGTGCGATTTAAAAGCCGAAACACTATAGGGTGGGTTTGCGACTAAAATATCAAAAGTATTATTTTCAATCTTTTTTTCTCTATGGTTCTCAAGCCCATCGCCAAAAATGATATTTCCCCCGCCCGCACCGTTCATAAAAAGCGATATTTTTGCAACACGCGCTAAGCGGTAATCTTTTTCGATTCCAAAGATATATTCTTTGACCCAGTCGTTATTTTCATCTGTTTTCAGACGCTTATTGATACTCTCTACCGCTTCGGTTAAAAAATGCCCCGATCCGCAGGCATAATCGATGACTTTAGGAATCGTTATCAAAGGTAAGCTATCCCAAATAAACCGTGTAATGGGAATAGGGGTAAAAAACTGCCCTTCACTTTGTTTAAAACCCTTGTTTAAAAGTTGTTCAAATAAATCACCCAAAAATTGGTGTTTTGACGGATAGACGATGCGATGATTTTCAAAAAGTTGGACGACTTCGACTAGAATTTTGCCATTTTGCAAGAATAGCTCTTCGTTATGAACATCTTTAAATGAAAAATCATTGTTTGAATAAAATTTAAGATTGCGGATCGTTTTTTGCAGATCCTCAATGGCCTTTGCGCGTTTATGACTTGTAAAGTTTTTGAATAGATTCTCGGCATAGTCATTTCGCACGTAGAAGATTTCCTCGCCCATGAAATCTTGCATACCTTTGGTATGGAGCCACTGCAGGCGATCTTGTAGCGTTTCGTAGGTATCCGTGCCTTGTTTGTATTGAAAATCCACAATTTCGTTATCGTTTTTTGTGATTTCATCGACGAGCTTACAGATAAAAAGTGCGACCAAGCGATTAAAGGCATTTTCTTTATCGCTGACATTGTTATGGCGCAAAATCTCTTCAAATTTATTTACGATCTTATCATCGGGGTCGAAATCCTTTAAATCTTTTTTGCGTAGCGGGCGAATGCCTATTTTATATGCTTGTGTCTCTTCGCCAAAGAGCAACTCCTGCCAGAGCTTTTGACCATAGGTTTCGCTCCACACCACAAAATATTCTGGGACTGAAGTGGCATTTTTATAAAGAAGCATGGACTTGTCTTTTTCTGCAATTTTGATGATATTAGGATCATCTGTGCAGTTAATGATGTCATTCCTAAAGGTAATTTGCCCATTTTTCCAGTCTGAAGCATATAGGGCGATCCACTTTGTGCTACGCTCTTGCTGCCAATATGAGAAAAGCTGTCCGCCATCCTCTCTTAGCAATTTCAATGCCTTGGAATACTCCTGCCCAGCAGTTTTGCATTCGATAATAAACAAGATATTTTGACCATCTTCATCATAAACACAAATATCAGCTTTGCCGCTTTTAGCGTCATGTCCAAGATTCCAGCGTTTTTCCAGTTCGATATGCTCCGGACGATAGCCTTTTTCTAGCAGGCGATGCACGCATTCAAAGACAACAAAATTTTCGGGATGTTCAAAATTGCAAGTGGTTCGATCATTGATTTTTACCGCGCTAGGATAAATCAGCTCACTTTTATTCCAATTTACGCTCATTATATTACCAGTAAGAGTGCTGATCTTTTTGGAAAATATATTTTTGTTTTCAGTAAAACCGAATGCCTGTAGCACTTGTTTGAAATTATTTTTATCTATCATGTATAAACCTCATTTCTTTCGCACAAGTTAGCTACTATCATTTTGCCAATTATAATATAAGCCCATAGAGCATGCAATCGAGAATCTACATGGGAATCGTGGCACAATATTTGCTTTACCCGTGAAAGTGGCGATACAAAAAGCGACAATGACGGAAGGATACCTATGTCGGATTTGATGAAGATTTTTGCGGTGCTGATTGCCTTGGGTGCGCCTTTGCAGGCGGAGCGGATCAAGGATATTGCCAACATCGTGGGTGTGCGGGATAACCAGCTTATCGGCTACGGACTGGTCGTGGGGCTCAATGGCACGGGGGATAAGACAAGCTCGAAATTTACCATGCAATCCATTGCAAATATGCTTGAGAGCGTCAATGTGAAAATCGGCGCAGATGATATTAAGTCCAAAAACGTCGCAGCAGTCATGCTTACAGCAAAGCTCCCACCTTTTGCGCGACAAGGCGATCGGATCGACGTGCTGGTCTCATCAATCGGCGATGCAAAGTCGCTTGAGGGTGGGACGCTCATTTTGACGCCTTTAACGGGTGTTGATGGGAGAATCTACGCCACTTCTCAAGGGGCGATTAGTATCGGGGGCAAAAATGATCGGGGTGGCGGCGTGAATCACCCTCTTGCGGCGATGCTCTATGGTGGCGCGATTATTGAGCGCGAGATTCCCCTAGATTTGCACTCTAAAGTCAATGCGACCTTGAGTCTCAAAAGCTCAAATTTTCAGAATGCTGCAAGAGCGCAAAATAGCATTAATCAGCACTTTGGCACACCTGTAGCTTTGGCGATTGATTCGCGCACGATTAAGCTTAATAGACCGGAAAACATGAGCATGGTGGAGTTTTTGGCGCGTGTTGAGGAGGTCGAGATTGATTACAATCGCGAGAACAAAATCGTCATTGATGAGCGCACAGGCACGGTGGTAGCGGGTGTAGGGGTTAAAGTCGGCTCGGTGGTGGTAACGCACGGAGAGATTACGATTAAGATTGCGCCTGATTCCTCTAGTGGCGAGGAATCGATGGATATGGGCGATGGTGCGCAGCTAAACTTGGAGGCAAAGACGCTTAGCACAAGCGGTCAAGCCCCTACTGTGGCGAGTATTACGAAGGCTCTGCAGCGCATGGGCGCGACGCCTAAAGATGTCATCGCGATTTTAGAGGCGATTAAGCGCTCGGGCGCGATTAGCGTAGATTTGGAGATTTTATAAGGAGTGAGTGATGATTCCTATCGATTCTAGCGGTGCGCTCTATTCTTCGCAGAAAATGCCCAATATCGAGGCGTATAAAAGTGATGATGAGAAGCTAAAAGAGCAGACGGACGCCTTTGAGGCGGTAATTTTAAAGACCATGCTTGACCTTGCGCTAAAACTTGAGAATCCGCTCTATCCAAAGGAAGCGGGGCATGAGATTTACGATTCCATGTATAAGGAGCAACTAAGTCAGACGCTCGCCGGGGGGTTTGGATACAGTGAATTGCTCTTTAATTACCTAAAAGAGCAGCAAAAATAGTCGCATGATTACCCAAGAGCTCCTCGATTCCCTTAGTAGTAGCGATAAAAATGCCCTTTTGGGTGGCTTAAAAGAGCTGATTGAGCAGTCTTACAAGGTCGAGCAGGAGTTTATCGAGCTTAAGGGGCTCTTTGAGGGCGTTTTGGAGCTCCTTCCCAACGCGCTTTGGGTGCTTGATGAGGAAGGAGGGCTTGTTTATCAAAACAGCGAATCTTTCAAGATTAGCTACCTTTTGGAGCATATTTTGGCACAACCAAGTGGCGGGGAATTTGAATTTGACAGCTGTCATTATTTGGTGCAGATTAATCAAAAAATGGGCAAAAAAATCATCTCCGTGACGGATATTACCGATGAGAAACGCAAGGAGCGGCTCATCTCCATGGGGCAGGTCGCCGCACATTTGGCGCACGAGATCAGGAATCCGATCGGCTCGGTCACACTCCTAAGCTCAACGCTCCTAAAGCGTGTAGATATGGCGAGCAAGCCGCTGGTGCTTGAGATTAAAAAGGCGACGTGGCGCGTGGAGCGGATCATCAAGGCGACGCTACTTTTCTCGCGCGGGGTGCAGATTAGTCGCACACTTTTTGAGCTTGAGCGACTGAAAGATGAGGTCGAGCTTGCGATGAGCTACTATCCCTACAGCACGAATATCCATCTTGACGTGCGCTTCCCTGCAGGTGCGAGAATCGAGGCGGATTTTGACCTCCTAGGAATCGTGGTGCAGAATTTCATTTTTAATGCAATTGACGCGATTGAGGAGCTCGAGGATAAGGAGGAGGGGAATATTGAGCTTAGTTACCATGAAGATGGCGGGTGGGGAATCTTTGAGATTTATGATGATGGTAAACCTATAGAGAATAAGAACATACTTTTTGAACCTTTTAAGACGACGAAAATCAAAGGAAATGGACTTGGTCTGGCTCTTTCGCTGCGGATTATCGAGGCGCATGAGGGCAGAGTAACGCTCATTGAGGGGGAGCGGAAAGGATTTCGGATTATGATTAAGAAAATTTCTTAGATAATAATTATTTTCTTTTTAAGAAAAATATTTTTATACTTCCATCAAGCGAAAAGCTGATAGAATACAAAAATTTAATGACAAAGGATACGCGATGAAAAATACAGTTGAGCTCCTTAAATCTCTTCAAGCAGATAGCGCTGTGATGTTTATGAAACTTCACAATTTCCACTGGAATGTAAAGGGCATGGACTTCCACCCTGTGCATGCGCAGACCGAGGAGATGTATGATGATTTTGCCGATTTACTTGATGATTTGGCGGAGCGTGTGTTGCAGTTGGGTGATAAGCCCCTTGTGAGCCTCGCTTCTGTTCTAAAAAATGCAAGAATCAAGGAAGAAGAGGTGAGCAGTTTCACTTCCAAAGCCATTGCCGAGGCAGTTTTGAAAGATTATGAATTTTTAGTCGGCGAGTTTAAAAAGCTTTCAAAAATGGCAGATGACGCAGGTGATAAAGTTACCGCAGGATTTGCCGATGAGAAAGTCGGCGCGTTTGAAAAGAGCATCTGGATGCTGAAAGCGCAACTTGGATAGTTATCCCTCGCTTAGGGAGTGTCAGAGATGGCACTCCGTCGATTCCTATCTTTTCCCTTCTTTTTTGCATGCTATAATCCCCTCTTTTATATCCTTAAAGCTACCTCTAAACACTAGGAAAATCTAACCGATGTCTTTGCTGATTCTCTATCTCGTATTGTGCGTTACGCTCTCTTTTGTCTGTTCGATTCTTGAAGCGGCGATTCTCTCGATTCCTCAATCTTTCGTCGAGACGTATGCACGACAAAACAGCTCCAGCGGCAGGATTCTCAAATATCTAAAGGAGAATATCGATACCTCCGTGGGGGCGATTTTGGTGCTAAATACGTTCGCAAATACCATGGGCGCAGCGGGCGTGGGTGCCGAGGCGGAGAGGCTTTTTGGCAGTCAGTGGCAGGCGGCGTTTGCCGTGGGATTGACGCTAGTTATTCTCTATTGCTCTGAGATTTTGCCTAAAACAATCGGGGCGGTTTATTGGCACAAGCTCGTAGTTCCAGCGGTTTATACGATCTACTTTTTTACCAAAATTACCGCGCCTTTTTTGGTGCTCTCTCGGGGAATTACCGGTATCTTTCGCCACGGGCAAACCTCCCACACAACAAGTCGAGAAGAGATTATCGCGATGGCGGAGATGGGTGAGAAGAGTGGCACGTTGCACAGTCAGGAGAGCGATCTGATTGAAAATCTGCTTCAGCTTAAAAACTACCGTGCGCGCGATATTTTGACCCCTCGAAGCGTCGTATTTGCGCTTGATGCCGACGCGCTGATTAAAGATGTCATCGAGCTTGATGGGCTCTATTTGCACTCTCGGATTCCCGTGTATGAGGGCTCGCTAGATAATGTCATCGGTATGGTGATGAGCCAGACGATTTTAGAAGAGGGAATCGAGGGGCATCGCGAGATGAGCGTGCGCGAGGTGATGAAGCCGATGTTTTCGATTTCGGAGAATCTGCCTGTGTTGCGCCTGATTGATATTTTTGTCAAGCGCAAGGAGCACCTATTTTTGGTGCATGATGGGTATGGGCAGACCGCCGGAGTGGTGAGCCTTGAAGATGCGATTGAGACGCTTTTGGGCGTGGAGATTCTCGATGAGCTTGATGAGGTAGCCGATATGCAGCAATTTGCTAAAGAGCGCGCAAGAAATCAGAAAAATCACCATGCCAAAGCACAAAAAGAGGACGAAGCGGCGGATGTTCGGAGTGAGAATTTGAAGAGCGAAGATGAAAAAAATTAGACAACTACACAGCGTTCTCCAAATTTCAGAGTGGAATTTGAGGAGCTTTTGCAGCGTAGCAATGTCGATATGGATTCGGTGATTCCTAGCGTTTCATCGCTTATTAAAGAGATACGAGAGCAGGACGATGAGGCACTTTTGGCGCATGTGGCAAAGTTTGATCGCTAGATTCCCGCAAATTCCACGCAGCTACGAACTAGCACGGAGCTAATGGAGGAATCCTACAAAAAATTGGATCATTCCCTGCGTGATGCGCTCCACCGCGCGTATGATCGGATTTTGCTTTTTATGCGACAAAAGCTGAAGTCGTGGCTTGTTTTGGAGGATAATGGCGTGATTTTGGGGCAGAAAGTTACCCCGATGGATCGCGCTAGGCTTTATATTTCTGGGGGCAAAGCAGCCTATCCTAGTTTGCTGTTAATGAATGCGATTCCCGCGCTTGTTGCCGGCGTGAAGGAGATTGCGGTTTGCACACCCATGCCCTCAAATGAGCCCAATGAGCTCCTGCCTGCCGCCTGTCTCTGTGTGGAATCAAAGAGGTGTATAAGGTGGGTGGAGCGAGCACGATTGCGGTGATGGCGTATGGGACGCAGAGTATCAGGCGGGTTGATGTCATCACTGGTTTTGGGAATATCTATGTCGCGACGGTGAAAAAGCTTGTGTTTGGTCAGGTGAATATCGACATGGTGGCGGGGTCTAGCGAGATTGGGATTCTCGCTGATGATAGCGCGAAAGTCGATCTCATCGCGCTTGATTTGCTCTCGCAAGCCGAGCATAATGAGATGGCGAGCTCGATTTTGGTTACGACGAGCAAAAGGCTTGCCTTAGAGGTTTATTCTCGTGTGGCAGAGGCTTTGGAGCGCAAGGAGATCTATTCTAAATCCATCTACACACGCGGGGTAATTATCCTCGCGCAGGATATGCAAGAGGCGGTGGCTCTTATGAATGAGATTGCCATGGAGCATTTGGAGATTTTAAGCAAGAATCCTTTCGCGCTTTTGCCTCTGATTTGCCACGCAGGGGCGATATTTCTCGGTAAAAATACCCCAGAGCCTATCGGAGATTACATCGCAGGTTCAAATCACACGCTCCCAACAGGCGGGACAGCGCGCTTTTATTCGCCTATCTCAACCGAGAATTTTATAAAAAAGAGCTCGATCCTCTCATTCTCGCACGCAGGAATCCAAGAGTTAGGCAAGCATTGCGCCGAGCTCTTGCTCAGGCAGAGGGGCTCTATGCGCATAAAAAATCTGTGTTCGCGCGCTTAGTTTAGGCGATTCAGCGAGTTGGACGCGAAATTGAGCTATCATCGGTAGCAATCTAAAAGAAGCTAATCTAAAAGGGCAGGCTTCAGGCTACGCGCGCGGGGCTTTACTGAGTGAAGCGGATTTGAGCGAGAGGTAAAATATCATAAAAGGAATCGCTTTGAATTTGGAGCATGAGATTTTTGAAGGGACGCCAGAAGAGAAGTGGCTGGAAGTGATTTTCCACGCGAGCGCGCACCTTACTTCTGCGGAATTGCTCTATCTTTTGGAGCGGCTCACCCTTATGGAATCGCTCCTTGAAGAGCTTGATCCTTTGTGGGAATCAAAGCTTCAAGCGCATAAAAACGCGCTGGGTGCGGACTCTGTGCAGAAAATGCGCTCTTTGGCTTTGGAATCCACGGGGCGAATCCTCTCAAATAACGAGTGAAACATGGGGTATTCTAGGAAGATTCTTATATTTTGTGTGCTTTTTTTGCTCTCCTTTAGTGCGCTTTATGCGGATAGTTGGAAATACAAGGGGGAGCTAGAGCTCAAAAAAGATGAAGTGTATAAAATGGCTTTCAAACAAAAGGCGCAAATCAAGGAGCTCTTTTTCCGCTGGACACTTTATAAAAACGAAGGGTTGGTCATGCATCTAAAATATGACGGATTTGTCCATCAGTTTATCCTTTATCGCGATTTCCAACGCTCCACTTTCAAGCTCCCGCTCTTTGCACCCGAACCAAAAGTGCTCTCATTTCCCTATCTTTGGCTCGTTTTTAAGGATTTTAGTCGCGATGTAAAAGCGGCTACGATAAAATTCTATATCCACGACGGAGGGAAAGATTTTACACTAGATTCCCAAGGAAAGGTTGGCAGTGTCGGCTTTGGAGCGTATTAAGGAGCGGATTGATGAGTGGCTTTCGCAGTTGCCTAGCGCGCAGGCACTTGCGATGTCTAGGAATCTCACGCAGGGGAAGATGTTGCGCAGTAAGCTCATCTTAAACATCGCAGGGGATAGCGAGGCGAGTATCAGCCTCTGTGCCGTGGTGGAGCTTATTCAGAGTGCTTCGCTGCTCCATGATGATGTGATAGATGAATCTTCCATGCGGCGCGGGAATCCTTCGCTCAATGCGACCTTTGGCAATAAAAATGCCATCATGCTCGGCGATATTTTTTACTCAAAAGCCTTTTTTGAGCTCACTTCGCTCCCCATGGCGGTGGCAAAAAGCATTTCGCGCGCGGTGGTGCGGCTCTCTTGCGGGGAGCTTCTTGATGTGGAGCTCTCTTCTTTCTTTAATACGGAGGAATCGCGCTATCTAGAGATGATTACTGATAAGACCTCTTCACTTATCGAGGCGAGTGCGGAGAGTGCGGCGATATTAGCGGGGGTGGCGAGCGAGCCTTTTGCACTTTATGGGCGCAATTTGGGGCTAGCCTTTCAGATTATCGATGATATTTTGGATATTACGCAGGATTCCCACACATTAGGCAAGCCTGCACTCCATGATTTTGCCGAAGGGAAAACGACGCTTCCTTACATTTATCTTTACCATTGTTTGGGGAAATCGGAGCGCGCGCGCCTTGAGATGTGCTTTGGCAGGGAGCTTGAGGAAACAGAGCGCGCATGGATTAAAGAGCAGATGAGGCTTCATCGCTGCATTGAGAAGAGCCATGCGCTCGCCAAAACATTAGGCGAGGAGGCGTTGGCGCAGGTGCAGGGGAACGAGCGGCTGGGCGTGATTGTGCGCGAGATGATTGAGAGGGATTTTTAGCCATGTATTACTTGATTGTTAGCTATTCTCATAAGAATACCGATTTGGCGACGCGCGAGCGGCTTGCTTTTGGTTCCAAACGTAGCGATGATTTACTGCATGAATTGCTGATTAATAAGTTCATCAATGAGGGAATCGTCCTTTCCACATGTAACCGTGTGGAATTTATCTTAAATGTCCAAGAGAAGCAAAAAGCGAGTGATTTTCTGCTTGAAAAGCTCGCAGAGCATACGAAGATTCCCAGAGAGGAGCTTTTTGAGCGCGCGGATTTTTACGAAGATAGCGGGGCGATTCATCACCTTTTCTGTGTTGCAAGCAGCCTAGATAGCCTAGTCATCGGTGAGACGCAGATTGCCGGGCAGCTTAAAAGCGCGTTTAAATTCGCATACGATCATGGATATTGTTCGCAAAAGCTCTCGCGCGCTATGCACTTTGCTTTCCGCTGTGCCGCGAGCGTGCGGAACTGCACGGAAATTTCCAAAAATCCCGTCTCTGTTGCCTCTGCTTCCGTCTCAAAAGCTAAAGAGATTTTAGGCGATTTGGGAGGCGATACAGCGGTGGTCGTGGGGCTTGGCGAGATGGGGCAGCTGGCGATTAAACACCTGAATAACCTAGGTTGCAACGTGATTTTAGTTAATCGCGATAAAAACAAAGCAGAGGAGTTTGCCAAAGAGTTTGGTGGGAGCGTGAGTGTCGAGGGATTCTCGCGTTTGGGAGAGCTTATTAATTGTCATAAGCTCCTTTTTAGTGCGACGGGTGCGCCCCACACGGTGATTACCAAAGACATGGTCGTGCCGAAGAATTTTAAGCGTTATTGGTTTGATTTGGCGGTGCCTCGCGATATTGAGTCGCTTGAAAATGAGATGGTTAGCATCTACGCCGTTGATGATTTACAAGATATTGTCAATAAAAATATCTCCTTGCGCGAGGAGCAGGCAAAGCGCGCCTATGGGATTATTGGGCAATTTACGCAGGAGTTTTTCAAATGGCTTCAATCGCTTTCAGTCGATCCGATTATTAAAGCTATGCGAGAGCAGGCACGGGAATCGGCGCTAAAAGAGCTAAATCGCGCCCTAAATAAGGGCTTTTTACCCAAAGAGTGCGAGAAGAGCGTGGAGAAGATTCTTCACAGTGCGTTTAATACATTCTTGCACCATCCTACCGTGCGACTGAAAGAGATCTCTGAAGAGCCCAAAGCCGATACCGTCGTGGAGGCGGTGAAGCTCCTTTTTGGAATCGAGAATGAGAGAAAAATGATGCTCGATCGCTACCGCTGTGAATATGACACTACCCCCAAAATGAAAGAGGAATAATGCGATTCTCACAATTTTTTGCCCCCACGCTCAAAGAAGTCCCAAAAGACACGACGTTAAAGAGCCATGAATACCTAATCCGCGGGGGATTTATCCAGCAAATAGGTAGCGGAATCTACAGCTTTTTGCCCCTAGGCAAGCGCGTGCTTGATAAAATTCAAGCCATTATCAAAGAGGAGATGGACGCAAGCGGCGCGCAGGAGGTGCGGCTCGGGTTTGTTACGCCTGCTGAATTATGGCGGGAATCGGGGCGGTTTGAGAAATATGGCAAGGAGCTTTTGCGTTTCAAGGATCGCAAAGAGAGCGATTTTGTGCTTGGACCCACGCACGAAGAGGCGGCGGTGGAGATGATTAAGGGCTTTGTGAAAAGCTACAAGCAGCTGCCTATCCATATCTATCAAATTCATCTGAAATTCCGCGATGAGATACGTCCGAGATTTGGGCTCTTGCGCGCTCGCGAATTCGTGATGAAGGACGGATACAGCTTCCATGCCGATGAGGCGGATTTGGTGCGCGAATTTAATCTCATGGAGGCGACCTATCGCAAGATTTTTACGCGCCTTGGGCTTTTGTTCCGCGCGGTGGAGGCGGATAGCGGGGCGATTGGTGGGAGCGGGAGCAAGGAGTTTATGGTGCTCGCAAACAGTGGCGAGGATAGCATTGCGGTGTGCGATTCCTGCGAATATGCCGCGAATATCGAGGCCGCGCGGCGTGCAAAAAAACAGAGCGATTCCCCGATTCCCGAGGCGAATTTTGCGAAGTTTAAGACTCCTAACGTGCGCACTATCGAGGCTCTTGCGGAGTTTTTCAAGGTCGATTCCTACTATACGCTTAAGGCAGTCGCTAAAAAGGCTCTCTTTGATGGGGGCAGGGCGGAGATTGCGTTCTTTTTTATGCACGGGTGCGACAGCTTGCAGGAGGTCAAGGCGTGCAATGCCATTGGTGCAAATGAGCTGTGTGATATGAGCGAGGAGGAGCTGCGTGCTATTGGGCTAGAGCCCGGCTACATAGGACCCTACGCACTTAGGAATCTCACAAGTGCGGAACATATCATCTTTGATGCCGAGCTTTTTGAGGCGCAAGGGCTCATCGCAGGTGCGAATGAGCGGGATTATCATTTTGTTGGCGTGAATTTAGCCGAGTTTGAAGGGCTTATCTATAAGGACATTATTGAGGTGAAGGAGGGCGATTCCTGCCCTAAATGCGGCGGGAATCTGAGCTTTAAAAAGGGCATCGAAGTGGGGCACATTTTCCAGCTGGGGACGCGCTATTCTAAGCCTTTAGGCGCAACTTTTTTGCAGAATAATGGCAAAAGTGCGCCCTTTGTCATGGGCTGCTATGGGATTGGTGTTTCGCGGCTTTTAGCGGCACTAATTGAGCAGCACCATGATGAGCGCGGTTGTATATGGACGCACTCAACCGCTCCCTTTGCCCTAGAGATCATCATCTCTAACACAAAAGATAGCGCGCAACAAGAGTGCGCACTGCATCTTTATGAAGAGCTAAAAAATCGGGGAATCGAGGTGCTACTGGATGATCGAGATGAGCGATATGGCGCAAAAATGGCGGATTTTGAGCTCCTTGGAATCCCGCGCGCATTGATTGTCGGCAAGAGCCTAGAGCAGGGCGAGGTGGAGCTTTTGGAGCGAAAAGGCTTAAGGCGAATCGCACTCCCTTTAGAGAGTGTTCTCGCGCATATTTTAAAAGAGCAATAATGCGCTGGCTGTTACTGTTTTATCTCTTTTTTGAAGTGCTTTGCACACTATCTGTAGGTGAAGCCATCGGGGGAATCGGGCTTTTTCTCGAGATTATTTTGAGTGCTCTCATCGGCATGGGAATCTTGCTTAATTTCCGCTACTACCTAGGCGAGACAATTGAGGCATTGCGTGTAGGGCGGCTTAGCAGCGGCGAATTTATCGGCATGAATATCTTGCGCGTTTTAGGAGCATTTTTGCTAATCCTGCCGGGAATCCTGAGTGATATTATCGGATCGCTCGTCCAGATGGGTATCTTTGGCACATTATTTACGCAGGTAAGTAAATGCAGGAATCCTAGAGGCTTTACAAACATGCGCACGGGAGAATATATGGACACACAAGAGCACATTAAGGGCGAGATTATCGATGTGGAAGTGATTGAAACTAGCGAAAAAGGGGAAGCAAAATGAGCAAACTCATCATAGGGACGCGCGGGAGCGTGCTGGCTTTGTGGCAGGCAGAATATGTGAAAAATGCCCTAGAGCGCGCGCACAAAGGGCTGGAAGTGAAGCTAAAGATCGTCAAAACAAAGGGCGATAAGATTTTGGACGTTCCGCTTGCAAAGATCGGCGGCAAGGGGCTTTTCACCAAAGAGCTTGAGGAGCTGATGTTGCGAGGCGAGATCGATTTGGCTGTGCATTCGCTCAAAGATGTCCCTGTTGAGCTTCCTGATTCCCTTACGCTTTCGGCGATTACTGAGCGCGAGGACGTGCGCGATTGCTTTTTGAGTGAGCGATACACCTCTTTGGAATCGCTCCCTCTTGGTGCGAAAGTGGGGACGACCTCGCTGCGCCGCTCTATGCAGATTAAGGCACTGCGCCCGGATTTGGACACGGAGAGCTTGCGCGGGAATGTCCAGACGCGTATCAAGCGACTAAAAGCGGGCGATTTTCATGCGATTATTCTCGCGACTGCTGGGGTAAATCGACTTAATCTCTGGGGCGATGTGAAGTATGTGATTCCTATCGATTCCTCGCTCATGATTCCCGCGATGGGGCAGGCGGCTCTAGGAATCGAGTGTAAAAATGGGAGCGAGGCGGAGCGGCTGAGTAAGATTTTGGACAGTGAGCGTGCAAGAATCGAGACGGGTGCGGAGCGCGAATTTGTGAGAATCCTAGAGGGCGGATGTCAAGTGCCTATCGGTGCGCATGCCACTTTGGAGGGAGAGACGCTCCATCTTGAGGTGGTGATCGGGCTGCCTGATGGGAGCGAAATGCTACACGAGCGTTCAAGCGCACACAGTGGGGACTTCCTCAAGCTCGCAAGGGAGCTCGCCGAGCGAATGATCGCACGCGGAGCGCGGGAAATTTTGAAAAAAGCCGAAGAAACTGCCTTTCCAAAACAGTGAATCCTCGTTTTTTAATCTACGTTTTATATTTGGGAAATATAATAGCACTTGTTTACAATCAAATCAAAAAGGTGGAATCATGAAAAACATCGGAATTAGTGCGGTAGTCGCATTGGCGTTGAGTAGCTCTCTAGCAATGGCGGATGATGCTTTGGCAGAGTCATTCAAAAATGGCAAAACCTATGGACAAATCGGTGTATTTGGAGTAACAAAGGAGTTGAAGGAAATAGAGGAAGACAAGAAGGACAAGAAGTCTGGCTTTGTTAACGCTTTTGCAGAGATCGGCTATGAGTCTGCACCTCTTTATGGAGTGAGTGTAGGATTGTCTGCTTTTGGTGCTCAAAAGATTGATAGTTCTGTAGATGATAAAGGAGAGGGTGGATATAAGGGAGAGTTTGGACAAAATTCAATTTTCAATAGAGCGTTTTTGAAGGTCGCGCATGAGGGCATGGGCTCTGTGGTCATCGGTAGACAAAAGGCTGCAGGCTTTGAGTGGCTCTCAAAATATATCGAAGCTGCAGTAGCGAGTATCAAGCCTATGGATGAGCTTGAGGTCAAAGTCGCATGGGCTAGTCGCCGTGCAAAAGCACAAGAAGATGCTATCGCAGATTTCAAACTTATTAACGGTGATGATAAAGGCAAGAGCAAGGGTATGTATGTCCTTGATGTGAAATATTCTCTTATGGATATGGTTACTTTGAACCCTTACTACTACCACAAAACAGATAAAATTACTGCTCCTGGTATCAAAGCTATGATTGACGTAAAGCTAGGCGAGGGTATGGCATCTTCTACTATGTTGCAATATGTCATGGTTAAGTCTGAAAGCAAGAATTTCATGAAAGATGAAGATGGTAATATCGTCAAAGTAGATGATGAAGCGGTTAAGATAAAAGATGGCTCTGTAATGCATATCGAGCAAGGCTTTGAGTTTAGCGGAGCGAGCCTTGGAGTAGGTTATATCATGGCAGGTAAAGACAGTGGTGCGAATGGCCTCAACGGGACTGGTGCGAAATCAAATCCTTTCGAAGAAGGTGATAAGATTTATAAGGCTGATGCAAAGACTCTCTACTTCTCTCTTGGCTATGAGTATGAGGGCATCTCTCTTGGTGCGGTCTATGGGATGACTGATTACAAAGATAAAAAAGATGAAGAAACGGTTAAGATTAAAGAGAAAGAGCTCAACGTCAGCGCAGGCTATGAGATCCTCAAAAATCTTGAAGCAGGTGTCGTCTATACAGACATCAAGAATGATGCCAAGAGTGAGAGCTGGAGCTCTATCAAAGGAACTGTAGCCTACTCTTTCTAATCTCTTTTACCTCCCTTAGGGTGTCCAAATGGGCACTCTAGGAACTCCTTTATGTTTTTTATATTGATCTTAAAATACCTATAAGCCAAAGCAGGCTAATATCCACTAAAATCATTTCTTGATGACATTTGGAGCTGTAGTGGCGATTAGAGTGCAGGACTTAGAACGTCTTTTGGGCTATTTTACGCTTATTCATCATGCGCGTGGGCGTATTCGTTTGCGCGTCGATCCTGCAATCCGTAGGGAGTCTAAAACAACCTCTTCGGAAGATTTGATGAGTTTTATGGCGCGTATTCCCGGGATTAAAAATTTTAAACTCAATTCCATAGTCGCCTCAATAACCATCGAATACGATGAGCAGATTTTCCCCGCTTCAATGTGGGAAGATTTGCTTAATCGTAGGAATCTCAACCAAATAGTAGAGAGAATTGACACTCTTGCAAAGGAGATGAATGCAAAGTGCTAATCAAGCTCCTCAAATGCTTACGCAAGAAGAGGCGGTAGTCATCGCGCTTGATGATGAGTTTAAGGCCTTTGAGACTTACAAAGCCATCGCACTAAAATTTCAAGTCGAAGTCCCTTTCGGGCGGATTGCCGAGGCGGAATTGCGCCATATACAAGCCCTCATGAATGTAGCCAATCGTCTCGGGATCCCTATACCTCCCAATCGTTGGGGCGGAATCACTCCGCCACAGAGCCTAGAGGAATCCTATCAACTAGGAATTAAGGCGGAGATTGAGAATATTGCCCTGTATGATCGCCTGCTCCCTGCTGTGAGCGACCCTGAAGTGCGCGATATATTTTATGCATTGCAAGCCGCTTCTTTCAACAATCACTTGCCCGCTTTTCAACTTCGACGTGCGGGGGGTGTAAATCCCTTAAATGCGCTTTTTAGCTCGCTTTTTTCCACGAACGCGCTACAAGCAGGCGGAAAGCTTAAAGAAGCTGAAGGACTTTTAAGGCGACTGGGCGCAGGAGAGGCTTCCGCAGAGGAGGTTTCACAATTCTTGCAGGGAGTTAATCTCTCACTTCTGGGTGGGGCACTGCTCGGAGGAATCGGGACTTTGTTGCTTCAAGAGTTGCAAGAGTCATCTAAACAAAAAGAGGAGTAGAAAATGCCATTGCCATTTATCGCGGGCTTAGCCTTAGGAAGTGTCGTAATGTTGGGCTTCACAAAGCGTGAAGCGATTAAAAAAGAGCTTAGTAGTGGTGCAAAGCGTGCAAAAGAGCTTGCAAAAGCGGGAATCAAGCATTCAAAAGCAAAGTATGAAGAGCTTAAAGATGAAGTCAAAAAGCGCGTGGATGGGGAGAGCAAACAAGAAAAAGAGCCCTCAAAGTCTTCTAGTGAGAAAAAGTCTCGCAAACCCAGAGCAAAGCGCGCGCAAAAACCCATCGCGCAACCTGCCCGACAATCCGCTAAGCAGCCTAGCGAGTCGCTATCATGAGAATCAATACAGGCACGCCACGATCGGTTACGGGGCATTTTGTGAGTGGCTCGGTCGCATCGCTCATCATGGCGGGCGTGGAGAATTATCAGCGATTGCAGCGAGGCGAGATTGAGAGCAGAGAGGCAGGAATCGACACGCTTAAAAAGACGCTCCAAGGGGGAATCCTCACCGCTTCAGCAATCGCTACAGCTAATCACATCGGGACATCGGGCTTTTTAAGAGCTCTTGCGACGTTGAGCGTGGGCGCGGCTTGCGTCTATGGTGTGGAGAGGGGTGTAGATATGCTCCTAGACCCTCAAAAATTAATCACTCACAAAAAATAAGGAGAACACATGGCAGATAACAACGTAAATATGGGATTTGAGAACTTCTCTTCATTGAGAGAAAATCCCTACATCAATCAAAACGGCTATCAAAATTATGGGAATCAGGGTTTTGGCTACAATCAAGCGCAAAATCAGGGATTTTTCGCAAATTCCGCCAATTCATCAAATCAAAGCTCGTGGCTTAATAGTAACGGCTGGGAGAATGGTGATTTTCTAAAAGGTGCGCTCATCGGCGCAGCCGTTACCTTTTTGCTCACTAATGAAACCGCGCAAAAGAGCATTTTTAAGGCGTTTGCCAAAGCAACTTCGATGATGCAGATGGGAATCGAGGAGCTTAAAGAACGCTATGAGGACGTAAAGGCGGAGCTTGAAGCCCAAGAAAGTGAGTGAGCGCGCGCTCATCTCTTTTAGGCTCGTGCATAAGACGCCTCGGCGGTTGCGCTACTCTTTCAGATACGAGCATGGGAGTCGCCCCGAGCCTTTGGCGTTGCAAATTGCGCTCGAATCGCTAGAAGAAGTGTGTCATGCGCGCATTAATCTTTCGATTAACAGTCTAGTGATTGAGCATGAGGGGGCGAATCCAAAAGAGTTGGAGCCAAAAATCAGAAGTGCGCTTGAAGAGGTGGCATTAAGAGGGAAGCGACAAGGCGAGAAGGATAGCGTTTTGGTGCTTCGCGAGGAGATTCCAAGCTCCATAGGGGTCGTCCGAGCGGGGACTTCGCTCATTTTTGAGCCGTTTTTAAGGAGTCAGAATGCTAAGCTCGGAGCTGCAGCTATCGGCTCTACCCCTATTATATGGGAGGGAATCAAGGAGCTTTTAAATCACGGCTTGACCTCTAAAGTGCTTGAAGCAATGGCGGTAGCAATCTCAATCTATCGTCAGGATTTTCGCGCGGCCAATTCCGCGAGCTTCATGCTCTCTTTGGGAGAATATATCGAAGAAGCGACCGTCTACAAGAGCGATGATCTCATTAAGGAGCTTTCCAAGCCTCAGGTCGAGGAGGTCTGGGTGGAGCAGATAATTAATGGGAAGCCCGAGGTTCTTTTGCGCCCCATTAGCGAGGTTAAAGTCGGAGATATGGTAATTGCAGGCGCGGGCGAGATTATCCCTGTTGATGGGCATGTGATGAGCGGTGAGGCGATGCTTAATCAAATCTCCATGACGGGCGAGGCGGAGCCAGTGCGGAAGGCTCGCGGAGATCGCGTGCTCTCCGGGACGGTCGTCGAGGAGGGGCGTATTAAAATCTGGGCGGAACACGTGGGTGATGAGACGACCACCGCGAGAATCCGCCACTACATTCAAAGCTCTCTTGAGGAGAAATCCTCCTTGCAGTTGGAAGCCTCCAAAATGGCGGATCGCCTCGTCCCCATCACACTAGGGCTTGCGCTGGGATCTTACGCGCTTAGTCGTGATTTGACGCGCTTAGCCTCCGTGTTGCAGGCGGATTATTCCTGCGCGCTGAAGCTCGCTACTCCTGTGGCGTTCAAATCCTCAATCAGCACCGCCGGTAAAATGGGAATCATCATCAAAGGCGCAAAGAGCCTTGAGGCACTCTATGAGGCGGATACCTTTCTTTTTGATAAGACTGGCACGCTCACTCAGGGCGAGCTGGAGGTCATTGAGGTGCACTCTTTTAGCAAGGAGTGGAATGAGACTTCAATTCTAAATCTTGCGGCGAGTGCGGAGGAGCACTATTTCCATCCCGTGGCGCAGGCGATTGTGAAAGCGGCTAAAGCACGAGATTTCGTCCATATGCACCATGATGAAGTGGAATTCATTGTCGCGCATGGGGTAAAGACAGAGGTCGATGGCAAGAGTGTAGTCATTGGCAGTCGCCACTTCCTCGAAGATGATGAGGGGGTCAATTTTTCCCTCCATTCCCTAGAGCTCAAAGGCTACCTCAAAAACGGCTACATGCCGCTATATATCGGATACGATCGGGAGCTTTTGGGTGTGATTATGCTCAAAGATGAAGTGCGCAAGAACGCCAAAGAGACGCTACAGCGACTAAAACGAGCCGGGGTCAAGGAGATTGTCATGCTCACGGGCGATAGTAGCGAGAAAGCCAAAGAGGTGGCAGAGAGTATCGGCGTGGATCGCTATTTTGCCGATTTGCTCCCCACGCAGAAGGCGGAGATTCTTGAGCAGCTCATCAAAGAGGGTAAAAAGGTCGCATTTATCGGCGATGGGATTAATGACGCTCCGGCACTCATGAAGGCTCATGCGGGAATCGGCATGCACAAAGGTGCGGATATTGCGAAGGCTTCGGCTGATGTGGTGCTGTTGCGCGATGATATTTCCGCCGTCGCGGAGGCTAAAGAGATTGCAAATGCGACACTGCAGAAGGTTCATACGAGTTTCAAAGCGACGCTAGGAATCAACAGCGCGATTCTCGGCGCGGCGGCTCTTGGGTGGCTTAGCCCCGTGCGCACGGCTCTTTTGCATAATGGCACGACCATCGGTCTGCTTTTGAGCGCACTGCGTGGCATAAATTTGCCTCAAAAGGGGTGAAGGGTGCATTTCTTGCTTCCGCTAACCGCGGTCATGACGGCAATCTTGACGTATGAGACATGCAGAAAAGCGCGCAAAAAGTGGCAGAAAATTCAAGAAAAAAGGAGACGGCGTGAGGAATCCTAAGATGTGGAATCTTGAAGAAAAGCGCGAGGTCGCTAAGCTTGCAATTGTAGGCTCGATGATTGTGACCGTGGCGACCTCCTTTGCCATGAGGAATCGCACCATGAGACGGCTTCATATCGGCGCAGGGGCGGCTCTAGTGGGCTTTAGTCTGTGGCATCAGGCTCTGTATCAAAAGGGCGAATGTAGCGAGGCGAGTGAAGACAAAAAATCTAAAGCAGAGGTTGCTGAAACGACTCAGGGGGCTAAAAAAGTCCGCATCAAAAAAGTGGTAAGAGCCTAGGCTGCGGATAATCGGAGCTTGTATGTTGGCACTTACGTGGCTTAAACGTGAGATTCCCAAGTGGAGGGAGCATGGCTGGGTCGATGAGAGGGGAATGCGCCTGATTCTCGCGCATTATGAGCGCAGGAGCTCGTTTGGCGTGGCACTCATATTTTCGCTTTTTGGAGCGCTTTTGCTCCTCTTGGGAACGGTGCTCATCATCGCGCACAATTGGGAGATGTTGGGTCGCTTTGAGCGTTCCATGCTCGCGCTATTTTTGATCCTTTTGGGGCAGTGTGCCGGAATGTATGGCTATTTTCGGGCACGCACTCGCTTGGCATGGCGGGAATCGCTTGGAATCGTGTGGTTTTTTAGCATAGGGGCGAGCATTGCGATTATAGGGCAGACCTATCATCTCGGAGGCGAGTTTGCTGATCTGCTTACGTTGTGGCTCTTACTTGCGCTGCCTATCCCCATCATTTTGGATTCCAAAGCCACAGCGATTCTTGTGCTTGTGATTAATGTAGTCTATTTTTTAATTGAAGAGCACTCATCTCGTATGGCGCTGATGAGTGGTGCATTTTTGTTGTGGATATTTTATTATGTATGGCGACTGCGATTCCCCGTAGAGAGGCTTGCGAATACTTACCTTGGATATGCGCTTGCCCTCGCGCTTTTAGTGCTTGTGTTGCATTACAAAATTTCACCTACGCTATTTGAGTCTTTTGATGCAGTTAATGCGATGGCAAATTATCTATTTTTTATCGCGATTCTTTACATGCTAGGGCGACTCTTGCATGAGGATACGTCCATTTTATATCGTCCTTTTGAGGCTGTGGGTTTCGTGTTGCTCTATCTTTCGTTATTTTTTATGATTTCTTTTGATTTTTGGGTAGATTGGGACGAAGGAGAATATATAAAATATAGTAAATTCTATATATATTTAATACTTTATATGCTGATAGGGTTTCTAAGCCTGCGCGATTCCCTTGAGGGGCTTTTCTTGAAACTTATCCCGATTCTCTATATTTTTAGCGTTGAAATTGCAGCTCGATACAGTCCCATGATAGCGATGATTACGTGGAATTTTATGCTTGTGTGCGGTGCAGTGTATATGATTCTCTTAGGAGCTAAAAAGGGTAGCATGAGCCTAATCAATCAGGGTGGAGCAATCCTCATCATAGGAATCTTGATTAAATTTTTCGAGAGCGAATTTAGCATGATTGGGCGAGGAGCGGCTTTTATTATTCTTGGAGGACTTTTCTTGCTGCTTTTGCGTCTTAGCAGACGACTTGAGAAGAGATCGTGATGAAGGGCAAGATTAAAATCGCTGCGATTTTCCTGCTGTGTCTAGTGCAGATTGTGGCGATATTTTCGAGTATTTGGCAATATGAGCGCGTGCTAGGCGAGGGTGGGGCTTATCTTTTTGAAGTGTGTCCGCTTGATCCCTACGATCCATGGCGCGGGCGATATGTGACGTTGCACTTTAGGCAATATAATTTTGACATTAACAAAGCGGGCGAATTTTACGCAACTTTTACTCGCAATGAGCAGGGAATCGCCCAAGCAGATACGCTTAGCCAAAATCCACCTAATCACGCCGAATATCTTAAGGTGCGCATTGATGAGAGGGGAAGAGTGCAGCTGCCTTTTGAGCGTTTTTATATGGAGGAGGAGAGCGCGAAATTCACCGATATATGGGTCAATCAAGGCGGACGCGTCCAGTGCGATGGCGTTGGCACAAGCGCACTTTTGGCTGAAGTGTATATTTTTAAAGGTAAAGGAGTGATTCGCGAGCTGCTTTATCAAGGCGAGAGACTAAAAGAAGTCATCAAACGCGAGATGAGCGAGATGGGAAAGTAGGTATCTAGAAAAGGAGATAGAGGGAAGCTTACCCCCCCTATCTCCCAACAACCTCACGCGTGATCTCTTTGCCCTCTTGTGTGATTTTCATATAGCCCGC
>JBQMYQ010000026.1:0-25426 GCA_052173415.1 Wolinella sp. | reverse complement strand
CGCGAGATGTATCGCACATTCAATATGGGCGTAGGTATGGTATTATGCGCCCCTAAGGCAAACCTCAAAGAGGTGCTAGAGAAAAGCGGTGGAGTGGTAATCGGAGAAGTTATCGAGGGAAGCAAAGGAGTGGAGCTAATTTGATGGGTTGTTTTGCAGGCACTAAAGACGCGTTTGTCCAACACGAAGGAATCGACGATTTTATCGCGCTTGATACGAATATCATCGTCCAAGAGAAGCTCAAAGAGTATATTTTGCACAAGCCTTTTCAGATTCTTCTGCTTACGGGCGAGCCGGGCGCAGGTAAAACATGCACCGCTGAAAAAGTGGTCAGTGATTTAGGGGAGGATAAGTGCTACTTCCAGAAATATCCATTTTCAAAGATTGCGAGCTTTTTGGGCACGCTTCATGCGCATTTCCTGCCTACAATCGCGCTCCCTCAGCCATACACTAGAGAGGTGCTGGTGGAATCTTTTCGCGAGCACCTCTCCAAAGATTTCACTCCTACTGTAATCATTGATGAGATCCAGCTCTATAAGGATTATGAGCTAGAGATTATCCGTATGCTTGCAGATACGAGGTTTTTTCGGTTTGTTTTTATTTTGCACAAGCTAGAACGCCAGAATGTCCTCTCACAAAGCTACTTTGTCTCGCGCACATGGGGGAAGCTAGAGCTAAAGACTCTCACGCCCAAAGAGTGTAAAATCTTCATCACACAGAAACTTCTTCAGAATGGATTAGGCTCGCTGCAAGATAAATTTGGAGATCGACAGTGCGCGCTTTTGTATCGCTTCAGTCGCGGGAATCTGCGCGTGCTATGCAAGCTTTGCTACACTGCTTTGGAGATCTGCGAATATTATGAGGAATCCACGCCTTCTATGCTATCAGATCGTCGGATTCCTATAAAGTGCATTGAGATGGCTGCGCTAGATTTGGGAGTTTTGCATGAATAGGATAGATGACATCGCTCGATTTTTCAAGCTCTACTCTTTGCCTCTCCTTACGGTTATTGTGGCTTTTGGGCTCTATTATACGATGTTTGAGGTAGCTCATTTTTTGAAATCCACACCAAAGTCTGAGACTTTTGAGCCTGTCGCGATTAAGGAATCGTCCGAGTCAACTCCCAAGCCAGAATCCAGTGCACAAAATGATATTCCGCTTACACTCCCCGAGCCTGAAGCTCCACTCCCACAAGAGCCCCATGCGCCCAATCTTACGCAGGTTTCCGCCCCAGAGCCTACTCCACAGCCACAAGAAGTGCGACCGCAAGAGATTGCCCAATCACAAGATGAGTCCTCAGCGTTTTTTCTACGCTTCATCGTCAATACCGATACGCTAAATATCCGCGAAGCTCCCTCGATTGATGCCTCAGTTACGGCGAAAAAGGGTCGCTCTGAGGTGCTCATGGTGAGTGAGATGAAGAACGAATGGGCGCGGATTCCCGAGGGGTGGGCGTATATTAGGCTGTTGCGCTCAGGTTTTGATGAGCCCGTGCGCTTCATCGTCAATACCGATACGCTAAATATCCGCGAAGCTCCCTCGCTTGGCGCCACGATCATTGCAAAAAAGGGTCGCTCCGAAGAACTTATGGTGAGCGAGATTGAGAATGAATGGGGCAGGATTCCCCAGGGGTGGGTCTATGTCAGGCTCATTACCCCCGCCCCTTAAGTCGCGCGCGAGCTTACAAAAGGGGGTAAAGTGCATCAATACGCGGTGTTTGGCAATCCGATCACCCATTCCAAATCGCCACTCCTGCATAACTACCTATTCCTTTCGCTTGCGATTCCCGCATTCTACGGACGCTATCACCTCTTTAAAGAGAGCGAGCTTGTAGAGAGCTTCAAGCGGCTCAATCTCGCAGGGGCGAATGTTACGATTCCCTTCAAAGAGGTGGCTTTTTTGCAATGCGATGAAGTGCGAGGAATCGCCCGTCAAATCGGCTCAGTCAATACGCTCGTGCGCGAGGGGAATCGTATCATCGGCTACAATACCGATGCAGAGGGCTTTATGCAGACGCTAGAGGGCAAAATTCAGCCAAAGAGCGTGCTGCTGCTCGGAGCGGGTGGCACGGCGCGCGCGATTGCGAGCATTCTTGCCTCCTATCAGATTCCCCTGCTTGTGCTTAATCGTAGTGCAAAACGACTAGAATCCTTTACCCTAAAAGGCTACGAAAGCGCTACCCATGAGGATTTTACGCGATTCCTGCACCCTAGAGAGCGTGCGTTTGATCTCATCATCAATACCACAAGCGCGGGTTTGAGCGATGATTTAC
Organism: Wolinella sp.; assembly: GCA_052173415.1. Lineage (GTDB taxonomy): Bacteria > Campylobacterota > Campylobacteria > Campylobacterales > Helicobacteraceae > Wolinella. The sequence continues at coordinate 23,154 of JBQMYQ010000026.1, read as the reverse complement.
TCCCGCTTGATTCCGCGCTTTTGACGCCCCTTTTGCATGCGGGAGTGCTCGCGTATGATGTGATTTATGGCAGGGAGACGCCTTTTTTAGCCCATGCCCGCGCAAATGGCGCACGCACGCTTGATGGACGCGAAATGCTTATCGAGCAGGCGGCTCTTAGCTCGTTTTATTTTAACGATAGGGTGCATGATTTAGGCAGAATTAGGGAGCTTATGCACCGCGCACTGCCCTAAAAACCCGCGAGGAATCTTCTTGCACTTTTTATCTCTTAAATCCCCTTTATAAACCCATCAAACGCCCTTATTTTCCCTATTTATCTACTTATCTTTTCATCATTTTTTAAGAGAGAGGGGGGGCAATATTCTCGTTTAAATTTACTCAAAGGAGAAAGTATGAGAAAAATGGTTTTAGGTTTGGCGGTATTAGTTGGTTTAATGTGTGTGGAGGCGTTAGGATTTACATCAGAGAAGATTAAGAACGATTATGAAACAAAGTGCAAAAACGGAGATGGCAAAGCTTGCTATTCGCTAGGTACTGTCTATTATACTGGTGCCATTGACTCTGGTATAGATTACAAAAAGGCTGAATTCTATTATAAAAAGGTATGTAAAAAGGGTAATAACATTAACAAAGACGAAGGCTTTGAAGGAGCTTGCCTAAATCTTGGTGCAATCTATGATGAAGGAGGATATGGCAACCAAAAAAATAGTGAAAAATTTTTAAAAATTCATACTATAGGGTGCGAGGGGGGGAATATGGGTGTCATGCGCCATAGTTGGCGCTCATTATGACAAACTTGGCAACAGAAGCAAAGCGTTGACATATTTGGGCAAGGCTTGCGATCTGGGCAGAGATGACTATACCGTGCAAAATAACCCCGAGAGAAGAAAAATATGGCAGCAAATCTGCAACCGACATGACGCCTTAAGGTAGTCCGCAAGGGGGGGAATCCGCCCCGATTCCCTCATTTGGGCGGGAATCGGGGCACAAAAACTAGGCGGGGGTTGAGCTACCTAGATGGATTTTAGGGTCACTGAAAGCCGTTAGCTTCGGTGCTTTACCCTTGTATTTTTCGATATTGACTAACGCCGTGTGCGAGATGTTTCCATTTGCGAGTGGCGAGGTGGGAATGTCGATGGTAAGCACGTTCGCGCAGCCGTTTTTGCACAGCCCGTTCTCATCAGGGTCATACCATGCACCCTCTGCGAGCTTCACGACGCCCTGTATGACGCGATTAGTGATGAGTGCCCCTGCGAGCACCTCGCCACGCTTGTTAAACACGCGGACGATGTCGCCGTTTTTGATGCCCTTGCTCTTCGCGTCTTTGGGGTTAATCCAAATAGGCTCGCGATTAGCGATGGCGTATTGCGCGCGCAGTGATGTGTGGTTGAGTTGCGAATGCAGGCGGTCGCTTGGATGCGCGCTCACCATGTGGAACTCCGCCGTGCGCTTTTTCATGCCCAGCCACTCGATAGGCTCATACCATCTAGGATGGGCTTGGCACTCTTTGTAGCCCATTTTCTCGATGGTTTCGGAGTAGATTTCAATCAGCCCACTAGGTGTGCCCAGCGCGTTTAGAATCGGATCTTCTCTAAAGCCTGAGAATCGGACGAATGCCTCACTCTCGGGGGTTGAGCTGAAAGTTACCGGCTTATTCTCGCGCCAAAACTCATCAAAAGGCTTCATATCGCTAACAAAGTCCGGAATCGCCTTTACTTTGTTGTATGCGGCGTTGTAATAGTCCTTAATCCAGTCAAATTCGCTCTTGCCATTGTCGGTATATGCCATGACCAGATTGGGCGCGTAGGCTTTGCACAGATCGGAGAAAATCTGATAATCATCGCGCGATTCCTCAAACTTCTCGACGACTTGTTTCATGGGGACGATGTTCATATTGGAGTAATCGCCCGTCATAGTTAGGTCGTTGCGCTCATACGAAGTGGTGGTGGGGAATACGATATCCGCCATTTTTGCAGTCGGCGTCCAGTAGGGATCATTGACTACGATGGTGCGGGGTTTTTTCCATGCTTTTACTAGGCGATTGGTCTCTTGATGATGGACGAAAGGATTCCCGCCTACCCAATAGATGAAGTCAATGTCAGGATAGGTGATCTTCTTGCCGTTGTGATCGATGACTTTGCCAGGATTTAGGAGTGCGTCGGCGATTCTTGCGACGGGGAAGGCGTAATTGGTCGCTTTTTGTAACCAGCCTTGACCTGTGCCTGCCGCTGCGGTTACGCTCTTAGCGACAAAGCGACCGTTTTTATCAATCTCGCCACTATCCGTGCCGATGAATTCGCCCTTGTCATTGAAGCGACCCACACTCGCGCTATTCATACCGCCGATGACCGCACCCTTGCATGTAGGCGCGCCACCATTTGAGTAGTGATAGCTAAGCCCAAAGCCTCCGCCAGGAAGCCCGATTTGTCCGAGCATCGAAGCGAGCGTGACCATATTCCAGTGAGACTGCTCGCCATGCTCCGCCCTCTGCATGCCCCAGCCACTCATAAGCATTGTGCGATTATTCATGAATAGCTCTGCAAGCTCTCTAATCTTTTTCGCGTTTATGCCACAAATCTTGCTCGCCCATTCGGGAGTTTTAGGTGTTTTGTCGCTTGTGCCAAGCAGATAGGGGACGAACTTATCAAAGCCGTTGGTGTAATTCTCGATAAACTCCTTGTCGTATTTTCCGCTTTTGTAGAGGTGGTGCATCATTCCGAGCATCATCGCCACATCGGTGTTGGGGCGTGGCGCGATGTGTTCGGCTTTGTCGAAATATTCCACCGTATCAGAGGCGAGCGGATCGATGATGACGACCTTAATATCCTTGCGCTTTTTGAGCTCTTCAAAGTATTTGAAGCCCTGCTCATCTGCGCTTGTCCATGCGATTCTTAGCGTTGCGATAGGGTTTGCTCCCCAGATGACGACGACTTTGGAGTGCTCAAGGATCAAAGGCCAGCTAGTTTGCTGCTCATACACTTCGATACTCCCGACCACGTGGGGCATAATCACTTGGCTCGCACCAGTGGAATAATCGCCCAAAGTTCCCACAAATCCGCCACTAAGATTCATAAATCTGTGGAGCAGGATTCTTGAGTTATGGACGTTTCCGCTGGATTTCCAGCCGTAACTCCCCGCAAAAACACCCTCTAAGCCCTTTTGCTCGCGCGTTTTTTTGAGCTCACGCGCAACCAGCTTGATCGCGTCCTCATACTTGACTCGCACCCATTCATCTTTACCTCGCAGATGAGGCTTGGGGGAATCGGGATTTTCTAGGTAGCTTTTGCGCACCATTGGGTATTTGATACGGCTTTTATAGACCATATCCGCGGTGAAGTTTTGGAGCGGATTGGGAATCTCGCTTGTCTTTTGGAAGGGCACGGATTTGACGATCTTCCCATCTTGGACGCTGATATTTAGCATTCCCCAGTGCGCGGCGGTAAGGACATTACCGTTTTTTACGATTCCCATACCGCTACCTTGACTTGCGATTCCCGTTGCGCTTGCCTTAGAGACAAAAGTCATACCCGCCAGAATCGCGCCGTATTTCAGCACATCTCGTCGTTCTTTGTTCATCTGATTCTCCTTATGATTTGGTTTGCTTTATTTGACTTTTACGTCCGCTGAGTGCTTTTGTAGGTATTGCACCACAAGCATTTCATTTTCTTTGTTAATCGCCGTTCGGCTTAACATCGACTTTAAGAGCCCGGGCCACTGATTTGCCTTGTAGTGGGTCGTCTCATGCAGTGCGTGGCAGATACCACAGCCCTCTTTGTAAATGTCCGCCGCCTTGCTAAAAAGCGATCCGACATTTTCGCTAAAGCCCCCATCATCCGTATAGACGCTCACTTCGACAAGGGGGAATCCGCCCTCTTTAGCCGGGGTTATCTCTTTGACTTCAAATGTAGCACTCTTGGCAAATGCCGCGACAAGAATCCGCGTCGTCTCGTTGAAGTAGATTACGTTAGGCACGGCGGGATTCCTATATCCTCGGAGTGTGATTTGCACCCGTCCATCGACCTTTTGCTTAATCGTTAGGGCATTTGTAGGGAGGAGCTTCCCGATCACTTTGTTTGATGAGGAATCGGCATAAAGTGCCTTGACATGCTCGCTATACACTTCGTTTGCGAAGAGGGTTGAGATTCCTAGCAGTAGAAAAAGCATCGCTTTTCTCATCTAGCCTCCTTAGACTGTAAGATTGACGCATGATTTTTACGAAGATTGCACACGCGACACAGGGAATCGTAGAGAAAAAGTGTGATAGAAGTGTGATTAAATGTATTTGAAGCTAGGAGTAGTGCGCTCGCCCTCGCGATGTGTGAGATTTAGGCGGTAGCCGTTGCCCTGAGAGTTTTCGATAAGCTCGGGATAGATCTTTTTGCGGAGCTTATACACGAAGCTGCGAATCATCTCCGCACTGCATGATTCCCCATACCAGAGGCACTGCTCAATCATAAGAAAGCTCACGACCCTTCCTTGATTTTTGAGAAAAAGATGAAGCAGTAGTTGCTCTTTTTTGGTGAGATTGATTGGATTCCCATTGTGGGTAAGCTCGTGTGTCATGGCGTTGAAGCAAAATCCCTGATCCAAATCAATGCAAGCAAAATCACTTTGAAATTTATTTACCGCAAAGCTCATCATCATAATGAGCTCGCGCTTTTGTAGTGGCTTTTTTAATATACCCACACTCTGCACTTCCAGCGCGCCGAGCAGGTTTTCATCATTATCATAGGCGGTGAGGAAGATGATAGGCACGTTGCTATCGCGCTTCCTGATGATCGAAGCCATCTGGATTCCATTCATTAGGGGCATGTGAATGTCTGAGATGATGAGATTGATGGATTCTTTTTCAAAGCACGCAAGAGCCTCCCGCGCATTAGAGCAGATAAAAAGCTCCTGCACATACTGTTCTATGGAGTGACGCAATGCCTCTTGAAGCAACACATCATCTTCGACGATGAGCAGATGCACATTTTGCAAAATATCTTTAATTCTGTGATACATATTTTCCTCTTTTGTGCGCTTTGTGCTCCTGTTTTCTTGATTCCCTGCGGAAGATTCCCGCGATTCCTCTTGGATTCCTAGGAATCGCCTCCTTTTTCCATAAGTTTGAGCGTGAAGCAGGTCGGATTATGCGCATTTTCAAGCGTTAGCTGCGCACCCAGCTTCTCCTCGCTCAATTTTTTGGCGACATAAAGCCCCGTGCCCGTGCCTCGCTCGCCTTTGGTCGTATAAAAAGGCTCAAAAATGCGATGAGGTTCGCGCACACCCCTACCATTATCGCTTATGCTAATGCAAAATTTCGTATTTTGTCGCCAGAGGCGCAGTTCCACCTTTGGCGCGAGCTCATGCGCTCTGTGTGGATCTGCTAGCTCTTGTCTAGATTCTAGCAGTTCATCTTTGGCATTTGCAAGGAGGCTTAGGAGTATCTGTTTTATGTAAGTTTTGATACTTAAAAGGCGATATTCGCCCTCTTGTATGTGGCATTTGATGGCGATTCCATGACTGTTTAGCTCAGGAGTGATGATAAAAATCAGCTCATTTACAATTTCTTTAAGATCCACGATTGCCGTGCTTGTGTCATTTCTGTAAAAGCTTCTAAAAGCATCGATGGTTTCATTCATGATTTTTGCGCTATTTTTTGCCAGTAAAATGTATTTTTCTATATTTTTTGTAGAATTTTCGATCGATTCCTCGATATTATCAAGCGAAAGCAGAAGCGTGCTTAAGGGCTGTCGCTGCTGGTGTGTGATGGAGCTGATCATCTCGCCTACAAGAGCCATTTTTGCGCTGGCTAAAAAGATCCTCTCGCGCTCTAATGCCTCTTTTTCGTGTCGCTTCTCCTGTGTAACATCATAGAGCGTGAGGATTAGCCCCTCAAAGTGAATTCCTGCTTCAAGAATGCTTGAAAATACCATAAACAGGTAGGAATCGCCCAAATTTATCGTAAAACTTTTGAGAGAATGCGAGGAATCCTGAAGTGCCTCAAAGCTTGTGAGCCCCCTAAGCTCATTAATTGAATTAAAAAAATTATCGAGCAAGATTCCCTGCACTGCTTTACTTTTTAGCGCAAAGGCTTGCTCGAATTTTTTGTTGATAAAGGAGACATACCCATTTTTATCCACGATCATTAGGGCGAGATTAGGCGTTTTGGCGAGAGCTTTATGGAGCGGATAGCTGCGTTTGGCGAGAATAGGAGAAAACAGCAATCCACCCCATGGGGCAAAAAGCAGAAACAACGACTCATTGCGATATAAAAATAACACAAAACAAAAAATCTCAAAAGAGATAAAAATTAATATTTTGTATCGGTAATTAATGAGCCACTCTTTTGCGAGATTCCAAAAGCTCAACTAGCGCTGACCCATCACCTCAGCATCAATATTCACCCCATTTAGGTGTGTTCTTTGCTGGAGATAATCCCCTCCATAGCTCCTGTTGCTATCTTGGGAAAAAAGTCTTCGAAACGCACGGCAATTTGACCCATGAGCCACCGTTTTATCATCTCCATAGACGACCATTGTGAGCTTTCTCCCGATTGACTCTGTTTCCCCCGCTTCATCTTCTAAAAATAGCTGTGCGCATGGATATCCCCCATCATCAAACCCACTCGCTGTTATCTTGCTTATGATCTGTTCGTTTCCGATATTGATATTCCATAGAGCACCCTTCTTTTTGGCTTGCTCTTCCAGTGTCTGCAGTGTGTATTCGAAAAGCGGACTTTCACCATGCCTCATGAGATTATGATGAATTGCATCAAACATCTCCTCAAGATCCTGTTTTGCCACGACCATTTTCGCGCTCTCTCGATTTACGGAGATTTTCGGCATAGCGATACTTGCTAGAAGCCCCACAATCACGATGATAAACACGAGCTCAATCATGCTAAAAGCCAAACGATGTCCGATTCTATTTTCCATAATGTTTCCTCCCTATTTCCCATACTGCACGGGAATCTAAGCTTTAGAATGCACTATTGTAGCCTTTTTTCTGCGAGGTTTTTATGGTTTTTGCAAAAAATAATATTAGCTCCGATGTGCAGGATTCCCACATTTTCGCTTACGTATCCAAGGCAGATCATAAAGTAAATTAATGGTGTAAAAGCACGCTAAAAGCGATCTTTGAGCAAGTTTTTAAGCTTTTTGGCAAAGAGCTTATTCGCCCCCTCGATAAATCCAACAAGCTTCTCAAGATGATCGTTGTTCAGCTCGCTGATTGCGGAGCGACAAAGCTCATCAAATACCTCTTCATTGTCCTGATAAATACTCTCCTCAAAGAGCTTCAAATAGCGTTCATATCGCTCTTTTTCTGCCCTCTCTCTCGCCTCAGTCTCAAGCAAAATCGTATATATCTCCTCAAGTGTATCTAGCTTTATGCTCTTTAATTTTTCTTTGGTGTAAATGCTTGTGATTTTTGTGATTTTCTCTATGAGTGCGCGCTTTTCTTCGCTATTTTCGTAAAAATCTTTATAAAAATATTCCAATTCATTCCGCCGATAGCTTTTGAGAAGTTCATTTTTGGCTTGAGCAAGATTGGTGATTTGCTCCCTTTTTTGCGGACTTTTGAGCGCAGATAGCACCTCTTGCAGATGTCTTATGTTGTCTCTACTAGAGACATATTTTGCCATTTGCCCAGCAAGCTCCTCTGTAGGCAGATCTTTGTAGCATTGCTCGATCTCGCTAAGGAGCGATTCCTGATATTCGCGATAAGCGATACGTAGCGCCCATTCAATGCGCTTATAGCTATGATCTGAAGTGTAATTTGAGAGAATCTCGGCAATGTCTTGTAGCTCATACAGCGACAATAGCTCGCTCATCGCACTATAAAGTTGCTCAGGGTCGCGAGCATTCTCCTTAAGGTATTGCCACGATTCCCTTAGCTGGTGGTGGGGGATTCCCTGTTGCAAGGGGATCATCCTCGGTGCGTTCTCTTTTTCATCTTCACAGATATATTCATTAAAGCGCTCTACCATATCGCGCGTCTCTCTAATGAACAGCTGCTTTAGTGATTCGCTACTTTGTCCATCAAGCTCCTCGACCGCGTAGCCATGTTTGCGAAGCTGAATGATGAGCTCATCATTGGTAAGATTCATGCTCTGACCTCATGGAGTGCTTGCAGGATCTTAAACGCCTGCACGTGCTCTTTTACATCGTGGCAGCGAATGATATTCCCGCCCGCTTTGTAGCCCTCCAAATGGAGCGCGAGCGTCCCGGGGAGGCGTTCTTGCACGCTTGTAGGGGAGATTTTGTCGATCATGGATTTGCGACTTGCACCAAGAAGCAGTGGGAATCCAAAGCGTTTGAAATGCGAGAGATGGCGTATGAGCTTGAGATTATGCTCTAGATTCTTGCCAAAGCCAATCCCCACATCAAGCACGATTTTGCGCACATTTGCGCGCTCTAATGTCTCAATGCGCTCGCAGAAAAACTGATCCACTTCAGCCAAAAGGTGCTCATAGTGCGGATTTTGTTGCATTAAGCGGGGCGATTCCCCCTGCATGTGCATAATGACCACCTCGCATTGACGCTCACTCGCTAACAAGAGCATGCGAGAATCGCGCAGTGCGGTAATGTCATTAATGATATGAAAACCGCGATCCAGACAATACTCCGCAACTTTTGCGTTGTAGGTATCAATACTAAAGCGCGCCTCTTTTAAAAGTGGTGAATTAGCAAGGGAATCGGCGATGGGGGCAATGCGCCTAAGCTCCTCCTCCTCGCTCACCCATTCACTCCCCGGGCGCGTGGAAGCCCCGCCTATATCGATAATATCCGCCCCCTCTTTTATCATTTCGCCCATGCGCCTAATCGCCGCTTCGCCGAGGAATCGACTCCCCTCAAAAAAGCTATCCTCATTTGCGTTGATGATTCCCATGATTTGCAGCGGGAAATTCTTTGCACTTAGGTGTTTTTGGAGCGCGATTCCCACCTCTTGCAGACCAAAGGGCTGGATTTTGCACTTTTGGATAATTCGCTCAAGCTCCCTCGCATTTGCAATCAAAATCCCATCAACATACGGGGAATCGTGCGTAATCGCCCCGCGCGGCAGGGCAAAATCCGCACCCACAGAGAGGGAATCTTGCTTCAAAATCTGCGCGGCGGGGGTTTTTAGATGATGAATTTGAAAAAACATCTGCTCCCCTTTGGCAGACATGATTTTCGCCCCTGCAGATTCCGACCCGAGCGCGTTTAGGTATTCGTGCAAATTAGGCGGGTTAATTTTTTGAACGAACATGCTTTTTCCTTTGTAATGCCATCAAAAGTAGTGGCAAAAATATATGTGCGCTTCGCTCAAACTGCTCTGCGAGCGTAATTGCGCGCGAAAATAGCTCCAAATCTGAGCTCTTTAGCGGGAGCGATTCCTCCTTGCAGGCAAAAAGGAGCGATTCGATGAGCCTTTTATTCTCTTCTTTGCTGAGTGATCGCGTGTTTAAGTCTTGCAAGAATCGGTAAATCTCTTGCAAAGAGAGTTTGCTTAAATCAAGCGCAAAGGGCGCAATGGGGGTATTTTTGCGCTCATCAATAATAGGCAGGCGCGAACGAATCGTAGGGAGGAGTGAAGATTTTGAAGTCGCCATGAGTATGAAAGAGACACGCTGCGGTGGCTCTTCTAGGATTTTTAGCAGTGCATTTTGCGCATAGAGGTTGTAGCTTTGAGCTGCGATGATAAGCAGAATCGGGGCTTGCGAACTTATATGCGCGGTGGCGATGACCTCCTTACTATCATCAATAAGAAACTCATCTTTGTTAAAAATTTTGAGATTTTCCTCGGCGATTCCCGTGCTGTGCTTTTCAAGCGCGCACGAGAAATCCGAAGTAAGGAGAATATATCCGCCCCGCTTGTCAGAAATCATCGCTACATATCCAGTGAAACTTGCCCAAAAAGCGTCGCAGAGAGTGTTTTATCAAAGATTCGATAGAGCTGGAAAAGCTTCATATCCAAAAGCTCGTCGTTGGAGTTGAGGCGGAAGCTGTTTTGCAGCCCCTCATCAAAAATCCAGCTAAAGCTATCATCTCGGCTGAGTGCAAGCTTCGCGCGTCGATCGTTGCTCGTGCCGATATACCAAAAGAGGTATTGCTCCTTAAAAGAGATCGCAAGCATGTCGCTAATGAGTGCGCTATCTTCTTCGCTTTTGACCTGATCCATGTGCGGATAGATGGATTTAATATTGTAGATAGGGAGATAGGGGCGACCTTTTTGTGGCTTATTGATTGAGGCACTGATATAGCTTCCAAACCAGCTTCGCTCGCTATCAGTCATCACGATGACGCTATATCCCTCTAAAATGCGACGAATTGTGTTGGAAGCTAGAGGCGTCCATTCAAATTTGCGCTCCTCAAGCCAGCTCATCATACTCTCATCGCGACGAATTGTCTCAATCGTCCATTTTAGTAGCTCTTGCATTGCGTTACTTGTCCAGCTCATAGGTCGCATGTAGCGTGCGGACGGAGAGTTCGGCATATTTTAGGTTGATAATCATGGAGATTTTAATCTCGCTGGTGCTAATCATCATGATATTGATATTATCCTGCGCTAATGCCTTGAAAGCCTTGCTGGCTACGCCCGTGTGAGACTTCATGCCCACGCCCACAATCGAGACTTTCGCGATATTATCATCAAACTCGATTCCCTCTACACTCTTTTCAAAATGCTTTAATCTAAGTTTCGCGCTCTCAAGCTCGGTTTTAGGGATCGTGAAATCCATATCGGTTTTGCCATCATACCCGATAGTTTGCACAATCATATCCACGTTGATATTCGCCTCTGCGAGCGCGCCAAAGATTTCAGCGGCGATTCCCGGGCGATCTTCGACATTGGTAATACTCACGCGTGCCTGATTTTTATCGAGTGCGATTCCGCTAACGATGGGATTTTCCATAATTTCTTCTTCCTTTGTGATGAGTGTTCCGGGGTTGTTGTTGAATGAACTTCTTGTGATGATATTGACATTGAGCTTTTTTGCAAGCTCCACAGAGCGATTGAGCAGCACTTTCGCCCCCATGCTCGCAAGCTCCAGCATTTCATCGTAGCTGATTTTATCAATCTTTTTAGCCTTTGGCTCGATTCTTGGATCGGTGGTATAGACGCCCTCCACATCAGTGTATATCTCGCACAAATCTGCATTCAGAGCCCCAGCAAGAGCAACTGCGCTCAAATCGCTTCCGCCTCGCCCCAGTGTGGTAACCTCGCCCCCCTCGCTAACCCCCTGAAAGCCCGCGACCACGACGATATTATCTTGACCTAGCAAATCTTTTATCCGTGCGGTGTCGATGTGGTCGATTCTTGCTTTGCTATGATTGTCATCTGTTATGATTCCTGCACCTCGTCCGCTTAGCGAGATGGCTTTGTTTCCCATCGCATTTAGGGCAATCGCTAAAAGTGCGCTGGTGACGCGCTCACCCGAGCTTAAAATCATATCCACTTCCCTAGCATCGGGAATCGCACTGTAGTGTTTCGCATAGTCTAGCAATTTATCCGTCTCGCCACTCATCGCCGATACGACGACGACGAGCTGATTCCCCTCGCTCTTGCTTTTGGCTACTCTGCTTGCGACATTTTGAATGCGTTCCAAATCCCCCATGCTCGTCCCGCCATACTTTTGCACGATCAACATTATAAATATCCCTTTTTCCTAAAATATTCAAGCACTTGCTTATAAATAGGTCGCTTGAAGTAGGTGATGTGATGGAAAATCTCCTCATATCCGACGAATTTATAATCGCTAAACTCCGGCTCTTTGGTCTGTAAATTGATTGAGGAATCCTCGCACAAACGCACTAAAAAATATTTCTGCTTCTGCCCATCATAGGGATACATTTTGGGTGTAGCCGTCTCGGGGAAGTCATAGCTCATCCATTTTGGATATTCCGCGATAATCTCGACACGATTCGTGCCTATCTCCTCCTCCAGCTCGCGCAAAAGTGCTTCTCTGGGCGATTCCCCCTCATCGATTCCCCCTTGAGGGAATTGCCACGCGTCCTTAATGTCATTACGGCAGGCAATCAGGATCTCGCAAACATGCGGATATTTCGCCGAAAGCACGATAGCAGCGACATTGGGTCTGTATCTCTTTTGCATAATCTTCCTAAAATTTTTATCCTAAAAAATTTTAGCAAAAAAGAGCTAAGAGCGGGAACTTCGATACAATCTTGGCTCGATTTATTCCTAAAACAGGGTGGCGCATGCTTCTTTACATTCATATTCCCTTTTGTTCACACAAATGCGGCTACTGCTCTTTTGCCTCGCTTCCCGCCTCAAAGGATCTCCATGCTCCTTATGTGCGTGCGCTTTGTGCGCAGCTGGAGTGGGAATTGGAGCGCTTTTGTGCGCGAAAGCAGAAGATTACAAGCGTATATATCGGTGGCGGGACGCCCAGTCTTATCGATTCCTCGCTTTTTGCGCCACTTTTTGAGCGATTCTCGCCATTTTTGGATTCCTGTGCGGAGATCACAATCGAAGCAAATCCACTCTCTGTAAATCTCGCATGGGCTACAAATATGCGCGCCCTTGGGGTGAATCGCGTTAGTCTTGGCGTGCAGAGCTTTTTTAGCGATAAGCTCCTGTGGCTTGAGCGTGATCATGAGGTCGGGGCGATTTCTCGCGCCATAGATTCGCTTCAAGAGGCGGGAATTGCGCAACTAAGTATCGATTTGCTCTATGATACACCCTTTGATACGCGCGAGCGGCTGGCGCAGGAGATTGAGCGTGCGTGCGAGTTTCCCATCGGGCACATCTCTGCGTATAGTTTGACGCTAGAAGAGGGGAGTCGCTTTTATGCTCGGGGCGTGAAAAGCGGGGAATCTAGCCCAAAAAATGCGCAATTTGTCCGCGAAAAGCTCGCAGAGAAGGGCTTTACTCAATATGAAGTGAGCAATTACACCAAAGATCATATCTCGCGCCACAATCTGGGCTACTGGGAATCTTGTGAATATATCGGCGTGGGTGCGGGGGCGATCGGGCGGATAGGGAGTGTGAGATATGCGCCACACAGGGACTTCAAGCGATATATCGCTGAGCCTTTGTGGCGTGAGAATGAATATTTAAGCGAAGAAGATTTGCGTTTTGAGCGACTATTTTTGGGGTTGCGCTCTTGTGTGGGAATTAACAAAAAAGGGCTGGATAAAGCAAAATTAACGGCATTAGTAAATGAAAATAAAGTGCGTGAAAATGGCGATAAAATCGTGGCTAGCGACTATTTTTTAGCCGATGAAATCGCGCTTTATCTCTCATGATTTTTTACCAGAAGCAAGCATGCGCAAGATTCCCTACCCGACGCACCTTGCTTGAATAGGAAAAGTCGCTTTTATATCCCAGAAACACACACTCAAGGCAAACGCACGAGCTATTAATTTGCTCCCACCGATTCGCCTGATTCACAAAACATGTGTCCATTGTGGGCGCGAAAAACTCGCCTTGTAATGAGAAGTTGCGCGGGAATCAGCCTAAAATTAGGGCGATTCCTAGGGTCATCATCACAGCCACGCCCAAAATCTCTCCAATTAAAATCATGCGCGTGGTGTAACGCTCAATGCCCAGCTTCAGCCCTCGCCCGATGCTCGCCGCGCCGAATATGACGAGGCTCATGCCCATGCTCATGCAAAAGGCGGCGAGAAAGCCGACGAGGTATTCCCTAAGTGCCATAGTGAAGATGAAAATCGTAATCGTGCACGGACAAGGCACGAGGCTTGCGCCCAAAACCACGCCCACATCGGTGCTTTTGCCCTGAGTAGAGCAGGATTTACAGCTACACGTGAGCGGGTGCGCAGAAAATGATGTGAAATTTTTAATATTTTTGTTTTTGAAAAAGATGCTTTTAATCGCGGGAATCTTCTTATAGATCAGATAAATGGAGATTCCTAGAATGATTAATGCAGAAATTTTGGTAGCGTAAAATATAAAGTTATCTAAAAATTCTTTAAAAAACAGCTCAAAAAAGTAATAGATGACCAGCGTCATCAAAAAAGCTGAAAAAGTATGGACTATGCCGATTGAAAGGGCGATCCCTGCGGCTTTGGCGCGATTTTGATGCACACCAAAAAAGTAAGAGGTTACGAGCATTTTGCCATGCCCGGGTCCTGCGGCATGCAGCGCACCATAAAGAAAAGAAAAGAGCAGTAGCGGGAGAATCGAGAAGCCGATTCCCTCTTTTTGCGTGCGCTCCAAAAGCTCTTTTAAACGCACCGAAAAGGCATTTAGAATGGATTGCAGCGTGAGCTCTACTTCAAGCTTCTCTGCGGATTGCTTCTCTTGGCGCGGTATGTTGAATAATTCTGTGCGCTCAAAATGCTCTATCTGCTCGCTGGAAGCGGCGATTTTGGGCATGATTTGGTTGATAAAAATCATGTTGTTAAAAGGATTCGCGCTCCAAATCATCTCATGATCCCACGCAAAATCGACCTTTGAGACGAGGAATTCAAAAAATCCCCCTTCATCTTCAAAGGCAAACATTAGAGTGTCTTTTGCGCCGATTTCCACGCTAAAAGGCACGATATAGGAGAAAATCGCGCGGGAATCCTCGACATCAAAGATGAGCTCGGGATTAATGGGGGCGATGGGGAGCGATTGCATATCCCCTAAGCCCTCAGAACTATCGTGTGTGAGGGTGCTCAGATAATCCCTCGGAGCGATGTATGCGAGCAAAAGCCGCTTAATCTCGCTAAGTGCCTCATCATCGAGGATTCCCTGCTCGTCACCATAGCGCACGACGAGCTCCTTACTGAAAGGGTGTGAGAAATACCAAGTTATCTTCGCGCCGTAGGTGTGCGAGCCCTCCCCTTGAATGTCAATCTGCACATCAATGGTAGGGGTGTAGAGCTGGCATAGTGCGCAAGCTCGCAGAGGGGAGAAAAGAGCGAGGCTAAAGAGCAGGCTTAGGAGGATTTTCCGCACGATTCCTGCCTATTTACTGGGAATCGGGCTCATCAAGAGCCATTTTTCCGCTGTTGAGGATATTATTCGGGTCAAAAGCTCTCTTGATTGCACGGAAGAGATTCATCTCCTCTTCACTAAATGCAAGGTGCATAAACGCAGCCTTAGAGAGCCCGATCCCATGCTCGCCACTGAGTGTCCCCTCAAGCTCCACAGTGAGCTTAAAAATCTCCTCAATCGCCTTGTGCCCGATCTCAAGCTGCTTAGGGTCGTTGCCATCCTCCACCATGACGTTTGTATGGACGTTCCCATCGCCTGTGTGCCCAAAGCAGGGAATCTTGAGCTGGTATTTCTGTGCGATTTCCCCGATTCCCTTAAGTAGCGCAGGGAGCTTGCTACGCGGGACAGTGATGTCCTCATTGAGCTTTTTATTGCCATAGATAGTAATGCTCTGACTTGCGTTACGCCGCGCAAACCACAGCTCCTTCGCCTCTTCTTGCGTGGTGGCTCGCTTGAAGCTTAGCGCATGATTTTCGCGGAATTTCTCCTCGATTTTATCCATCTGAAGCTCAATATCCTCGCTTAGATTCCCATCGACGTCCGTGATGAGAATCGCCCCTGCATCAAGGGGCAATCCTTGATGAAACTTGCTCTCCACGGCTCTAATGGTAAGATTATCCAAAAACTCCATCGCCACAGGAGTCACGCCCGCTGCCATAGTTTTATACACGGCATTCATCGCATCATCAATCGTGGGGAAGATTCCCATGGCACTTTTGCGAAGAGCGGGCTTGCTAAGGAGCTTAAAGGTAATCTCCGTGATGATTGCAAGCGTCCCCTCGCTGGCGATGAGAATCCCAGCGATGTTGTAGCCCGCGACATCTTTTATCGTTTTTTTACCCGCGCGAATGATGTCTCCATTGGGCAACACCGCACGCAGAGCCATGACGTAATCTTTGGTGATCCCATATTTGGCTGCGCGCATGCCTCCGGCGTTCTCGCTCACATTCCCGCCCAGCGTAGAATACTCCTCGCTCGCAGGATCGGGCGGATAGAATAGCCCCACCGCCTCGACGGCTTTTTGGAGCTGCATATTGATGACTCCAGGCTGCACGCGCGCGACCATATTTTCCATATCAATCTCTAGGATTTTATTCATGTGCTTCTCAAGAGAGAGCACGATTCCGCCATTCACAGGCAACGACCCACCCGTAAAGCCGCTCCCCGCACCACGAGGCACGACGGTGATTTGGTGCTCGTTGCAATATTTAAGCACGCTACTGACGTCCTCTTCATGACGCGGGAAAATAACCAAATCAGGCTCGTAGCGATTCCTTGTCGCATCGTAGCAGTAGGCAAGCTTATGCGCCTTGTCGCTAAAACAGTTATCCTCGCCAACTATCTTTTTAAGAGCCTTTATGTCCGCTTCTTTAATCATCAAAAACTCCTTGTGTGGCTATTTTAATAGCTTGTCATAATAAAGATAATAATCCTTCACTTCCGATCCGCCAAAAACCGTATTAAACCAACTCTGCTCGACATTACCCAGACGCGAGAAAAAGGGGCGAATCTGCTCCTCTTTGGGGGCGTCTTTTGCGATAGGATCTTGCCTAAGCAAGGAAAAAGTTTGACAATCGCGCGCCTCTCCTCTGCCGCTTGCGATGATGTAGAGGATTCCTATATTGTAGGCATCACAAATATGGCGAAAGTCCTCACGACTTGGAGCATGCTCCCTCTCCTCAAGCAGGTAAGAGATAAACAGATCGGGATGCTGCCATTTGATCTGCGGATAGGAATCGCGCACCTGAAAATAGAGCTCTTGACTAGGCGCAATCAAAAGGGCGCGGTCATAAAAGGTGCGCCAAAGCGTTTTGTCCTCTTTTTGCGGCGTGAGCTCGGGCTCGGGGAAGTAATTTTGCGCGAGCGAATCAAGCTTTTCAAATGTGATTTTGGCGCGCCCCGCTTTAATCTCCACCACCTGCGCGCGCGCGATAATCACAGAATGCCCCCCCGCGAGCTCGCGCAGGATTTCTCCGCTCTCGCCGACTTTCAAATCCAAAGCAGGAATATAAGCGGTGTGTTTCTCCTGTGCGGAAACTTCAAGAATCGGGAGGGTGAGACGCTCTCCAAAGCTTGAGGCTTGAAGCAGCGAGAGAGCCAAAGAGAGGAATATTAACGCACGCAAAATCACAAAAACTCCTTGCAAAATAGTAGGTGGGGTATTTTATAATGTTTTGTCTCTGAATTTTCGCTCAAAGAACCAGATAAAGGCAAAAAGTAGTCCTGGAGTTTTGGATTTGCTCTCATCAAACATAAATGCTCGCGCCTCATCTAGTGGGACATAAACAAGCTCGATCTGCTCGCTATCAATGCCCCCGCCCTCGTTCTCGCGCATGTTTTGGTCAATTTGCGCATAAAAGAGGCTTTGGCGACTGCCTGCGATTCCCACAGAGGAGAAAAAGGTCGTTACGGGTCTGAGCGCACAGGGAGCGACCTTGTAGCCACACTCTTCTAAAATCTCCTCACTGGCGATCTGAGCGAGGCTCTTCCCCTCTTTATCTACGATTCCCGCGCATAGCTCGTAGGTGTAGCCGTCGTGATTTTTTAGATAGACTGCGGGGCGAAACTGCTTGACAACAAGGAAAGATTCCCGCTCTTTGTGATAGAGCAAGACGCTGACGCTGTCGTGGGAATCGACAATATCCCAGCTCTTTTCTGTCCCACATTCAGTGTAGAAAATCCGCTTAGGCTTGACATACTGGGAATCGTGGCATTCACTAATCCTAAGATGACTAATCATGAAGCGATGAGGTGGGGGAGGATTCCCGCTGAACCAAGAATAGGGAATCGCGCTCTGGGCTGGGAATCTCACCCTTTGCAATGACCTCTTGAAGCGAGGCTTTGTAAGTGGCTACAAGCTCCAAAAATTCCTGCTTTTCTCTATTTTTTAGTGCGCTTCTGGTAATTTTTATGCTTTTTAACGGATTGATGGCTCGATCATTTTTATATAGCCCCAAATGTAGATGAGGCCCCGTGCTAATGCCGCTATTCCCGACAAATCCTATGAGCGCACCCTGCTTTACCACTGCGCCCGTGCGAATCCCTCTGGCATAGCCGTTTAGATGAGCGTAGAGCGTTTTGTATCCATCGGAATGTGCGAGGATAATGGTCTTGCCATAGCCTCCTTTATTTCCCGCGAAAACCACTCTGCCATTGCCCGCTGCCTTGATGGGCGTGCCTTTAGGAGCGGCATAATCCACGCCCAAATGCGGACGCACGATTCCCAAAATCGGGTGCCTGCGCCCTGTGGAGAATCGAGAGGAAATGCGCGTGTAGTGCAGAGGCGTAACAAGCAGGAAATTCGCCCGCTCGCGTCCGCTCTCATCGTAATAGCGACCATCTTTAAAGAGAAATACAAAATTTGGCTTGCCCTGAGTTTCGACCATGGAAGCCTTGATACTGGGCATTCCAAAGGGCTTACCTAGGCGATATTTGCGATCATAAATGAGCGCGAGTTTGTCATTTTTCCTAATATTTCTGCGGAAATCAACGCTATTACGATACGCCGAGACGAATTCGCCCGCGAGCGAATAATCGCCCGTGAGCTCCAAAATATCCTGATAGGGCGAGGAGTTTAGCGAAAGGACGATGGATTGATTTTTCTCAAAATAGCTAATAGGAATGATTGAGATGCCGTATTTTTCCTCCGATTCCCGGTAAATGTGGATCTGAACGTCCTCAGTAATGGGAATAAGAGCTTGTAAAAATTCCCCACTCTCTTCATCTTTAAGGACGTAAAATCGCACTCCACTGTAAATTTCCGCAGCAAGCTCCTTGTCTTCAGGTGGAAGGGAATAATAGAGGCTGGCGGGAATCCCGTGCTCCTCAAGGAAGGTTAAAAAAGTTGCTCCTTTATTCCACGTCCTCTCTTCAGACATCGCTCCAAAGAGCAAACTCGTGCATAACGTCATCAATAGATACAATCTCATGGTCGCCTCGTGTGAGAATATAAACATTATCTAAGTAAGATATGGCAGGGATTATATCAGAGAAATTGGAGTAATCTTAGGCGCAAATCCCGCATTATCCCCCATCTGTGCTATAATCGTAACAAATCTACCCAAAAGAGCGGAGTAATGGATCTAAAAAATTGGCTCGTTCCCTCGGTAACTTTTTTCTTTTTTGTGTATGGAATGATTTTTGTCATCGCTTATACGGTTAAAGTGGGTGGCGCAAATATCAACTTTTTTATTGATGAAGGCGATGATCTCTACCGTCCCAAAACCGAGACGGAGAAGATGCTCTATGATATTTCAAAGAATTTCTCACGCTAACAAGCTCCGCAGTTAGCAGTGCGATTCCCGTATGGCTCGGCTTGTGATTTTTGCTCAAGCTTTTTATGAAACGGTCGATATTAGCTCGTGAGTGAATTCATTATTAGGGAAAGGAGAAAGAGATGATTAGCCCGCTAAAATCAGGAATCGCACCGCTAGTCACAAAAGGTGCTCAAGCCCGTGACAATGACGTAAAGACAGAATCTTCTCGCTCATCATCAAAGGTGCAATCTATCAAAGAGGGTATTCAAAAGGGTGAGTATAAGTTTAATCTCATGGGCACTTCTGAAAAGATGGCACTGAATTTGCTTAACCGTGGGTAGCTTGACATGAGGAGTTTGTATGCTACACCACTATTTGGAGAGCGCCATCACGGATTTAGAGGCGCTTTTGGCGGTTACACAGCAAGATATTGAGGATATTCAAGAGGCCAGACACGAGGCTATATTCTCTCGCACAAAAGCCAAAGATGAGCTAGTCGGCTCATTTGAAAACAAAAAAAGTCTCATTGATAGTGAGATTTTGAAACTTACCAAAGAATCTCCCACTGTTGCGCTACCTGAGCTTTTGGATGAAAACGCTACCGAGTTGCTAGGACAACTGCGGGAATCGCTTGAGAAACTCAAAGATGAGAATCGTCGCTACGCACGCATGGTTTTAGCCGTGTCGGAGTTTTATAATTCCCTTTTGGAGCGGCTACTCCCCTCTCAACCCCAAGATTACAGCGGTAAAAAACAGCACACACACTCCTCTTTCTTGACACTTGAAGCCTAAGGAGGAGCGAAATGGCTAGCATATTCTCCGCGCTAAGCACCTCCTATACGGGTCTTAAAACTCATCAAACAATGGTCAATACCACGGGACATAACATCGCAAACGCAAATAATGAATTTTATTCAAGACAGAGGGTGCATGCTACCGCGAATGAGGCATTGTATTTCGGGCGATATAGTCTTGGGCAGGGAGTAGATGACTCAAGTATCGTGCGTCTGCACGATGAGCATGTCTATCAGCGTTATAAAAAAGCCGCTACAGAGGAGCAATTTAGCTCCAATCAATACAGCATTTTGCGCGAGGCTTCGTCCTATTTTCCGGAGATGGACGGAATCGGACTCTACAACACCATGAAAGAGTATTTTGACGCATGGACGGCTCTCTCTCAGAAGTCCGGCGACCCAGCCCAAAAGCTCGTCGTAGCGCAAAAGGCTCAGACACTCGCTCAAACAATCAAAGAGACGCGCGCGCGTCTTGTGCAGCTTCAAAGGACGACCAATGAGAAGCTGAAAACGACCATTGATGAGATCAATAGAATGGGTAAAGAGATCGCCGAGATCAATAAACGCATTCGTCTCTATGAGCATGAAAACTTTAATGAAAAAGCCAACGATCTTCGCGATAAGCGCGATGAGCTTGAGTTTACCATCTCTAAACTCATCGGTGGCAAGGCTTTTAAAGATAAACTCACGGGGAAAAGCAAAGTTCACACGGAGATTGCGGACTTTGATGAGAAATACAATCTCACCGTCGCGGGCGGATATACTCTTGTTGATGGGACGGTATTTCACCCGCTCGTGTTGGACAACGCTAAAGATCCGCAGGGACTCTATTCGGTTCATCATTTGGGGCAGGATTTTAAGGGTGTAGATATTACGCGCGATCTTCGCGAAGGTAAGGTTGGCGCACTGCTTGATACATGCCTTGGGAATCCAACCTGCTGTGCATGTAATGGAAAAATCGGGAAACTGCAACAATACATCAACAACCTCGATTCTTTCGCTAGAGGGCTTATGGAGGCGACAAACAACATCTACGCACAAAGCGCGCGCTCCTCGCTCACTAGCGATAATGGTTTGAAACTGCCCTCAGATCACAGCCTAACAAGCAGCAATTACAACATTACAAAAGGGAGCTTCGACCTTGTGATGTATAACTCCAAAGGTCAGGAAATCGGGCGCAAGACCGTCCATATCAACGCGCTGACCACGATTAAAGATGTTGTCAATCAACTCAACAGCAATACCGATGATAATGGTGATAAAAACGCGCTTAATGACTTTGATGATCACTTTAAGGTTACTTACAACGAAGTTACTAAGACTTTCAGTATCGAGCCTAAGAATCCTCAATCAGGAATCACGCTCTCCTATCAAGATAAAGGGACGAATTTTGCCGGTGCTCTGGGAATCAACCGCTTTTTTGAAGGGAATAGCGCGTCTAATATCGATCTGGCGGCGACCTATCGCACGGATCCCACGCTAATCCGCAGCTATCGCGAGGCTGTGGAGGGGAATATCGTCGTGGCGAACAAAATGCAGCAGCTTCAGTATGACAAGATTCCTTTCTTTGACTATCATGGGAATCGCTACGATGAGACGCCTGCGGACTACTTCAAGCTCACCGCGACCAAAGTAGCGACGGATACGGCTGATTCCAAGACAAATCATGAGATAAAAAAAGCGGTGCTTACCTCGGTAAAAAAGGAACACACATCGATTTCTGAAGTGAGCACCGATGAGGAGCTAACAAACCTCATTCGATTCCAAGGGGGTTATACGGCGAATGCCAAAGTCGTCTCTACGCTGGATAAAATGCTTGATACCTTGCTCGGGCTTAAGCAATAACATCAGTGGATCGAGCCTCTCTAAAAGCACTTCTAGAGCGCGAATTTTGCAAACGAAACCACCCAGAGGAGCTCTCCCTCGCGCGTCCTGACCCGCTCCTAGTCGCAAGGGCGCAGGGTGATGAGTGGAGTGCGCTTATTTGCGCTCTCTTTGCCTATGGGAGCGCAAAGCAGATCGTTGCTTATCTCTCCTCTTTGGATTTTTCGCTTCTTAAGCAGGGTGAAGAAGCAATCAAAGCACATCGCTTCAAGCCCTATCGCTTTCAGGATTCCCATGATGTGAGCGCGCTATTTCTCACACTCTATCATTTAAAAAGAGTGCACCCATCGTTGTGTTTTCTATTTTTAAGTGGGTATGAAAAGGGCGGCACACTGGAGGGAATCCACGCCTTACAGCGGGGAATCTGGGAGCATTCCGCGCGCTCTAGCGCAGGATTTCGCTTTTTAGTCGGCGAGGCGAGCTCTAAGAGTTCGCCGCTGAAGCGATGGAATATGTTTTTGCGCTGGATGGTGCGTAAAGATGAGCTTGATTTGGGCTACTGGGCGGGGGCGATTCCCGCAAGTGAGCTGATTCTGCCCCTTGATACGCACACATTCAGGGTGTGCCAAAAGCTAGGAATCTTAAAGCGCAAGAGCTATGACCTTAAAGCCGCTTTGGAAGCAACCGAGTTTCTAAAAAGTCTCGATTCCCACGATCCGATCAAGTATGATTTTGCCCTCTATCGTCTAGGACAGGAGAGGGAAATCTGAAGCAAATGATATAGAAAGCTCACTCCCATTTTCTCCTCTTTCTTATATTTCCCCCTCTTTAAATCCTCCTTACAAACCCCTCAAACGCCCTTATCTCCCCATTTTTTCATCATTTTTTAAGCGGGGGAGGGCACAATATTTATTTAATTTTTTACAAAGGAGCAAGTTTGGAGAGAGAGAACACGGAAGAGAGCACGATCAAAGAGAGTGTAGAGAAGGAGAATAATGACTTCGTGCAGGTTAGCTTGTCCATATTTAGCGGTGTGCTCGGTGGTATAGCAGTCGATATACTCAATGGAACAGCCCCATCTCCTCAGGAGCGTATGTTTAATCTTATCTATGATGTTGCACTTGTTGGGGTTCTTGGTCTTATAGTGTGGGGGATTGTAGTCCATCATAACAACCCAAAGAGAGATCTATGGAAGCCTATTTCTATATGGAAGCCCATTTCTATCGGATTGATACCGATAGTCCTGGTGATGTTTCTTGTTTGTTTCGTATGCTTTAAGAAAATGATTTAAAAAGGAGAAAAGATGAGAAAGATTGCTTTAGGTTTGGCGGTATTGGTAAGTTTGACGTTTG
>JBQMYQ010000025.1:0-26137 GCA_052173415.1 Wolinella sp. | reverse complement strand
CGATGCGCTGATTTTGCGCGGGAATGAAGTGGAATTAGTCGAAAACATCACACTTTAGGGGTTGCAGATTTCTTTAAAGATAGAGAAAGTATAATCCCCCGCTCAACAATTTTAACAACATTAAGGAGAATTAACATGGGTAAATATATTGAATTAAACGCTTCAAACTTCGATGAGACGGTAAAAAGCGGCGTTTCTTTGGTAGATTTTTGGGCACCTTGGTGCGGACCATGCCGTATGGTTGCACCTGTGATTGAGGAGCTTGCGGCGGATTTTGAGGGCAAAGCAAATATTTGCAAAGTCAATACAGACGAGGAGCAAGAGCTCGCAGTCAGGTATGGAATCCGAAGCATTCCTACGATTTTATTCTTCCGCGACGGTGAGATTGTAGATCAAATGATCGGGGCTTCTTCTAAACAGGCTTTCAAGGACAAGCTCGATTCCCTCATCAAGTAATGATGAAACCTTTAGGGAGGTGTTGCGCCTCCCGTATCTCGATATTTTCGATATTTTTTGCTGTGTTTTTCTCTGCCTGTGCCTATTTCTATTTTCAATATAGCTACACGAAATTTACAAAAGTTCGTTTTGATGAATGGGTTCTTTACCAAGGCGAGGAGATCTTCGCTCCCCTGAGCGATTCTTACACGCTATATTTTTATAGCTCGCATATTAAAGAGCAGAAAGAGTTTATTAAGAGTATGACGATTCCCGCGCAAAAGCCCGTTTTGGCGATCGATGTCTATCAATATCACGGGGAAAGCACGCAAGATCATCTGCTCTTCGTGAGTGCTGGAATTGACACGATTCTTAAGTATGTTAATCGTTTTAAGATTACGGAGTTGCCTGCACTGGTGGATATTGAACGTGAGGGAATCTACCTCTATTATCAGAGCTCACGAGTGCAGGTCGTGCCTAAACGATCACTTTTGGAGCAAAAACAATAAGGAGAAGTTATGTTAGATGTAGCGATTATAGGTGGCGGACCTGCGGGACTGACTGCGGGACTTTATGCGACTAGAGGTGGCGCGAAAGATGTCGTGCTATTTGAAAAAGGAATGGTTGGTGGGCAGATTGTCTCTAGTAGCGAGCTGGAGAATTACCCCGGGATAGCACAAGTGATGAGTGGAATGGATTTTATGCAGCCATGGAGTGAGCAGTGCTTCAGATTTGGGCTTAAGCATGAGATGGCAGAAGTTCTAAGAATCGAGCGCACAGATTGCGGAAATTTTAAGATTATTTTGAGTGATGAGCGCGTTTTTGATGCGCGCACCGTGATCGTAGCCACAGGAGGACATCCTAGAAAGGCGGGAATCCAAGGCGAGTTGGAATTTTATGGCAGGGGTGTGAGCACCTGTGCGACGTGTGATGGATTTTTCTATAAAGATCGTGAAGTTGCAGTCATCGGCGGGGGAAACACAGCTCTTGAAGAGACGCTATATTTGGCAAAAATTTGCAAAAAAGTCTATCTTATTCATCGTCGAGAGGATTTTAGAGCTACGCCTTCGACTGTGGAAAAAGTGCGGGAAAATCCCAAGATTACTCTCATGACTTCGCGCCTCATAGAGGAGATTGAGGGCGATTCCTCAGGGGTAAATGGCGTGCGTATTAAGCACAAAGAGAGTGGCGAAGTGGAGAGGATTCCCGTGATGGGGGTATTTGTTTTTGTCGGCTATGAGGTGAATCGCCAAATCCTGCGACAATCTGATGGGAGCTTCTTGTGTGAGATTAGTGAAGATGGCGCAGTGATTGTGGATTTGGAGATGAAGACAAACGTGCCCGGGCTTTTTGCTGCGGGTGATTTGCGAATACACGCGCCAAAGCAAGTAGTTTGTGCTGCGGGAGATGGTGCAAATGCCGCACTTAGCGCGCTTACTTACCTTGAACACTCAAAGGAGCTTTGATGAGGGGAGTTGGGATTTTCGGCGCGACAGGGCGCGTGGGAAAGTTGCTTGTGGAGCTTTTGCGTGATGATGATGAGCTGAAAATCGCCTCGGTGTTCGTCCGCAAAGAGCTTGATTTTTCCATGCCTCCGGGCGCGCTCATCACGAATGAATATAAGACGTTTCTTGAGGCATGCGATGTGGTGATTGATTTTTCGCTCCCCGATGCGACGGCTTCACTCCTTGAGACAGCTTTGCAAGGACACAAAAAGCCTCTAATTATCGGGACTACGGGGCTTAGCTCGCACCATTTTAATCTCATCAAAGAGGCTTCGGCACAAATGCCCGTGCTCTATGCGACGAATATGTCGCTTGGAGTGGCGATTCTTAACAAAATCGTGCAGGATACGGCAAAGACGCTTCGGGATTTTGACATCGAGATTGTTGAAATGCACCACAAGCACAAGAAAGATTCCCCCAGTGGCACGGCACTCACACTCGCGGAATCGTGCGCTAAAGCTAGAGGAATCGCGCTTGATGATGTGCGTGTGAGCGGGCGCAATGGCAATATCGGTGAGCGAAAGAGCGATGAAATCGCCGTAATGAGCCTGCGCGGTGGCGATGTGGCGGGGCGACATACGGTGGGCTTTTATAATGAGGGCGAGTTTTTGGAATTCACTCACGCCGCGACAAGTCGCATGACATTTGCTAAAGGTGCAGTGCGCGCGGCGAAATGGCTTGTGCAGCAGAAAAATGGTCTCTATGGGATTGCCGATTCCCTAGGAATCTAGCCAAAATTAGAGGTGGGGCATTTGAAAGAGTGGAATGAAGAGTGCGCCGTTGTAGGGGTTTATGACGCGCCTGAAGCGGCGAGCCTCGCATATTATGCGCTTTTTTCAATGCAACATCGCGGGCAGGAAGCCAGTGGAATCAGTAGCTCAAATGGAGAGAAACTGACCACATTCAAGAATCGAGGGCTTGTTACAAGTGTTTTTAGCGATGAGGCACTTCTAAAGCTCAAAGGTCGCGCAGCCATCGGGCATAATCGCTACTCCACTGCGGGCGAGGATTCGATTCTTGATGCGCAGCCCGTGTTTGCCCGCTATGATTTGGGTGAGATTGCCATCGCGCATAATGGGAATCTCACCAATGCCAAGCAGCTTCGCGAGGCTTTGATAGGGCAGGGGGCAATTTTCCAGAGCTTCATGGATACCGAGACGCTCATACATCTCATTGCCAAAAGTGAGAAAAAGAAGCTTTTTGAGCGCATTATCGACGCGGTGCGTAAGATTGAGGGAGCCTATTCGCTCGTGTTTCTAAGTCGCAAGAAGATGTTCGCCCTGCGCGATCCGCAAGGGTTTCGTCCTCTAAGTTTGGGTAAGATCAATCACGGTGATGGGAGTTGCGGCTACATGGTCGCTAGCGAGACATGCGCGTTTGATCTCGTGGGAGCGCAGTTTATCCGCGATGTGGAGCCCGGCGAGATGATCGTGTTTGAGGAGGGGGTAGAGCCTAAAAGTTATAAGGTTTTTGAAAAGCAGCCTCGCCCCTGTGTCTTTGAATATGTCTATTTTGCCCGCCCTGATAGCGAAGTTTTCGGTCACAATGTCTATGAGGTGCGCCAAGCGATGGGGCGGGAGCTCGCGCGCGAGAATCCTATCGATGCGGACATGGTGATCCCTGTGCCTGATAGTGGCGTAGTGGCGGCTCTTGGGTATGCAAAGGAGAGTAAGATTCCCTTTGAGCTAGGAATCATCAGGAATCACTATGTCGGACGGACATTTATCGAGCCGACACAACAGCGACGAGAGCTCAAGGTAAAACTCAAACTCAATCCCATTAGACGCCTCATTACAGGGAAGCGCCTGATCATAGTCGATGACAGTATCGTGCGCGGGACGACGAGCCGTCAAATCGTGAGAATCCTCCGCGCTGCGGGTGCTAGGGAGATTCACATGAAGATTAGCTCGCCTCCGACGATTTCGCCCTGTTTTTATGGCGTGGATACGCCCGATAAATCCCAGCTCATCTGCGCAAATATGAGCCTTGAAGAGGTGCGTTGCTTCATCGAGGCGGATTCCCTTGCATTTCTTTCGTTAGAAGGGCTACGTCGCAGCATTCGTTGTGGCGATGATGAGCACTTTTGTCAAGCCTGTTTTGATGGGCAATACATAGTCTAAAATGCAGGGAATCGTAGCTAAATGCGAAAAATGCTCACGTTTGGGAGGTATTTTAAAAGGAAGTTCGGCGAAAAAGTGCGCAAGATTCCCGTAAGTATTTCGGGCTTTACCTGTCCGAATATCGATGGGAGCGTTGCTAGAGGTGGTTGTATTTTTTGTCGCAACGAGAGTTTTTCGCCCATTCTCTCTAAATT
This sequence comes from Wolinella sp., assembly GCA_052173415.1. Lineage (GTDB taxonomy): Bacteria > Campylobacterota > Campylobacteria > Campylobacterales > Helicobacteraceae > Wolinella. The sequence goes on along the minus strand of JBQMYQ010000025.1, from coordinate 21,883 downwards.
GCCCAAAACTCCTTTCAGGCTTCACCCCTCCAAGGAAAATCCTCATCTTGAAGCGCAGGTAGCGGAGCTGAAGCGGCAATTTTATTCGCAAATTGATTTTCATCGCGACAACTTTGGCATGAAAAAGTTCCTCATCTATTTTCAATCTTTTACCAATACTTATGCCCCACAGGCGACCTTGGAGCGACTCTATAGCGAGGCTCTTAGCTTGCCTGATGTGGTGGGAATCTCCATTGGAACGCGTGTGGATTGCATTACGCGCGAGATTTTGGATTTTTTGGCTCAATGTGCAAAAACGCGCGAAATTTGGGTGGAATACGGAATCCAGTCCATTCACGACGCGACGCTAAAAGTAATCAATCGGGGGCACGATTCCTCCATGATGGAGTTTTGGATTAAAGAGACGCAAAAGCGAGGAATCAATGTCTGCACTCATCTGATTTACGGACTGCCCGGAGAGAGTAGCGAGATGATGCTCTCAACTCTTGATAAAGTGCTGGAATGGGGCGTGCAGAGCGTCAAAATTCACCCGCTCTATGTGATGGAGCACACCGCCCTAGCCCTCAAATACAAGCGCGGTGAATATACGCCCATTACGCTCGAGCAGTATGCAAAGCTCATCGGGGAATCGATGAAGAGGATTCCCAATAATGTGATCGTGCAGCGAGTGAGTGCGGGCGCGCATACAAGCGACTTGCTCGCCCCTTCGTGGTGCTTTGATAAGAATATCCAAATGCGCTATATTCGCGAGAATCTGAGGCGTGCGGGGATTGAATATTGAATTTTGAGGCGATGAGGACGCGCGATCGCTCCTTGACGTTTTTTAACAAAAAATGGGGCGAACATTACCATTCTATGAGCATGGGAGCCTATTCTGAGGCATTGCACAAGCATGTCCTGCCGCCACTTTTGTTGCGTCCGGAGCTGCTTACTTTGCCTAGGATTCGGATCCTTGATATCTGCTTTGGGTTGGGATACAACACGCTTGTGAGCCTCAAGGAGTATAAGAATCGTGCCTTTAAAGGGGTGCTAGAGATCTATTCGCCCGAAATAGACAGGGAGCTTTTAGCGCAGCTGTGGGATTTTGAATACCCCGCCGAGCTGGCTGAGACGATGCCTTATTTACATCAGCTTCTAGAGAGCCAAAGTGTCTGTGTGGAGGGTGTGCGCCTTGAGCTTTTTATTGGCGATGCGAGGGAGTATCTTAGGGCGATTCCCGCGGATTTTGATGTTGTATATCAAGACGCTTTCTCGCCTGCGAGGAATCCGCTACTGTGGAGTGTGGAGTATTTTACTGAGCTTCGCGCGATTCTTAAAAACGAGGGAATCGTAACGACCTATACGCAATCTTCGGCAATGCGCTACGGAGCGCATTTAGCGGGATTTAATGTTTATGAATATCACAACGGGCTTGATCGCGCAGGGACGATTCTCTCCCCTGCGATTCTGCCTCTTAAAAAAATTAGCTTAGAACAGAAGCTTCTTTGTAATCCTGCGTTAAAACCGCTCACTGATGAAGAATATCGCCAAAAGTAGCCCCGATTCCTTGACAAAGCGCATAAAAGCTTATATAATCACGCTTCACAAATTTTTGGCAGGGTTTGTGCGTTCTATTTTTCACTATTTTTTGGATTTGCTGGCGTAGCTCAGTTGGTAGAGCAGCTGCCTTGTAAGCAGCAGGCCGGGGGTTCGAGTCCCTTTGCCAGCTCCATTTTTCAGTGTTTGACCAGTGTTATGACGATGTAGGGTGAGATACTCAAGTGGCCAACGAGGGCAGACTGTAAATCTGCTGACTATGTCTTCCGTGGTTCGAATCCACGTCTCACCACCATTGACAGTCTTTTTGCGGGAATAGCTCAGTTGGCTAGAGCATCAGCCTTCCAAGCTGAGGGTCGCGGGTTCGAGTCCCGTTTCCCGCTCCACCTGTTTTAGAGGACTGGGAGCTGATTTACTTCATCGCTAAAATTAGTTCCTCTTTGACACTTTCAAACAAACCATAACACAAGATGTGCCCATATAGCTCAGTGGCAGAGCACTTCCTTGGTAAGGAAGAGGTCGGCGGTTCAATCCCGCTTATGGGCTCCAGTTTTTCGGTTAAGAGTGCGATCTGGGTAAGTGCGCTCTTATGTTGGTCTTTGGTGTAGTTAGTGTAAAATGCCCCACTTTAATTTAATTTAGGAGAGAGTTATGGCAAAGGAAAAGTTTGTAAAAAGCAAACCCCACGTCAATATCGGAACTATCGGTCACGTTGACCATGGTAAGACTACTTTGAGTGCTGCGATTTCTGCGGTGCTTGCAACAAAAGGTCTTTGCGAGCTTAAGGATTATGACGCAATTGACAATGCCCCTGAGGAGCGAGAGCGAGGAATCACAATCGCAACTTCGCACATTGAGTATGAGACGGATAATCGACATTATGCTCACGTGGATTGTCCAGGGCACGCGGATTATGTTAAAAACATGATCACTGGTGCGGCTCAAATGGACGGTGCGATTCTCGTTGTTTCCGCTGCTGATGGTCCCATGCCACAGACACGAGAGCACATTCTTCTTTCACGACAAGTCGGCGTTCCCTACATTGTTGTATTTTTGAATAAGGAAGACATGGTTGATGATGCTGAACTTCTTGAGCTTGTCGAGATGGAGGTTCGTGAGCTTCTTAGCAATTATGACTTCCCTGGAGATGACACTCCAATCGTTGCAGGTTCTGCACTTAAGGCTCTTGAAGAGGCAAAAGCAGGGACAGTGGGCACGTGGGGAGAGAAGATTCTTAAGCTTATGGCGGAAGTAGATAATTATATTCCAACTCCAGAGCGAGATGTAGATAAACCTTTCCTTATGCCCGTGGAGGATGTATTCTCAATTGCTGGACGTGGAACAGTCGTAACAGGAAGAATCGAGCGTGGCGTAGTTAAGGTTAGCGATGAAGTTGAGATTGTGGGAATCAAGAACACACAAAAGACTACGGTTACTGGTGTAGAAATGTTCCGAAAAGAGCTTGATAAGGGCGAGGCAGGCGATAATGTAGGCGTGCTTCTACGAGGAACAAAAAAAGAAGAAGTCGAGCGAGGGATGGTTCTTTGTAAAATAGGATCAATTACTCCTCATACGACTTTCGAAGGTGAGGTGTATGTCCTCTCCAAAGATGAGGGTGGGCGACACACTCCATTCTTCAATGGTTATCGCCCTCAATTCTACGTCCGAACAACCGACGTTACAGGTTCAATCACACTACCCGAGGGTGTTGAGATGGTTATGCCTGGTGATAATGTGAAGATTAACGTTGAACTGATCGCTCCTGTTGCTCTTGAAGAGGGGACACGATTTGCAATCCGAGAGGGTGGGCGAACGGTCGGTGCAGGTGTCGTTACTAAGATTCTTAAGTAAATTTTGACCCCTAGGAATCGGGGGTCATTTTTGGAGTTTTTATGAAAGTAAAGATCGGACTGAAGTGTTCCGAGTCTGGTGATATAAACTATAGCACCACGAAGAACGCTAAGACACATACGGAAAAACTGGAGCTCAAGAAGTTCTGCCCTAGATTGAATAGGCATACTATTCATAAGGAAGTTAAGCTCAAAAGTTAAGCCAAGGATTCCCGCACGGGAATCCTTGGCCTTTAATGTTGCTTAGGTCAGTAGCTCCAATGGTTAGAGCATCGGTCTCCAAAACCGAGTGTTGGGGGTTCGAGTCCCTCCTGACCTGCCAAAATTAAGTAGAATCGAGTGAAGTCAATGAAAAAATTAGTGCCCTATTACAACTTATCCAAAGAAGAGCTTGCCAAGGTGATTTTCCCAACCAAAGAGCAAGTCAGAAATGCCTCAATTTCTGTTGTGGTAGTCGTAAGTGTGATTACACTTTTTTTGGCATTGGTGGATCTGATTTTGTCTGCTTCTGTGTCCAGTATTTTGTAGCCTAAGACAGGAAAGCTTATGTCATTTGAATGGTATGCAATACAGACTTATTCGGGTAGCGAACAATCCGTTAAGCGTGCGATTGAGAATCTCATTCGAGAGAATAAGATTGAGGATAGGTTAGAGCAGATTGTTGTTCCGACTGAGGACATTATTGAGGTCAAGAATAACAAGAAGAAGATTACCGAGCGCAGTCTCTATCCTGGGTATGTCTTTATTAAAGTGGATTTGGACACCGCGCTATGGCATCTTATCCAGTCGCTTCCTCGTGTAGGGCGTTTTATCGGAGAGGCGAAGAAGCCAACCCCTTTGAGTGATTCTGATATTGAGACGATTCTTGAAAAAGTTAGGAATCGAGCTGCACCCAAACCCAAGATCTCTTTCGAGGCAGGGGAAGTGGTCAGGATTATTGAGGGACCGTTTGCAAATTTCACAGGCACTGTCGAGGAGTATGATATGGAGCATCGGCGATTGAAGCTCAATGTCTCCATTTTTGGGCGTAGCACACCCATAGAAATATTGTATTCACAAGTAGAGAAAATCGTATAAAAAAGAACTAATAAGGATTGAATTATGGCTAAGAAGATTGTTGGCGAACTCAAGCTTCAGATTCCTGCAGGTAAGGCAAATCCATCTCCTCCCGTAGGTCCTGCACTAGGTCAGCGTGGGGTAAATATTATGGAGTTTTGTAAGGCATTTAATGAGCGCACGAAAGATATGGGGAGTTTTAGTATTCCTGTGGTGCTCACGATTTATCAAGACAAAAGTTTTACATTCATCACCAAAAAGCCCCCGGTTACCGACTTAATCAAGAGGGCTGCAGGAATCCAGAAAGGCTCTGATAATCCGCTCAAGAATAAGATTGGCAAGCTGACTAGGGCTCAAGTGGCTGAAATAGCAGTAACCAAGATGGAGGATCTTAATGCTAATTCCAAAGAGGGTGCGATTAAGATTGTCGAGGGAAGTGCCCGAAGTATGGGTGTTGAGATCGTGGATTAACAAAACAGAAAGATAGTTGGAGTATAAAATGTCAAAGAAAATTACAAAAAGAATGCAAGCCTTGCTCGCAAAGGTAGATACGCAGAAAATATACGATATTACAACCGCTTCTGTTAATGTTAAATCCCTTGCTTCTGCTAAGTTTGATGAGACGGTTGAAGTGGCATTGAGGCTCGGAGTAGATCCTAGGCATGCGGATCAGATGATTCGCGGTGCCGTGGTTCTTCCTCACGGCACGGGCAAGAAGGTTCGTGTGGCGGTTTTTGCTAAGGGTGTGAAAGCCGATGAAGCTCGCAGTGCGGGTGCTGATGTGGTGGGCGATGATGATCTTGCAGAGGAGATTAAAAATGGTAACATCAATTTTGATATTGTGATCGCAACTCCCGATATGATGGCACTTGTGGGTAAAGTCGGTCGGATTCTTGGACCTAAGGGACTCATGCCAAACCCAAAAACAGGGACGGTTACTGCTGATGTAGTTAAGGCGGTCAATAACGTTAAGAGTGGGCAGGTTAATTTCCGTGTCGATAAAAAAGGCAATATTCACGCTCCTGTGGGAAAAGTGAGCTTTGAAGCTGAGAAGATTAAAGAAAATGTGCTTGAGCTTGTGAAGACGATTAATCGTCTGAAACCTGCTAGTGCAAAAGGCAAATTTATTCGGCACGCGGCGATTTCTCTTACGATGAGCCCCTCTTTAGAGCTTGATACGCAGGAGTTGATGGACGCTCGATAAGAGCCTTTTTGTTTATCTTAGGCTGATGACTGCGGGAGCGACTGCTTAATTAGGATTCCCCTATCCTGCAATAGGTTATAGGTCGGAAAGGAGAAAACCCTAGAATGACAAAAGCTGAAAAAACTCAAATCATCGAAACATTAAGCGCAGAGTTTAAATCTTCCAGTGCGATTGCTGTTTGCGACTACAAGGGCTTAAGTGTCCGACAGTTTGAGGCGCTCAGGAATACCGCTAGAGAAAATGGCGTCAAGGTTCAGGTGGTCAAAAACACCCTCGCGGGAATCGCACTTGAAAATGCGAATGCCAAAGGGCTTGAGCTTAAAGAGACGAATGTTTTTGTCTGGAGCGATGATCAGATTGCTCTCTCTAAGACGATCGTGAAATTTGCTGAAGCTAATAGTGATAAATTTAAGGTCAAGCTTGGACATTTTGACGGAAACATCGTGAATGTAGCGCATATCGAAGCTGTCTCCAAGCTACCATCAAGAGAAGAGCTTATTGGCATGTTGCTTTCTGTTTGGAGTGCGCCAGCAAGGTATTTTGTTACCGCTTTGGATAATTTGAAGCAGCAAAAAGAGGCGAATTAATCGCACAGTAAAATTTGAAATAAAAAACAAAAAACAAGGAGAATCCTATGGCAATTACGAAAGAAGAACTTCTTGACTACATCGGTGGTCTATCCGTGCTTGAGCTCTCTGAGCTTGTTAAGGCTTTTGAGGAGAAATTCGGCGTCTCTGCAGCTCCTACTGTGGTTGCTGGTGCAGCGGCTGGTGCAGCGGCTGGTGCAGTGGCTGAAGAGAAAACAGAATTCAACGTAGTTCTACTTGATGGTGGCGAGAAGAAAATTAACGTCATCAAGGTTGTGCGAGAGCTCACAGGTCTTGGACTAAAAGAGGCTAAAGATGCCGTTGAGAAGACGCCTACCACCATTAAAGAGGGTGTCAATAAAGAAGATGCGGCTACGATGAAAGCGAAGCTTGAAGAGGCTGGCGCAAAAGTAGAAGTCAAATAGATTTCGTAGTTTTCCATCTTTACGGAATCGCCTTAACGCTAGGAGGCGGGAGCTTTCCCCTCCTAGTTTGCATCATTCTCTCAAAATACCACTACGAGGTTACAGACCATGCCAAAGACTTTAAAATCAGGTAATAGACTACGGGTCGATTTCACAAAGATCCCTCAAGACGTTACGATTCCCAATCTTCTTCAGCTTCAGCGCAACAGCTATGACTCTTTTTTGATGCCTACCGCCAATGAAGAGAGCGGAATCGAGAAGGTTTTTCGATCGATATTCCCCATTCATGATCTTCAAAATCGCCTCACGCTAGAGTATGCTGGGTGCGAATACGGGAAACCGCGATATACCGTCAGAGAGGCGATGGAGCGGGGCTTGACCTATTCTGTTCCTCTGAAGGTGAAGATCCGTTTGGTGCTTTGGGAGAAAGATGAAAAAAGTGGCGAGAAGCTCGGAGTGAAGGACATCAAGGAGCAGAGTATTTTTGTTCGTGAGATTCCTTTGATGACCGAGCGCACTTCGTTTATTATTAATGGTGTTGAACGTGTGGTTGTCAATCAGCTCCACAGAAGCCCCGGTGTAATCTTCAAAGAGGAGGAATCGGCGACCTCTTCTAATAAGCTCATCTACACAGGGCAGATTATCCCCGATCGTGGCTCATGGCTCCACTTTGAATATGATGCCAAAGATACCCTTTATGTGCGGATCAATAAACGCAGGAAAGTCCCCGTAACTATCCTTTTCCGCGCGCTTGGATACAGCAAACAGGACATCATCAAGACTTTCTATCCGCTTATGAAAGTGCGCTATGAGAAAGGCAAATACCTTATGCCTTTTGATCCTGAAGAGATGGTGGGTAGGATTGAGTTTGATATTCGCGATGAGTCGGGGAATCTCATCATCGGCGCGGGCAAACGCCTTACCCAAAAACGCGCCAAAACGCTCAAAGAGCAGGGACTGGAATGGGTGGAATATCCCGTTGAGATCCTGCTTGATCGCCATTTAGCCGAGCCTATCGTGGATAAAGCGAGCGGTGAGGTGATTTTGGATACGCTCGTGCAGCTTGATGAGGGTAAGTTAAAAAAGCTCGCTGAGCTAGGAATCAGTGAATTTATCATCGCTAATGACCTCGCACAAGGCGTCGATGCTTCGATTATTCACTCATTTATTGCGGATAATGAGTCGCTAAAGTTGCTCCGTCAAACCGAAAAAATCGATGATGACAACGACCTTGCAGCGATTCGCGTCTATAAAGTCATGCGACCCGGCGAGCCTGTAACAAAAGATGCCGCCAAAAGCTTCGTGCAACAGCTATTCTTCGACCCTGAGCGATATGATCTTACGCGCGTAGGGCGAATGAAGATGAATCACAAGCTTGATCTTGATGTGCCACAGTATGTTACCGTGCTCACGCATGAGGATATTATCTACACTGTCAAATACCTCATTCGTGTCAAAAATGGGCACGGTCATATCGACGATCGCGACCACTTGGGGAATCGAAGGATCCGAGCCATAGGTGAATTGCTTGCTAACGAGCTTCATTCGGGGCTTGTCAAAATGCAAAAGGCAATTCGCGATAAGCTCACGACTATGAGCGGGAATCTTGATGAGCTAATGCCTCATGATTTGGTCAATTCCAAAATGATTACAGGCACGATTCTTGAGTTTTTTACCGGTGGCCAGCTTTCGCAATTCATGGATCAGACCAATCCACTCTCTGAAGTAACACACAAGCGACGCCTCTCTGCGCTGGGCGAGGGCGGGCTTCTTAAGGAGCGTGCGGGCTTTGAGGTGCGAGACGTGCATCCTACGCACTATGGACGTATCTGCCCCATTGAGACGCCCGAGGGTCAGAATATCGGTCTTATCAACACGCTATCGACCTATTCAAAAGTCAATGAGCTTGGCTTCATCGAAGCTCCGTATAAAAAGGTCATTGATGGCAAAGTAAGCGATGAGGTGGTCTATCTCACGGCGACGCAAGAGGAGGGGTTGGTAATTGCCCCTGCCAGCACGGTGCTTGAGAGTGATGGAAGCATTAAAGAAGAGCTCATTGAGACGAGGATTAATGGCGAGATTGTTCTCTCTGAAAAGAGCAAGGTTGATCTTATCGATCTTAGCCCAGGTATGGTTGTGGGCGTGGCGGCGTCGCTGATTCCTTTCTTGGAGCATGATGATGCTAACCGTGCGCTTATGGGCTCAAACATGCAGCGACAAGCCGTGCCCCTGCTTAACCCCGATGCTCCCGTGGTCGGCACGGGTATGGAGAAGACCGTTGCGCGCGATTCTTGGGAAGCGATCAAGGCGGATCGTGCGGGAATCGTCGAAAAAGTCGATGCGAAAAATATCTATATTTTGGGCGAAGATGAGGGTGGAGCTTATATCGATCACTACTCTTTGCAAAAAAATCTGCGCACCAACCAAAATACCTGCTTTTCTCAAACTCCTATCGTCAATGAGGGCGAGGCGATTGAGGCGGGGCAAGTCATCGCTGATGGTCCGAATATGGACAAGGGCGAGCTCGCGCTGGGCAAGAATATCCGCGTGGCGTTCATGCCATGGAATGGATACAACTTTGAAGATGCGATTGTTGTGAGCGAGAAGCTCATTCGTCAGGATACTTTCACTTCCATTCATATTTATGAGAAAGAGATTGAGGCGCGCGAGCTAAAGCACGGAATCGAGGAGATTACTCGCGATATTCCAAACGTGCGCGAGGAGGAGTTGCTTCATCTTGATGAGAGCGGAATCGTAAAAATCGGCACCTATGTCAGTGCGGGCATGATTCTCGTGGGCAAAGTCTCTCCAAAAGGCGAAGTGAAGCCCACTCCTGAGGAGCGTCTTTTGCGCGCGATTTTTGGAGAAAAAGCGGGGCATGTCGTCAATAAATCCCTTTACTGCCCCCCGTCATTGGAAGGGACGGTCATTGATGTAAAAATCTTCACCAAAAAGGGATACGAGAAGGACGATCGCGCGATTGCGGCGTATGAAGAGGAGAAGGCGCGGCTTGATTTGGAGCATCACGATAAGCTGATGATGCTTGATCGCGAGGAGGTGTTGCGCCTCACTTCGATGCTCTCTAAGGAATCGCTTGCCAGTGGCACGAGTGTCAATGAAAAGAGCTACAAAAAGGGAAGCAAGGTCGATAAGAGCGATCTCATGAAGGTCAATCGCTTTGCGATGAATGCGCTTGTGAAGTGCTATTCCAAATCCGTTCAGAATGCTTATGACCAGCTTAAAAGCAGCTTCTTGGAGCAGAAGAAAAATCTCAGCGAGGAGCATGAGGAGAAGCTCTCGATTCTTGAGAAAGATGACATTCTTCCTAGCGGCGTCGTGAAGCTTGTGAAGATTTATGTCGCAACCAAGCGTAAGCTGAAAGTGGGCGACAAAATGGCGGGACGACACGGGAATAAGGGCATTGTCTCTAATATCGTGCGCGAGATTGACATGCCCTATACTAAAGATGGCGAGCCCGTTGAGATCGTCCTAAATCCGCTAGGCGTCCCTTCTCGTATGAATATTGGGCAGATTTTAGAGGTGCATTTGGGGCTTGTGGGCAAAAAGCTCGGCGCGCAAATCGGCGAGATGTTCGAGCAGCAAAGTAAAGAGTGGATTGATAAATTGCGCGCGAGAATCATCGAAATTGCGCAGGTTTCCAAAATGGTAGGAATCGAGAAGTTTGTCCGTGCGCTTAACGATGAGGAGCTGATTGCCTATGCTAGGGATTGGAGCAAGGGCGTGAAATTCGCCACTCCGGTTTTTGAGGGGGTCAATGAGGAGGAGTTTGCCAAACTCTTTGAGCTTGCTAAAATCGATACGGACGGCAAGACGGAGCTGTATGATGGCAAAACGGGCGCAAAGATGAAAGAGCGCGTCAATGTCGGCTACATGTATATGCTCAAACTCCACCACCTCGTCGATGAGAAGGTGCATGCGCGAAGCACAGGACCTTATTCGCTTGTTACACAGCAGCCTGTGGGTGGTAAGGCGCTCTTTGGCGGGCAACGATTTGGTGAGATGGAGGTGTGGGCACTTGAGGCGTATGGCGCGGCACACACGCTAAAAGAGATGCTGACGGTCAAATCCGATGACGTAGAGGGGCGTGTCAAAGCCTACAAGGCGATTACGCGAGGTGAGCCCGTGAAGGAATCGGAGATTCCCGAGACATTTTATGTTTTGACCAAAGAGCTTCAATCACTTGCGCTTGATGTGACGGTGTATGGGAAGTCGGAGGAGGATTCTTTCGTGCCTATGCCCATTAAAGAGGACGATCGCCCTTCAGATTTCAACGCATTTCAGCTTATGCTCGCAAGCCCTGAGAAGATTTTAAGCTGGAGTAATGGCGAGGTTAAAAAGCCCGAAACGATTAACTATCGCACCCTAAAACCCGAGCGAGACGGACTTTTCTGCGCTAAAATCTTTGGACCCGTGCGCGATTATGAATGCCTTTGCGGTAAGTATAAAAAAATGCGTTACAAGGGCGTTGTCTGCGAAAAATGTGGCGTTGAGGTAACTTCAGCCAACGTGCGTCGTTCGCGAATGGGGCACATCGATTTGGTTACGCCTGTGGCGCACATTTGGTATGTCAATTCGCTCCCTAGTCGTATCGGGACGCTTTTGGGCGTCAAGATGAAAGACCTTGAGCGCGTACTCTATTATGAGGCATATATCGTCAAAGTCCCCGGCGAGGCGTATTATGACAACGAGGGGACAAAGCCTGTTGCGAAGTATGATGTCCTCAATGAGGAGCAGTATCAAAGCCTCAATCAGCGATTTGAGCACACTGGATTCCTCGCACAGATGGGAGGTGAGGCGGTCAAGGATCTGCTAAGCCAGATCGATCTTGTTGAGTTGTTACAGTTATTGCGCGAAGAGGTAAAATCCACAAACTCTGAGGCAAAAAAGAAGACCATCATCAAGCGCCTCAAGGTGGTCGAGAGCTTCCTTAATTCAGGGAATCGACCCGAATGGATGATGCTCACTACCTTGCCTGTGCTTCCGCCGGATTTGCGCCCGCTTGTGGCACTTGATGGGGGCAAATTTGCCGTTAGCGACGTGAATGATCTCTATCGACGCGTGATTAATAGGAATCAGCGGCTCAAGCGACTCATGGAGCTGGATGCGCCCGAGATTATTATCCGCAACGAAAAACGCATGTTGCAGGAATCTGTCGATGCGCTCTTTGATAATGGACGCAATGCAAATGCTGTGAAAGGCGCAAATAAGCGACCACTCAAATCGCTCTCTGAAATCATCAAAGGCAAGCAGGGTCGATTCCGACAAAACCTCCTTGGTAAGCGCGTCGACTTCTCAGGACGAAGCGTCATTGTTGTGGGTCCAAATCTGCGCATGGATCAGTGCGGGTTGCCTAAAGGAATGGCACTTGAGCTCTTCAAGCCGCATATTTTGGCAAAACTTGAGGAGAAGGGCTATGCGACGACATTGAAGCAAGCCAAAAAGATGATTGAGCAAAAGAGCAATGAGGTGTGGGAGTGCTTGCAAGAGATTGTCGAGGGCTATCCAGTCATGCTAAACCGTGCGCCGACGCTCCATAAGCAGTCCATTCAGGCGTTCCACCCTAAACTTATTGACGGTAAAGCAATCCAGCTTCACCCGCTCGTCTGCTCGGCGTTTAACGCAGACTTTGATGGCGACCAGATGGCGGTGCATGTGCCCTTGTCTCAAGAGGCGATTACCGAGTGCAAGCTCCTAATGCTAAGCTCGATGAATATCCTCTTGCCTGCAAGTGGAAAGGCGGTTACCGTCCCTTCTCAAGATATGGTTTTGGGGCTTTATTATCTATCTCTTGCGAAAGATGGCTCAAAGGGTGAGCACAAGCTCTTTAGTAACATCGATGAGATTATGGTGGCTCTTGATGCACGGGCGGTGGAGATTAACACCAAAATTCGCACGATTCTCGATCGTCGCCCGATCTATACAACGGTAGGGCGAATGATTATCAAGTCGATTCTCCCTGATTTTGTTCCCGCAAATCTGTGGAATAAAGTCTTGAAGAAAAAGGACATTGCGACACTCATTGACCATGTATATAAAGAGGGTGGGCTGGGAATCACGGCTAAATTCCTTGACCACCTCAAAGATCTAGGCTTTAAATACGCGACTGTGGCGGGGATCTCCATCTCAAGCGATGATATTCGTGTGCCCGATATTAAGCGCAAAAACGTTGAGAATGCTAAGAAAAAGGTCAAAGAGATCCAAGCGCAATTTGGCGCAGGTCTGCTTACAGAGCAGGAGCGCTACAACAAAATCATTGACGTTTGGACGGATACGAATAACGCCCTAGGCAGTGAGATGATGAAGCTTGTGCAGGCGGATAAGGGCGGGTTTAACTCCATCTACATGATGGCGGATTCCGGGGCGAGAGGTAGCGCGGCACAGATCCGTCAGCTCTCCGCGATGAGAGGATTGATGGCAAAACCTGATGGGACGATTATTGAGACACCGATTACTTCAAACTTTAAAGAGGGACTAAACGTCCTTGAATACTTCATCTCAACCCATGGAGCGAGAAAGGGTCTCGCCGATACTGCACTCAAAACGGCGAACGCCGGGTATTTGACACGTAAGCTTATTGACGTTTCACAAAATGTCAAGGTAGTAATGGAGGATTGCGGAACCCATGAAGGGGTCGAGATTACCGATATTGCCGTGGGTAGCGAGCTCATTGAGCCGCTAGAGGAGCGAATCTTCGGTCGCGTGGTCGCTGAAGATGTGATGGATCCGATTACAAATGAGATTCTTGCAAGCGAGGGAACGCTCATTGATGAAGATATGGCAAAACGCATTAAAGAGGCGGGCGTTAAGTCTGTGATTATTCGCACACCTGTAACGTGCAAAGCGGAAAAGGGCGTGTGCAGCAAGTGCTACGGATTGAATTTGGGTGAGGGCAAAGTAACTCACCCCGGCGAAGCGGTCGGGGTCGTCGCAGCGCAATCTATCGGTGAGCCTGGGACGCAGCTTACGCTTAGGACTTTCCACATCGGTGGAACCGCCTCAAGATCGCAAGAGGAACGTCAAGTTATCGTCGAGAAAGAAGGCTTTATCCGCTATTACAATATCAAAACCTATAAAAATAAAGAGGGTAAAAATATTGTCGCAAATCGTAGAAATGCGGCAGTGCTTTTGGTTGAGCCAAAGATTAAAGCACCTTTTGCAGGTGAGCTAAGAATCGACACGGCGCACGAAGAGGTGATCGTTAGTATCGTGGGCAAAAAGGAGACGGCGCGCTATTCGCTAAGAAAGAGCGATATTGCAAGACCCAACGAGCTAGCTGGTGTAACGGGTAAAATCGAGGGCAAATTCTATATCCCCTATGCAAATGGCACGAAAGTGCGCGAGCATGGAAGTATTGTCGAGATTATCAAAGATGGCTGGAATGTGCCCAATCGGATTCCCCACGCAAGTGAGCTGAAGGTCGAGGATAATGCGCCTATTACGCAGAAGATTTTCTCCAAAGAGCGGGGAATCGTGAAGTATTATCAGCTCAAAGGCGATCACCTTGAGCGTTATCGAGAGGTAAGCAAAGGTGAAAAAGTCGATGAAAAAGGTGTGTTTGCTGTGGTGGCTGACGAGAACGACCGCGAGGCAATCAGGCATTACATTGCGCGTGGATCGATTGTCGAGGTAGCTGATAGTGCTGAAGTGAAGCCTGATACGCTCATCGCGAGTCCTACGAGCAATGAACAGATTGTGATTGCTGACTGGGATCCTTACTCCAATCCGATCATCGCTGAGAGTTCGGGAATCGTGAAGTATGAGGACATTCTCCCGGGTGTAACGGTAACAGAGCAGGTTGATGAGCTAAGCGGTCAGACGCGTCTAGTGGTAAACGAGCACCTTTCAACTTCGTTTAAACCTACCATTGTAATTGCCTCTAAGGACGGGAATCTTACACGCTATGCGCTTGATCCAAAGACAGCGGTCTTTGTGGGCGATGGTGCGAGTGTTGAAGTGGCTGATGTGCTGGCAAAAACGCCTAAAGCCCTTGCTAAATCAAAAGACATTACAGGGGGTCTTCCACGGGTTTCTGAGCTGTTTGAAGCAAGGAAACCAAAAGATCCCGCGGTGCTTGCCGAGATCGATGGTGTGATTAGCTTTGGTAAGCCCATTAGAGGCAAGGAGCGTGTCGTTGTTACTGCAGATGATGGGCGCACAAGCGAATATGCAGTTGATAAGAGTAAGCATATTTTGGTGCATAATGGTGAGTTTGTCCATGCAGGTGAGGCGATTACCGATGGCGTGGTCTCAAGCCATGATATTTTGAGAATCTCTGGCGAGAAAGAGTTGCATAAGTATATTGTTAGCGAAGTGCAACAGGTCTATCGCCGACAAGGGGTGAATATCGCGGATAAACATATTGAAATTATCGTCTCTCAGATGTTACGACAAGTGAAAATCATTGACAGTGGCAACACAAAATTCATTGAGGGCGATCTTATTAGCAAGCGATATTTCCGTGAGGAAAATGAGCGTATCATGCGACTAGGAGGCGAACCTGCGATTGCTGAGCCGGTGCTTCTAGGAATCACGCGTGCAGCAATCGGAAGCGATAGTATCATTTCGGCTGCGTCATTCCAAGAGACAACCAAGGTCTTGACCGAGGCGAGTATTGCGGCAAAAATCGACTTCTTAGAAGACCTTAAAGAAAATGTGGTTTTGGGTCGCATGATTCCTGTTGGGACAGGAGTGTATAAGAATCGGAAGATTCGTATCAAAGAGAAAAGTGAGGGGGCATAAAAGCCCCTTTGTTAAGAGAAGCACAAGTTTTTTTTAGTAAAATGCGCTTCATTTTGTTCGGAAAAATCTTATTAGGAAATTTTGATTAAGGAAAGAACGTGCCAACGATTAACCAGCTAATTAGAAAAGAGAGAAAAAAGGCGACCAAGAAGTCCAAATCCCCTGCCTTGCTTAACTGCCCTCAGAGGCGTGGGGTCTGCACTCGTGTCTATACCACAACCCCAAAGAAGCCAAACTCGGCTCTTAGGAAAGTCGCGAAAATACGACTCACAAGCGGTTTTGAGGTTATTAGCTACATTCCGGGAGAGGGACATAATCTCCAAGAACACTCAATTGTGCTGATCCGTGGCGGTAGGGTCAAGGATTTACCTGGCGTGAAGTATCACATTATCCGTGGTGCGCTTGATACAGCAGGTGTTCAGAAACGAACCGTTTCACGAAGTAAGTATGGTGCTAAAAAAGCTAAAGCTGGTGGCGTAGCCGCGGGTAAGAAATAATTTAGGGTAAGGAATAGTTCTATGAGAAGAAGAAAAGCTCCTGTTAGAGAGGTTTTAGGCGATCCTATTTATGGCAATAAGGTGGTAACAAAATTTGTCAATAAGATGATGTTCGATGGCAAAAAAAGTGTAGCAGAGAAGATTATTTATGCTACGTTTGCTCGAATCGAAGAGAAAACTAAGGAGAGAGGAATCGAAGTTTTTGAAAAGGCTCTTGAGCGTGTCCGTCCTGCGACTGAAGTGCGTAGTAGGCGTGTGGGCGGTGCGACGTATCAGGTGCCCGTAGAGGTTCGTCCGGCTCGCCAGCAGTCGCTCTCAATTCGTTGGTTACTTGAAGCAGCGCGAAAGCGAAATGAGCGCACCATGGTGGATCGGCTGGCTAATGAGCTGATTGACGCTGCAAATGATCGCGGCTCGGCATTCAAGAAGAAAGAAGATGTCCATAAAATGGCTGAAGCTAACAAGGCTTTTGCTCATTATCGTTGGTAATTTGGCAAGATGAGGGATTTTATGGAGTGTTATCTGCGATTCCCTCATGATTTATCCTGTATATTTTCTGCATCACCTCATTTTTGTTTAGCTATGAAATCTAATTAAGGGAATCATATGGCAAGAAAGATACCACTAGATCGCATTCGTAACATAGGAATCGCTGCTCATATTGACGCAGGGAAGACGACCACTTCAGAGAGGATTTTGTTTTATACGGGCGTGAGCCATAAAATCGGCGAAGTGCATGATGGGGCTGCTACCATGGATTGGATGGAACAAGAGAAAGAGCGTGGCATTACTATCACTTCAGCGGCGACTACTTGCTTTTGGAAAGATTATCAGATCAATCTCATTGACACCCCCGGACACGTGGATTTTACCATTGAAGTGGAACGCTCCATGAGGGTTTTGGACGGGGCTGTTGCGGTATTTTGCTCCGTTGGTGGCGTGCAGCCTCAGAGTGAGACGGTTTGGCGACAAGCAAATAAATATGGCGTCCCACGAATGGTTTTTGTCAACAAAATGGACAGAATCGGCGCAAATTTCTATAACGTAGAGAGCCAAATCAGCGAGCGTCTCAAGGCTCGTCCCGTGCCCATCGTGATTCCTATCGGTGCGGAAGACACTTTTAAAGGCGTGGTGGATCTTATTGAGATGAAAGCCTATGTTTGGAATAACGAAGCTATGGGTGCGAATTACGATGTTGAGGAGATTCCTGCGAATTTACTTGAGAAAGTTAATGAGTATCGCGAGAAGATGATCGAAGCCGCAGCTGAGCAAGATGAAGTGCTTATGGAGAAATACCTCAATGGCGAGGAGCTCAGCATTGAAGAGATTAAGCGAGGAATCAAGGCAGGTTGCCACTCCATATCGATTATCCCAATGCTTTGTGGTTCGTCTTTTAAAAATAAGGGTGTTCAAGTTTTGTTGGATGCGGTAGTTGAATATCTTCCATCACCGACGGAGGTTGTGGCTATTAAAGGTGTTGATGCAAGAGATGAAGGGAGGGAAGTGAGTGTCCAATCTTCCGATGATGGCGAATTTGCAGCCCTTGCATTTAAAATTATGACCGATCCTTTTGTCGGACAGCTCACGTTTGTGCGCGTCTATCGAGGAAGCCTTGAGAGCGGTAGCTATGTCTACAACTCCACAAAGGGCAAGAAAGAGCGCGTTGGGCGGTTGCTAAAAATGCACGCAAACAAGCGCGAGGATATTAAGGAGATTTGTGCAGGTGAGATTTGCGCTTTTGTAGGGCTTAAAGAGACACTTACGGGGGATACTCTCTGCTCTGAGAAAGAGCCCGTAATTCTGGAGCGTATGGAATTCCCCGAGCCGGTTATTTCGATTGCCGTTGAGCCAAAGACCAAGGCAGATCAGGAGAAGATGGCGATTGCTCTAGCCAAGCTTGCAGAGGAAGATCCGAGCTTCCGTGTTGCTTCTGACGAGGAGACAGGTCAGACGATTATTTCCGGTATGGGCGAGCTTCATCTCGAGATTATTGTTGATCGCATGAAGCGTGAGTTTAAAGTCGAAGCAGAGGTTGGGCAGCCACAGGTTGCATTCCGTGAGACGATTCGCAAAGCAGTCAATAAAGAGTGCAAATACGCGAAGCAATCAGGCGGTCGTGGACAGTATGGACACGTATTTATTAAGCTTGAGCCACAAGAAGCAGGCAAGGGTTATGAGTTCATCAACGAGATTAGTGGTGGTGTGATTCCTAAAGAGTATATTCCTGCGGTTGATAAGGGAATTAAAGAAGCGATGCAGTCTGGGGTGCTTGCAGGCTATCCTGTCGTGGATTTCAAGGTTACCCTTTATGATGGTAGTTATCACGACGTCGATTCGTCGGAGATGGCGTTTAAGATTGCGGGCTCCATGGCATTTAAGGACGCGGCTAGAGATGCGAATCCCGTGTTGCTTGAGCCGATTATGAAAGTTGAAGTTGAAGTGCCTGAAGATTACATGGGTGATGTCATCGGCGATTTGAATAGGCGACGAGGTCAGATTAACTCCATGGGCGATCGCTCGGGTGTGAAAGTGATTAACGCATTTGTGCCTCTTGCGGAGATGTTTGGCTACTCGACGGATCTGCGCTCAGCCACTCAAGGACGCGGGACATACACAATGGAGTTTAGCCATTATGGCGAAGTTCCCGGAAACATCTCCAAAGAGATTATCGAGAAGAGAAAGGGCTAATCCCCTCTCTTGCCCACCCCTACTTCTCGCTATTTTTAGCGAGATTCCCCAAAAATCCTCCGTAGTGTTCTCGTGCCTTTCATTAAGGAATCCTCGTGCGTTATGATTTGCATAATCACACAACCCGTTGCAATCATGCCGTAGGCACGATGAATGAGTATATAGAGCAGGCGATTAAGCGGGGAATCGACGGCTTTGGTTTTGCATGCCATGCGCCTATGGAGTTTGGTAAAGCGTATCGCATGTCGCTTTCAGAGCTTTCGGAATATCAAGATGATGTGTTAAAGCTTAAGGCACAATACACAGGTGTGTGCGATATTTTGCTCGGGCTGGAGGTCGATTATCTGCCGAGTTACATGGAGGAATCGGTGCTCAATTTTGAGTGCGATTACCTGATTGGCTCGGTGCATTTTATTGATGGTTGGGGGTTTGACAATCCCGCTTTCATCGCCGAATATGATCGGCGCGATCTTGATGAATGCTGGCGCACCTATCTTCGTGAAATCATTGCCATGGCTGGGTGTGGCTATTTTGATATTGTTGGGCATTTTGATCTTTTTAAAGTTTTGGTCATCAACCTAGTGAGCGCGTGCAGAGCGATATTTTGTGTGCATTTGAGGTGATTAAGGAATCGGGCATGACTATGGAGATTAACGCCGCGGGTCTGCGCAAAAAGGTCGCGGAAGCCTATCCTAGCGCAGAGATTTTGCGCCTTGCACACACACTTGAGATTCCCATCACTTTCGGCAGCGACGCGCACGCCCCCGAGCAAGTGGGATACGCTAGGGAGGAGATTGAGCGAATGGCAAAAGAGGTTGGATACACGCATTATGCGATTTTTCACGAGCATCAGAGAGACGATTCTTTTATGTTAGAAATCCTCCTTTTTTAAAAGCATTTTGCTCCCCATGCCAAAGCGACTAAAGTTCAGCCACTCAGTTTGCTTGTATTTCTCACATGATTTTTGTTCAAGTTATTTTTCTAATTTTTTTTGAAGTTTTTATATCCGATTTAGCTTTTTTTGAGACAATTACCCGCGCACACGAAGAGTTATTATTTTATCTGAGACGCGCCGATTCCTATAAGTTTTAAATATTTTTAAGCCCCCAAAGGAGTGCCATTTATGAGCCACGCAAACTTTGAAAATCCCTATTTCGGGGTATTTTTCATCTTCTTTTTTACGTTTGTTGCGTTTTTTGCGACTACGGCTTTGGCGCGCTTTGTGGGCGGAATACTTGTGCGCAAAGACACTCAAAAGCTCAAGCTCGCGCCCTATGAGTGTGGTCCTCTGCCCAATAAGCAGCCCAACAAAATCTCCGCGCAGTTTTATCTCATGGCACTGCTTTTTATCCTTTTTGATGTGGAAATCCTCTTTATGTTCCCATGGGCGGTGGATTTTAAGGTCTTGGGCGCGTTTGGATTTATTGAGATGATACTTTTTATTTTACTTCTTGGTATAGGCTTTATCTACGCGTGGAAAAAAGGAGCACTTGAGTGGCACAGCATGAAGTGAATTATCTCAAAAGTGGCGGATTGCCCGTTGTTTTGACGACGGTGGATCATTTGGTGAATTGGGGGCGGAGCAATTCGCTATGGGCTCTGACATACGGGCTGGCTTGTTGTGCGATTGAGATGATGGCAAGCGGTGCGGGGCGATATGATTTTGACCGCTTCGGGACGATCTTTCGCGCGAGCCCTAGACAAGCTGATGTGATGATTATTGCTGGGACGCTGACTAAAAAGCATGCGGAATTTATCCGCCGTCTTTATGATCAGATGAGTGAGCCTAAATGGGTCATCTCCATGGGGAGTTGCGCCAACACCGGGGGTATGTTTAACACCTATGCCACGGTGCAGGGGTGCGATCGCATTATCCCTGTGGATATTTATCTTCCTGGTTGCGCACCTAGACCCGAGACGCTTCAATACGCCCTTATGGTGCTTCAGCAAAAGATCCGTCGCCAAAAGGCTTCGCGCAAACTCCCGCCAAAAAGGCTTGTGTGATGAGAGAATTTAAGCCACAAAAAAACGCTCAAAAAAAGGTCTATTATTCCGATCGCTTCTACCAAAAGCCCACGATTGCGCGGGAATCGCTCGAACATTACGCGGAATTTGCCTCCGAATTAGCCGAGCTTACCAAAGAAGTGCAGGTGCTTGATAGCTACGTGGAGCGCGGGGATTGGGTCGTGTATATCGCCCCGAAGGATAATCACCGCGCGCTTAAGAGGCTGCAAGATATGGGCTATGAGGTGCTTAGCGAGCTCAGCGCGATTGATTATCTTGAGACGCGCAATGGCTTTGAGGTTTTTTATCAGCTCCTCTCGCTCAAAGGGCGGCGTCGCATGCGTGTGAAGCTCTTTTTAAACGAGGGAGAATGCCTGGAATCGGTGCAGGATCTCTATCGTGCCGCGGATTGGAGTGAGCGCGAAATGTATGATATGTTCGGGATTGGCGTGCTTAATCACCCCTATTTAAAGCGTCTTTTGATGCCTGATGATTGGAGCGGTTATCCGTTGCGTAAAAGCTATCCACTTCAGGGCGATGAGGCGGCGCAGTGGTATGAGGTGGATAAGATTTTCGGGCGCGAATATCGCGACGTGATCGGCGCGGAGAATCGCGATTCCGCGAGAATCGACCGCTATGATACAGAGCGTTTTGCAAGAATCGGACATGAAGTGCCCTATGGGGAGGAGCCAAAAACAGAAGAGACCCCGATTGCTTATCAGGAGAACAAGGGCGTAACGTTTGTGCGTAGGCTAAAGCCAGAAAAAAGCAAGAATCTAAAGGAGCGCAAATGAGCGTGCAGATTCCCAATAAACTTCAGCCCTTTTATGAGAATCTTGTCTTTGAGCGTCATGATAATCATATGATCATCAATTTTGGTCCGCAGCACCCCTCAGCACATGGACAGTTGCGGCTCATTTTGGAGCTGGAGGGCGAGCAAGTAGTGCGCGCTGTGCCTGATGTAGGCTATTTGCACCGTGGCATGGAGAAGATGGGCGAGAATATGATTTACAACGAATTTATCCCCACGACCGATCGTATGGATTATATTGCGGCTGGCTCGAATAATCACGCCTTCGCGCTTGCAGTCGAGAAGCTCGTGGGAATCGAGGTGCCACGCCGTGCCAAAGTGATCCGCATGATACTTCTTGAGCTCAATCGGATCATCTCGCACCTCTTTTGGCTCGCAACCCACGCGCTTGATGTGGGGGCGATGAGCATTTTTCTCTACGCATTTAGGGAGCGCGAATTTGCGCTGGATTTGATGGAGGATTAT
>JBQMYQ010000024.1:0-26418 GCA_052173415.1 Wolinella sp. | reverse complement strand
CAATGTCAATATTTTTTTCTTTAATTTTTTTTTGCCAGTAAGAGAGGATTTTTTTCATACAAAATTACTTCATCGATAAAATCGATACTTTTTGCAAATTCAAAATTTACTTTTGAAACTAAAACGATAATTTTCACCTCTTTTATCTGCTCTTTAGCGAGCTTAATCATCGGCAACGTGAGGACAAAATCGCCGATTTTATCGTGTCTAGTGATGAGTAGACGCATTACTTTTTTCTAAATTCAATTCATAAAGTTTTATATATTTATAAAAATTTGTTACAGCATGAGAAACCGCAATGATGAGTCCGACATAGCCATCTAAAAAGCCCCGTTTTATAATAAACGTTCTAAAGAATGAATATCCAGCGTTAAAAAATGCTTTTAGCGGACTTGAGTATCGTTTCCCGACATTATTTTGCGCAAAAAGAGTCGAATAGCGATCGGCTTTTTGAATAAACTGAGAGATATTTTCATAGCTGTAATGCTCAACATTTCCTTTCAAAATCTCTGTCCTGAGCCCCTCTATAATTACCTCTTCATGGACATCATTTAGGTTATAAGCTGTGATTTTTTTATTATAAAGGCGTTTAATTTTTTGGCGATTCCAGCCGGAGTGCTTCACAAGTATATCTTTATAAAAGGTCTTGAAACTTAGCTTATAAACGCAGCGTTCATCAAGCTCTTTAGTTTTTAAAGTTTCAAGAAGTTCGCTATCAACTATTTCATCACTATCAATACTTAAAATCCAGTCATGTTTTGCATATTTCGCCGCTTCGTTTTTGCTCCGACCAAAGCCAAGGAATTCCCCTTGTATGAGCCTTACATTTGCATAGCTTTGTGCAATCTGCATGGAGCGATCGCTTGAGCCGTTGTCATAGACGATTACTTCTTCAAATTCATGCAAGCTTGTGAGGGTGCGCTCAAGGGTCTGTTCGCTATTTTTTACCAAAACAACTGCGCTGATTTTTATCACGAAGCAATCCTCTTAAGCAACCCCTTCGCGTGATATTTCAGCAGATTTTTCATGCGAAATATCTCATCAGGACGCTTTAGCTCATCGCCATTTACGCGGTAGGTTAGACCGCCGATTCCCGTGAAATCCTTATGCAGAGCATTGCCGATCCTAAAAACATACCGATAATATTTTTTTGCCTCTTTGAGCACCTCTTTATTATGCTTGCCATAGGGGAGAATCAGGCTATCAACCTCGACTTTTAGTCGCTCTTCCAAGATCGCTTTTGAGGTTTTCAGCTCTGTCGTCAAATCGGTATTTTTATCGGTTAGATTTGCGTGTGTATGGGAGTGTGAAGCGATTTTGACGAGGTTGCTTGCAATCATCTCTTCCATCTCTTTAAACGTGCAACATGTGCCCTCTTTGTAGCGGTCAAAAAGCTCATAGTGCGGGATTCCCATACGCTTTTGTGGTGCTTGCTGGGAATCCTCAAGGATATATTTGCTCGAGACGGCGAGCATGGCTTTGATTTGGTATTTTTTTAGCAACGGATAGATGAGAAAATAGAAGTCCGCGTAGGCGTCATCAAAGGTCAGACAGACGCATTTTCCACTGATTTCATCGCCGGTTACGACGGGGGTGAAGTGCGCTTTGATGTAGCGCAAATGCTCTTCAAAAATCTCCAACTTATTTGAGAAAGCATCGCTATTGACGTGATGATACATGATACTCATTAATGACACGTTTTTCCTTTGTGGCGGGATTTTATCAAAACTCCTTTGAATTTTTCACGCGATTCCCGCCGATTCCCGCTTTTAAGCGCGATATTATCCGTGCACCCTACTTACGAGAATCGCAGGAATCGCCCGCCAGAATCATCACTCCATTTCCCAGCTCATTAATCTTTGCGCACCAAGAGGCACGATTCCCGCATACTCCTCCTTGACCCGCCATGCGCGCTTTAGCAGCGTCACTTTTTTGCCCATTTTAGGGAGCGCGTAGATTTTGTGCGCATTATCGGAAATAAACGCTTGAAGATTTTCAAGGCGGTTGTGCTGCTCAAAAATCTCCGCTAAATAGGCAAGCAAAACAGGCGCACTAAAGATCCCCGCCGCGCCCGCTGCACTCTCTTTTGCTCCTTTTAGATGAGGTGCAGAATCGCTGCCAAAAGAGATCTTGCTGTGGGCGTTTAGTGCGCTAGATAGGAGCGCGTCTCGATCTTTGGGGAGTTTTGGAGTTGGTTTGCAAAACAGATGTGCTCTTAACGCCCCGCCGATTACATCATCAAGTGTATAGAGGATATGATGGAGTGTGATGGTGCCATGGAGGTTCGTAAATCGCTCCAAGAGCTCCAAACTGCGCGCATCACTCATGTGTTCAATGATGATTTTTAGGCGCGGAAACGTGCGGGCAATCTCCTCAAAAACGCTCAAAAACTCAAACTCCCGTTCCAGCACAAATCCGCTGCTCTCGCCATGCACAGAGAGAATCAGCCCAAGCTCTTGCATAGCTTCTAAAATTGCTAAAGTTTTTGGTGTGAGAATCCGCGCTACGCCCGCTTCACTTCCCGTAGTCGAGCCTTTTGGATAGAGTTTAATCACGCGGATTCCCGCATTTTTAGCCTTTTGTAATTCGGCATGGTCAAGATTATCATGGAAAAATAGCGTCATGAGAGGTTCAAAATGCTCATTTGCGCACGCTTTTTTGATAGCTTTTTTATACGCAAGCACCTGCTCCACCGCGCACAGAGGCTCTTTGAGATTAGGCATAACAAGGGCTTGAGCGAAGCTTCTAGCCGTGTAGGGAGCGACATTTTGCAACATCTCGCCCTCGCGCAAATGCACATGCATATCAAGCGGATCAAAAAGGCTCAGGCTCTCCATGTGCGATTCCCCTATTTTAGGCTATTTTTGGCAGTTTCAATGAGTTTTCCCAGCGATTCTTGATAGAGGCGTAGCGATTCCTCATCGAGTGCTTCAAAACGCGTCACCAGCACGGGGGTTGTGTTGCTCGCGCGCACAAGTCCCCAACCGCGCTCAAAAATAATTCGCACGCCATCAAGCGTAATTGTGTCGATAATTTTGGGCAACCCGTGGGAATCGCCCTCCAAAAGCTCCTTAATCTTCTCAATAAGCGGGAATTTCTGTTCCTCATTAGTCTCTATTTTTAGCTCCTCTGTGGAGTAGAGGCGAGGGAGCGATTCCTTCTCTTTATCCAAATCCACGCCATTTTTTACCAGCTCCAGCACGCGTAACGCCGCATAAATCGCATCGTCATAGCCAAAATAGCGGTCGTTGAAAAATAGATGTCCGCTCACTTCCGCCGCGAGGTGCGCACCAAGCTCTTTTAGTTTGACTTTCAGGTTGCTGTGCCCCGTTTTATACATGATTGCGCGTCCGATTTTATTAATCTCATCATACATACTCATCGAGCACTTCACTTCGCCGATGACGAGCGGATTTTGCATATTTTTTGCAAAAATTATCGCGAGTTCATCGCCCTTAAGTGCGTATTTTTGGCTCAAGACAGCGATCCGATCCGCATCGCCATCAAAAGCAAAGCCAATTCCTCCGCGCTTTTGCAAAAGTGCCTGAATGTCCTTAAGATTGCACGGATTTGAAGGATCGGGGTGGTGATTGGGGAAAGTGCCATCAGGCTCGCCATAGAGGATTTGCGCGTCGATTCCTAGGCGGTCTAAAATAGGCTCAAGCGCAATGTTTGCCACGCCATTCCCGCAATCAAAAGAGAGAGGGATTTTTAGTCCAGAAAGCCCGCTGAATTCATCACTCAGATACTCCACATACCGCTCCAGCGCAGGGAGTGGGTAGATTTCAGGCTCAAGTGTCGTGAGGATATTTGCATTCACAATCTGTGCGACCTCCATGCCAAGCTGCTGAATATCCTCGCCAAAAAAGGGCTCGCCAAAAAGTGTGATTTTAAAGCCGTTGTATTCGGGCGGATTGTGCGAGCCTGTAATCATAATCGACCCGTGCGGCGTGATAGGCTCGGGCTTAATTCCCTCAAACTTCTGAAAGTTCGCAAAATAGGATACCGGTGTGGGAATCATGCCCATATTTAGGACGATAATTCCCCCAAATGCGACCCCCTCGCTCAGCCATACAAAAAGCTGCTTTGAATGCGTGCGCGCATCATGCCCGATCGCGAGGTATTTCCCGCCTCTATCTCGCACCCTTTGAGCGAGAAGATAGCCGATTGCTCGGGTCGTGTCGCGATTAAGCTCGCGCTCAAAAATGCCCCTGATGTCATATTCCCTAAAAATGCTCTGCATGTTTTGTCCCTTTTGGAAATCTGAGCGAGATTCTAGCGAGTAGCCATTAAATATCCTTTATGAGGCTTTAAGTAGATGCTTACGTTATATGTATGTATATGAGAATATAAATTTAATTTTTAGCCCAAAAGGAGGGAACGATGAGGCGATTTGCTATTTTGTCATGTGTGATGGCACTTGCGCTTAATGCGGAGGTTTTTACGCTGGGTAAGGTGGAAGTTACCGCGCAAAAAGAGGGGCGCGAAAGCGATAGTAGTGTTATTTCACTTTCGAGTGAAAAGCTACAAAAAGATGAAGTGAAGCGACTTTCTGAAGTGGCGTTTCGCAATGCAGGAATCTATGTCGATAAAAAGGGAGCGCGCGCGGAGCAAAACTTCTATGTGCGTGGCTTTGATGCGCGTCGTGTGCCACTCTTTATCGATGGGATTCCTGTTTATAATCCTTATGATGGCAACTCGGATTTTGGGCGTTTCACGACCTTTGATGTCACGCAGATTGACATCTCAAAAGGGGCTAGCTCCGTGCTGTATGGGCAAAATACCATGGACGGGGCGATTAATCTTGTGACTAAAAAGCCTACAAAGGCGTTTGAAGGGAGCTTGGATTATGGCTTTGAGAGTGGGCGAAGCGCGCGGACGATGGGGAATAATATCGCCTTTAGCCTAGGCTCAAAGCAGGAATCATTCTACGTGCAGGCGAGCGGGAGCTTCATGGAAGATCAGGGGCAGCAGCTTTCAAGTGATTTTAAAGATCGGGCGAATATCGGGAATGAAGATGGGAATCGGCGGGATCATTCCGTGCAGCGCGATAAAAAATTTAGCTTAAGGCTCGGAATCACGCCTAATGAGAGTGATGAATATTCGCTCTCTTATGCGATTCAAAAGGGTATGAAAGAGGGCGCAGACTACACGGGGCGATACAAGAATAATAAACTGGCGAAACGCTACTGGGACTGGCCCTCATGGGATAAAGACAGCCTCTATTTCCTCTCGCACACGCAGCTTGGCGGTGCTTATGTAAAGAGCAAAATCTTCCATGACACCTACCAAAATGAGCTCAGGAGCTATGATGATAAGGCACGCACAAAACAGACCGAAAAGAGTAGCTTCAACAGCCACTACGATGATCGCTCCATAGGCGCGGGAATCGAGCTGGGCGGGGCGATTAGCGAGCGCGATATGTTGAAATTTGCGAGCAATTATAAATTTGATGAGCACAAAGAGCATAATGATGGCGAACCAAAACAGACTTATCAGGACAGGAACTATACGTTTGTTTTAGAATACACCAACAACCTCAGCGACCATACGACTTTGGTGCTCGGAGGTGGCTATGATGTGCGTGATGCAATCAAAGCGCAAGATTACGGGAAGCCACGTGGCGGGGGTGCAGATTGGCTTTTTGATTTTGATGTTAAAAAGCAGGATATTTTGAACTATCAGGCTCTGCTTAAGCACAGCTTCGATGGGAACGACATGCTCCGCGTGAGCTTTGCAAAAAAGAGCTATTTTGCAAGCATGAAAGAGCGATATAGCGAGCGTTTTAAGAAATATATACCTAATCCCGGTCTGAAGCCCGAGGTCGCTCATCACTATGAAATCGGGTATGAGAGGGATATTAATGATTCTTTTCATTTCTCTATTGCGCTTTATCAATCAGATATAAAAGATGCGATCAAAGACGTGCTGACAGGAATCAAAGAGGCGGGAGAAGAGCTTGCTCAATCGCGAAATATTCAAAAAGCCACCTATCAAGGCGGCGAGCTAGAGGCGGTCTATAAGGTGGGCGATTCCTTAGAGTTTGGCGGAAACTACTCCTATATTTACGCACAATTCAAAGGGCAAAAAGATCGCCTCATTCACAATCTCCCCAAGCACAAAGGCTATCTCTACACCGAGTATAAAATTAGCCAAAATACGGGAATCCACCTCGCGTCCGTGATGTTCTCAGATATTCTTTCCAAATCCGAAGAGACGACGAGGCTCCCCGGATTCGCCCTTTTTGATGTGAAAGCGACGCATGTGTTTAGTAAAGAATTCAGCCTTGAGGCGGGAATCCGCAACCTTTTTGACAAATTCTACGAATTTCAAGAGGGGTATCCTGAAGAGGGGCGAGTTTTCTTTGGGAATCTGCGCTATCGCTTCTAAAATTTGCACTTTCCCTCGCCTAAAATAGAGCGGGGGAATCGGGCACAAAAGAGGCGTGTATGATTTTTATAAAAGGTGCAATTTACACAAAATGGCGTGCAGAAATCTGAGCCATGGTGTCGCGTGCTTTGCGGGGAATCCGCGTATCTGAATACAAAAGATGCAAAAGGTGGCATACATAAGTTTTTGTAATTTTACGTGCCATCTTGCATTCGCATTAGATTCCCGCTAGTATTACTAAATATTATCTGTGATGAGCCTAGGCTCAAATCTTTATGATTCTTACAACAAAGGAGATAAAACCGATGAGATTCCTACTATCTTTACTACTATTTTGCGGATCGCTTTTTGCGATGAGCGAGCAGGAGATTGACTCCTATATCGCTCAGAATAGCGATTATTTTGAGCTACTTAAAAGCGAGCCAAAGCGCGTCTATGGGAGCACTCCGCCACTTTTATATTTGCTTTATGCGCTCGCTCCTGAGAAGGTTGCAGGGCTTATTTTTGAGTTTAATAATTTTGAGATCCCTTATATTGCGGAGAGCGTGCGCAAACAGCCGGTTGTGGGCGGATTTTTCGGGCAGGGAAAGATCCCGAATATTGAGATGCTCTTGCGCCTTGACCCTGAGCTTATCCTCGTGAATGCAAGTTCGCAGAGATTTAAGAAAGCAAAAGAGATGTTTGGTTCAGTCAAGAAGCCTATGCTCTATCTTAACTCTTATACTTTGGAGGAATATGTTACGAGCCTTGAAGTCCTTGGACGTATCCTAAACAGGCAAGAGCGAGCGAACAAGCTTGTCGCTTACGCTAGGGAATCGCTTGGGCTAAGCAAAAAGCTAGAGGAGCACATAAAGACGCACAATATCAAAAAGCCCACGATCTATTACGCGCAGGGGAGCGATGGCTTGCAGACGGAGTGTGATGGCTCGTTGCATGTGATTGTGGTCAATTATAGTGGCGGAGAAGTGCCCTATAAATGCGCCAAACAGGGGAACGAATATGGGCGCATGAGCGTGAGTTTCGAGCAGGTTTTGGGCTTTGATCCCGATATGATTATCATTCATGAACGCGAGTTTTACAATAAAATCTACGACGATCCCAAATGGAAGCTCCTTAGAGCCGTGCAGCAAAAGCGCGTTTATCTGATCCCGCGTGAGCCTTTTAGCTGGTTTGATCGTCCGCCCTCTTTTATGCGATTCTTGGGGCTAAAATGGCTAATCAATCTTGCGCACCCTGAGGTTTTCCACTTTGATATGGAGCGCGAAATGAAGGAGTTTTATCAGCTGTTTTTGGGAATCACGCTTGATGATTCTGAGATTAAGCGAATTTTAGGGGGTGGGAATAGGTCGAATTCCGTTGTCAAACGGGGCGCGAGATAGTGAATAAAGGAGCTTTGGGATTCCTGATATTTTTACTCATCAGTGCGGTTTTTAGTGCGCTAGTGCTAGGGAAATACTCCTTTGCGCCGCAGGATTATTTGAGCTATTTCAAAGCCCTTATCTTGGGCGAAGAGCTGGGAGATTTCAAAGTTTTACATACGCTTGTGAGCGAGGTTAGATTCCCGCGAATCCTAAGCGCACTCCTCATCGGCGCGAGCCTCGCAATCTCCGGAGCGGCGTATCAGGCGATGTTTGTCAATCCGCTCGTCTCGCCCTCGATTTTGGGCGTGCTAAGTGGGGCGGGATTTGGCGCGGCGTTAGGAATGTTTTTTCGCTTAGGCGAGTCGCTGGTGCAGCTGAGCACTTTTGCCCTTGGATTCCTTGCGGTGCTCTTTGCCCTGCTTGTTTCAGCCCTCTACTCTCGGAGCGGGAGTGTCATTGTGCTGGTGCTTGGAGGGGTTATCTCAAGCTCGCTTTTTACCTCGCTACTCTCGGTTTTGAAATACGCTGCAGACCCCAATGACACGCTACCTGCGATTACCTATTTTTTGATGGGTAGTCTTAGCTTTGGCTCAAAAGGATTCCTCGAGGCGGCGTTTTTTCCCATGCTCGCGGGAATCGTGCTTCTCTCGCTTAGCGGCAAATACCTAAACGCCCTAAGCCTTGGCGAAGAGGAGGCAAAAAGTCTCGGAATCAACGTCCTCAAAGTGAAAATATTCATCATCATGGTGGCGACTTTTATTAGCGCGCTTAGCGTAACTATCGCGGGAATCATCGGCTGGATCGGGCTTATTATCCCGCATATCGTGCGCTTTGCTTTTGGAGCGGATAATCGCCATGTGCTCGCGCTTTCAGCCCTGTGTGGCGCAATATTTTTGCTACTTTGTGATAGCTTCTCGCGATTAGTTTTTACCTTTGAGATTCCCATTGGAATCATCACCTCGCTCTTTGGGATCCCCATCTTTATCCTCGTTTTACGTCGCACAAAAAGGCGTCTTTGATGTTGCTTGGCGTGAAAAATGTAAGTTTTAGTTACGGGAATCACAAGGTTTTAAAAGGGATTAATTTTGAGATTTCAAAGGGCGATACGCTCAGTATTTTAGGCGCGAATGGTTGTGGGAAAAGCACGCTTTTGCGCATTATGCTCGGATTTTTAAAAGCCCAAGGTGAGGTGAGTTTGGCGGGTAAAAATATCTTGCAATACGACAAAAAGGAGCTCGCGCGTGAGATTGCCTATATTCCGCAAACACACGAGCCAAGCTATGATTACACGATCTTTGATGTCGTGCTTATGGGGGCACTGCATCGCACACCGCTCTTTTTTGATTTTTCCCGCGCAGATAAGCTGCTCGCGCTTGAGTCGCTTGAGCGAATGGGAATCCTAAAGCTCAAAGATGAACTCTACACCAAAGTGAGTGGCGGGGAGCGACAGCTTGCCTATATCGCGCGCACCCTCGTGCAGGGGGCGAGGATTATTCTGATGGATGAGCCTACGAATGGACTTGATTTTGGGAATCAGATTAAACTTTTGGAGATGATTAAGGGGCTCAAAAATGAGGGATATACATTTGTGCAGACGACGCACCATCCGCGCCACGCGCTTTTTGTCTCCAGTCTTGTGCTTTTAATCAAAGAGGGCAGGGTGCTTAGCTTTGGCAAAAGCAGTGAGCTCATCAATGCGCAGAATATCAGTGAAATTTATGGGATTGATTATGACAAGTATGGAGAGAAGCTTTAGTTTTTAGCACCTAATTGCACCCGATTTCCCGACGAATGCCAACTTTAAACAAATTTCGTTAAAATTCTCGGTTAAACCACACGCTAGGGTCATTTTATGCAGTTTAATTGTGCGCTTGATTCTGTGAATATTTATGAGGCGGGGAAGCCTATTGAGCTTGTCGTGCGGGAATATGGAATCGCCCCAGATAAGGTCATCAAACTCGCCTCAAATGAGAATCCCTTCGGTGCCGCTCCTAAGGTGATCGAAGCACTCATTCATACTGCGCCTAATGCCCATCGATACCCCGATGATTCGATGTTTGAGCTCAAAGATGCTTTGGCGCATCGCTTTGGTGTGGGAAGCGAGAATCTCATCATCGGCTCTGGGAGCGATCAGGTCATCGAAATGGCGGTGCATGCGAAGTGTAATGCGAATTCCAAAGTGCTGATGGCGGGTGTTACCTTTGCGATGTATGAAGTCTATGCGAAGCAGGCGGGTGCGGAGATTTTGCGCACTAAAAGCGCAGAGCACAATCTCGCGGAATTTCTGGAAATTTATGAGCGCGAGCACCCTAGCGTGGTTTTTCTCTGCGTGCCGAATAATCCCCTTGGCGAGTCTCTGAGGCGCGATGAGGTGTTTGACTTTTTGTCTCACATCTCTTCAGAGACGCTCGTGATTATTGATGGGGCATATCAGGAGTATGCGCGTTTTAAGGATTCCCGCACGGAGATTGCGCCCAGCGAGCTGCTCGCGCGATTCCCTAGCACGCTCTATTTGGGGACGTTTTCTAAAGCGTATGGGCTTGGAGGCATGCGCGTAGGTTATGGAATCGCGCAGGAATCGGTAATTAAAAATCTTCTCAAGCTCCGCGCGCCCTTTAACATCACAACTCTTTCGCTCGCTTCAGCGATTGTTGCGCTTAGGGAGTGGGAGCATGTGGAGATGAGCCTTAAAGAGAATTTTTCGGAGATGATTCGATACGAGGAGTTTGCG
Organism: Wolinella sp.; assembly: GCA_052173415.1. Lineage (GTDB taxonomy): Bacteria > Campylobacterota > Campylobacteria > Campylobacterales > Helicobacteraceae > Wolinella. The sequence goes on along the minus strand of JBQMYQ010000024.1, from coordinate 15,936 downwards.
CGGGCTAATGAGCTTACGTTTATCCCCTCATTCACGAATTTCATTACTATTTTACTTGGGAATCGAGCCGATTCCAGTGAGCTTTCACAGTGGCTTTTGGAGCATGGGATAATCATCAGGAATCTTCGCTCTTACAAGATGAATGCGATCCGTATTACCATAGGGACGAAGGCGCAAAACAGCCGATGTTTAGAGCTTATGCAAGAGTTTTTGCAATTTAAATCTTGAGATGGAGCGTTAGGTGGATTTTAAAGCACTTTTCAATCAGATACGAAACCTCTACGTAAAGCTAAATCTCAAGCAGCGGCTCGTTATTTTAGGCTCAATTGTCGCTGTGGTCGCTTTTGTTTCGTTTGTCGTTGTTTATAATGGCGCAAAGACCCGCAATCTTGATGGGTATGCCGTCCTTTTTGAGGGGGTGAGTCCGCAAGATGGCGCGCTTATTATTCAGCATTTGGAGCAGTCAAAAATCCCCTACAAGCTTCCGCAAGATAATACGATTTTAATCCCCGAAGACAAGGTCTATGAAGAGCGTCTGAAGCTCGCGAGCAACGGGATTCCCAAGAGCAGCAAGGTCGGATTTGAGATTTTTGATAAGCAGGAGTTTGGCGCGACAGATTTTGATCAGCGCGTGAAATTTATCCGAGCGACTGAGGGCGAGCTAAGCAGGACGATTGAGAGCTTGACGCCGATTGAGAAGGCTTCGGTGCATATTGCCGTGCCTAAGGATTCCGTGTTTGTGAGCAAAGATACGCCTCCTACAGCTTCGGTGGTGTTGCGCTTGCGTCAAGGCATGGCTTTAGCTCCTGCGCAGGTGTTAGGAATCAAGAATCTCGTCTCCGCGGCAGTTACGCGCTTAGATGCGGAGAATGTGAGAATCGTCAATGAAAATGGCGAGCCGCTGGGCGAGGGAGATGAGATTACGACATCAAAAGAGATGGCTGCGGTGCAGATGCGCTATAAGCAGAACTTTGAGCGCGCCACAGAGGAGAAGATCATTAATATCCTCGCTCCTGTTATCGGTAGTGCTGATCGGGTCGTGGCGAAGGTTACGGCGGAGTTTGACTTTAGCCAAAAGCAGAGCACTCAAGAGGTTTTTGACCCAAACAACGTCGTGCGGAGCGAGCAGACGCTTGAAGAGAAACGCGAGGGATTTGCGCCTAAAGAGATCGGCGGGGTTCCTGGTGCGGTGAGTAATATTGGTCCCGTGCAGGGGCTAGATTCCCAAGACACGCGTGAAAAGCATGAAAAATCCCAGACGACAACGAATTTTGAAGTGAGCAAGACGGTCTCAAGCATCAAGGGTGAGTTTGCGACGATTAAGCGACTCTCTGCGGCGGTCGTCGTCGATGGTAAATATCGCACCATAGTCAATGATGAGGGCAGTGAGGTGCTAGAATACATCGCACTTAACGAAGAGGAGATGGAGAAGATTAACGCCCTTGTGCGCCAAGCTATGGGCTTTAGCAACGTGCGAGGCGATGAAGTAAGCGTGAGTAATTTTGAATTCCACGCAAAAACTTCGGGCTATATTCCAAAGAGTGCGCCACAACGGCTTCTTGAGAGTATTCAGAAGCTCACAGGTCCATTCATGCCGCTCTTTAAGTATCTCATCGTGGGAATCATACTTTTTATCTTCTACAAAAAGATCATCGTGCCCTTTACCGAGCGTATGCTTGAGGTGCATGAAGATGAGGACGAGGAGCTTGAGTCGCTCATTAAGCTCGATGAGGACGATGATGATGGCTTGAATAAGTTTAACGAGATGAAGCGGCGCGTCGAGGAGCAGCTGGGGCTTGGTATGGGGCTTAGCGAAGATGAAATTAAGTATGATGTCTTGCTTGAGAAGATGAAGAAAATCATCGGTGAGAAGCCTGAAGAGGTAGCGGGAATCTTTCAGGCTCTTGTCCGCGATGAGCTGGGAATCGACGATATGGCATCAAAGCTAATCGCCGAGACTAAAAAGAAGTAGGAATAAGCGATGAACTTAGGACCACGACAACAGGCGCAATACGATGAGATGAGCATGGCGGAGAAGATCGCCATCTTGCTCATTCAGATGGGAGATGAGATCACAGGTGAGATTTTCTCAAAGCTCGAGCTTGATTCCATTACCGAGATCTCCAAATATATCGCCCAAAGTAGTGGCGTGGATAAGTCCATCGCTGCGGCAATCCTAGAGGAATTTTACGCCATATTCCAGTCTAATCAGTATATCAGCACTGGCGGGCTTGAGTATGCCAAAGAGATACTTTATCGTGTGCTCGGACCCGAAGAGGCGAAAAAGGTGCTCGATAAGCTCGCAAAATCAATGCAATCTGCGCAGAATTTCTCCTATCTTGCGCGAGTGCGTCCGCAGCAGCTCGCAGACTTTATTATCAATGAGCATCCGCAGACGATCGCTCTAATTTTGGCGCACATGGATCCAAGCAGCGCGGCAGAGACGTTAGGCTACTTTACCGATGATTTGCGCGCAGAGATTGCGATCCGCATGGCAAACCTCGGTGATATTTCGCCCAATGTCGTGAAGCGCGTCTCTACCGTGCTTGAGAATAAACTCGAGTCGCTCACCAGCTACAAAGTGGAAGTGGGTGGACCAAGGGCGGTGGCTGAGGTCTTTAACCGCCTCGGACAAAAGGCAGCCAAAGCGACGATTGCATATATTGAGCAGATCGATGAACAGCTTGCAACGGCGATTAAAGAGATGATGTTTACGTTTGAAGATATTGAAAAGCTCGATAATAACGCCATTAGAGAGATTCTCAAAGTGGCGGATAAGAAGGAGCTTACCATGGCACTCAAATCCGCGCCTGAGGAGCTTAAGCAGAAATTCATCTCGAATATGTCGCAGCGTGCGGGTGAGCAGTTTATGGAGGAGATGCAATATCTTGGTGCAGTCAAAGTCAAAGACGTGGAATCGGCGCAACGAAGGATCGTCGAGACGGTGCAATCTCTCGCAGAGCAGGGTGTGATCCAAATCGGCGAACAAGAGGATATGATTGAATAATTATAAACAAGAGAACGTCATCTCGATGGACGGACAGGGTCGGCACAATATCAAACGCTATGAATTTCGGTCATTAGAGGCGTTTCCCCCACTTGAGAGCAAAGAGAATCCCCTCAGTGAGCCAAAGACTGAAGAGCCACCTCTAGAGCCTATCGCCTCATCGCCCCAGCCTCCTGCGCCCTCGATTCCGCCCCTTGACCCCGAGCTTTTTGAGAAGATTTTGGCGCGCAGCGATGGGCTTGCTGAGGTGCTTTTGGCACTCCAAGCGCAGCTTGAAAAACAGGAGCGCGAGATCGATTCCATCGTGCGTGAAGCCCGCGAGGAATCGAGGGCTTTAGGAATCAAAGAGGGGCAGGAGCAGGCGCGAGCGGAGCTTACAGAAGAGGTTGAAGCGCAAAAGCGCGCCTTTGTGGAATCTATCGAACTTCTAGAGCGCAGTTCCAAAGAGATAAGTGGGCATATTGATGCGCTTGAGCGCGATTTGAGCGCGATTGCGGTGGATATTGCAAAGGAAGTTATCGTAAAGGAGGTCTCCGAGCATAGTTCCGAGGTGGCGTATTCGCTTGCCAAAGAGCTACTCGATTCCCTTAAAGACGCAACCAAGGTGCTTTTGAAGCTCAATCCCGAGGATTATGCCTTGATTGTGAAAGATTTCGAGGGCGAGGATCGGATTAAAATCCAGCCTGATAAGGCGATCGCCAAAGGTGGCGTGGTGATTATGAGTGATGATGGGAATCTTGATGGCACGATTATGTCGCGATTCCAGACATTGAAGCGGACTATTTTGGAGAACCTAGCGGAGCGGAATTAGGCATGGAGCTTAAGGGTAAATCTGTAAAAGAGCTAGAAGGGGTTGCGAGCTCCATTCGTGCGCGGATTTTGGAGGTGGTATCGCATAATGGCGGGCATCTGAGCTCCACACTTGGCGCAGTAGAGCTTATCATCGGCATGCACGCGGTCTTTGATTCCTCGCGCGATCCTTTTATTTTTGATGTGAGTCATCAAGCCTACGCGCATAAGCTCCTTACAGGGCGGTGGGAATCCTTTGCGAGTTTGCGGCAGTTTGGGGGAATCAGCGGTTTTACCAAACCAAGTGAGAGTGCGCATGACTATTTCGTCGCGGGGCACAGCTCGACGTCCATTTCGCTTGCCGTGGGTGCGGCTAAAGCGATTGCGCTGGAGAAGAGCGAGCGCATGCCCGTGGTGCTTATCGGTGATGGGAGCATGAGTGCGGGGTTGTGTTATGAGGCTCTCAATGAGCTGGGCGATCGCAAATATCCAATGGTAATCATTCTTAATGATAATGAGATGAGTATTTCTGAGCCGATTGGAGCGATTAGCAAGTATCTTTCGCAGGTAATTGCGGGGCGGTTTTTCCAGTCGATTAAAGATCGTGTGGAGCGGCTTTTGGTGCATTTGCCCGAGGGGGCGAGCTACATGGCGAAGCGTTTTGAGGAATCGCTCAAGCTCATCACGCCCGGAATCCTCTTTGAAGAGCTCGGATTAGAATATATCGGACCTATCGATGGGCACAATATTAAGGAGATCATTGAGATATTGCGCTGTGCCAAAGAGATGAAAAAGCCCGTCATCGTCCATGCACAGACGCTCAAGGGCAAGGGATACAAGATGGCTGAGGGGCATTATGAGCATTGGCATGGAGTTGGACCTTTTGATCTTAAAAGCGGGGAATCGCTCAAGAAATCTCACACTATTTCGCCCACGGAGATTTTCTCAAAGGAGCTTTTAAGAATCGCGCGCGAAGATGAAAAAGTCGTGGGTGTAACCGCAGCTATGCCTAGCGGCACGGGGCTTGGCGCACTTATTGGCGAATTTCCTCATCGCTTTTGGGATGTGGCGATTGCCGAGCAGCACGCGGTAACCTCCATGGCAAGCCTCGCAAAGGAGGGCTATAAGCCCTTTGTGGCGATCTATTCGACCTTTTTGCAACGTGCATTTGATCAGCTGATCCATGATGTGGGAATCATGCGCCTGCCCGTGAAATTTGCGATTGATCGTGCAGGAATCGTAGGGGAAGATGGCGAGACGCATCAGGGGATTTTTGATGTGGGATATTTGCGTCTGATACCGCATATGACGGTGTTTGCGCCTAGAGATAATGACACACTTAAGGAGGCAATAAAGTTCGCGCATGAATTCTCCGATGGCGCGATTGCTTTTCGCTATCCGCGCAAAGGTTTTGCGCTGCAAAATGGCGAATTTAGTGCGACACCGTTTGTTTATGGCAGGGCGGAGCTTTTGCTTGAGGGGCAGAGTGATGTGCTATTTATCGGGTATGGGAATGGCGTGGGGCGCGCCTATGGGGTGCTAAATGCGCTTAATAACGGTGCGGGGTTGGCGGATTTGCGTTTTGTGAAGCCGCTTCCCGAGGAGGAGCTGGAGCAATGGGCGCAGCGGTATAAGAGGTGGATTGTCTTTAGCGATTCCTCTAAAATCGGCGGGGTGGCGTCCGCGCTTTTAGAGTGGAGCACGGAGCGGCACGCAGGGGTTGCGATCCGCTCTTTGGAGCTTCCCGATGAGTTTGTCGAGCATGGGAGCGTAGAGCTTGTGGAGCGTTCTTTGGGGTTGGATACAGAAGGGCTTGTGGTAAAAGTGCGCGAGATTTTAGATAGATGACCCTGTGCCAGATCGCTCTTGTGGGAATCCTATGAGGAATCCTGCGCGATTCCCTGCGATTCCCCACATAAAGCTAGATTTTTTTGGTTTTAATATTCTCGACAATCTCGCTAGCGACTTTATATACTTCGCTGGCAACCTTATCCGTTTTCTCTGCCACACCCGCATTTTGCTACGTTACCGTATCAAGTTGAGCAATCGCTTCATTAATCTGCCCGATTCCCTGAGCTTGCTCTTTGATGCTCTCGCTCATCTCATTAATGCTCTGCACGAGGATATTTGTGTTGGCTTCAATCTCTCCGAGAGATTTTTGCGTCCTTTCGGCAAGTTTCCTTACTTCATCAGCTACAACGGCGAATCCTCGACCATGTTCGCCTGCACGTGCAGCTTCGATGGCAGCATTGAGCGCAAGCAAGTTGGTTTGATCTGCAATATCTCGAATAATCCCAATCACACTCTTAATATCTTCAGATTGCCTGATGACCTCATTAGAGCGTTCGCTCACACTATGCATAGAGCTACTCATCTGCTCAATGGCAGCGGCAGATTCCTCAAGACTTGCAGCCTGCTCATTCGCCCCTTGAGAGAGGGTCTGCATGGATTCTTTGAGCTCCTCTGATTTATTCTCCATAAAGAGGCTTGAATCAAGTGATTTTTTAAGAATACCCACAATCTCATCGCCCATCTCATTCACACCTAAGATGAGTGCTTTAATGTCACCTTGGGAATCCTCTGGGTTAAGTCGCGCGGTAAAATCGCTATTAGAATAGGTCTCAAGCGTCTTTAGCACCAGCGCGATCGTCGCTTTGAGGTCGTTTAACATCTGATTAATGAGCCTTTTAAGCTCCAAAAGCTGCGGTGAGTTTGCCTCTTTGGTAATGAGCACTCCTAAATGCCCTGCACTCGTGCTTCGCACGACATTTGCCGTCTCCTCGATGAGCGCGCGATCTTTTTGCAAGCCCGCTTCGACTTTTGTGATATTTGCATTAATCGCCCTAGCCATCGTGCCAAATTCATCATCGCCCTTTAGATGGATCGTGTCTGCATCGCTTCTTTCGTTATTGATATAGGCGAAGAATCCCAGCAGCGCAGACTGGATAAAGAGAGCGGACGTAAGAAGTATTTCACGACATAAAGGAGCAAAACTGCAATCACGAGGGTAAAAATCGCAGAAGCGAGGAGTTGCTTGGTAAGGATCGCATTAAGCATCGCGGCGTATTCTGATGTGGAGTTTGAGATACAAAAGAGCATTCTCGTGTAGGAATCGCGTTGGCATACCGCCACTCTATGATCATTACCTGCAGAGATAAGCCACTTTCATAAAGCCCCAACTCCAAATCTACAGGGCATTTATCAATCGCACTTTGTCTATTTTGGAGGTGCGAAGCAAAATCCCTCTTTTATGCCACCCGCACAGAGGCACAGCGCCCCCTATATCCGCGGTTATGATTGAGTTTTGAAGCGATCCCATACGAGGCTTGCTTTGCCCTCAGATTCCTCTATTGCGCACATTCCCATGATATTGTAGCCCGCATCGACGTAGTGGATTTCGCCGCTCACGCCACTTGCGAGATCGGAGAGCAGATACATCGCGGAGTTTCCGACCTCTTTGGTCGTAACATTCCTCTGTAATGGCGCGTTGGCTTCGTTCCATTTTAAAATCATGCGAAAGTCGCCGATTCCGCTGGCTGCGAGTGTTCGGATAGGTCCAGCGGAGATTGCGTTAATGCGGATTCCCCGCTTTCCGAGATCAAAGGCTAGGTAACGCACGGTTGATTCCAGTGCGGCTTTGGCAACCCCCATGACGTTGTAATGCGCGATGTGCTTGACACTACCAAGATAGCTGAGCGTGAGAATCGCGGCGTTTTTGCTTAGGATTGGGAGCAGTGCCTGCGTGAGCTCGATGAGCGAAAACACCGAAATCTCCATCGCCACATTAAAGGCACTCTTGGGCGTGTTGATAAATTCGCCATCAAGCGCCTCTTTGGGCGCAAACGCGACAGAATGCACAATAAAATCAACTTCGCCGAAATCCTGCGCGAGCGATTCTCGCAGACGCGTGAAATGCTCGGGTTTGCTCACATCAAGCTCATACACATGCTTGCTCCCAAGCTCCTCTGCGATGGGTCGAACGCGCTTTTCAAGCTGTTCATTCATGAATGTGAGCGCGATCTGTGCCCCTTGCTCTTTGCACGCCTGTGCGATCCCATAAGCGATGGATTTATTGTTGGCGATTCCTACGATTAGCCCCTTTTTGCCCTGCATTATCATCTGTGCTCCTTTTGGTTTTCTATCTTTTTTATCATTTCACAAAAATCATGAACATTCAATGCCGCCGATCCGATGAGTGCGCCATCGACGGTGGGAAGTGCGAGAATCTCCGCGATATTTGTGGCATTCACGCTCCCACCATAAAGCAGAGGGCAGGAGAAGTGCTGTTTTAGCATTGTGTGGGTTTCATTAATCTGCTCGATTCCCGCGCTAACCCCCGTGCCAATCGCCCAAATGGGCTCATAAGCGATGATGAGCTTTGGATAGGAGAGCTCGATCCCTCTAAGCTGTGAAAGATTTTGTTCCAAAGTCGCTTCAAGCCCTTGATTACGCACTTCCAAACTCTCGCCAATGCAATAAAAAATCGTCCAGCCCAGCGCTGCGTAGTATTGAAATTTTTGTGCGCAAAACTCCTGCGATTCCCCTAAAATCGTCCGTCGCTCGCTGTGTCCGATGAGAATCGTGCGAATGGAAAACTCCTCGAGCTGTTCGCTCCCTATTTCGCCGCTGAATGCTCCTTTTTGCGCTGGATAGGCATTTTGAGCACCGATATGCACGCGATTTAAATCCCTAAAATCATCAAGCGCACAAAACGGAGGAAAAACAAAAATATCATGCTTATTTGCGCCTTTTTGCAGGAATCCTTGAAGAGTCTCAAGGTAGTTGCGGGTTGATTCGCGCGTGTGGTTCATCTTAAAATTCGCCGCTAGGATCACAAATGCTCCTTTATAATTTTGCTAAAGAGGGATTTTAGCAGACCCAGAGGGCGTTTGGGTAATTTGGGTATATTTCCAAAGCAAAAAGTAGAAAAACGGGAGCAAATATGCCTAATCATGACCATATTTTTAAGGCATTAGTGATAATGGTCTTTTTGGTGCGCTACAAGGAAGCCAAAGAGCCACCAATGCGCAAGATGTCTGCGCTTTTAAGGCGCGTTTATAGGGAGCTACACGGACACAAAGCCCTTTTGGCACTCACAGAGCGTGAGCGACACAAGAAAGAGTGCGCGCTTTTGTTGAAGCAGTCCTTCAAGGAAGATAAACTCAGCGATGGCTTGGTGCTTGAGGCGGTGGTGGGATATTTAGCAAGCGATGAAGATCGGGGAATATTCCTTGATGTGCTAAGCGATATTATTGTGCTTGATGGCGTGATTAGCGTGAGCGAACACGAGGGAATCCACATGTTAGCCCACCGTCTTGGTATCGCCGTTGAGCCGATTTACGCGCTTTTGGAGCGGAAGAAAAAGCGCAAAAATAGGGGCTTTGTCGCGCATGAGCGAATCTATTCAAAGGGCGCGAAAATTTTCGCTGCATTTTGCGCTTTGGTGGGGGTTATCCTGCTTGGATTAAGTGGCGCGGGAATCTTCTCTTACATCGAAAACAAAAAGGCGTTTTCTCGCTTTGATCTTCAAAGTTTCATTGGGCAAAAGCCTACGCTTATTTTTAAGCGCGTGGAGTTTTCAAAGTTCATTATCCACGGCACTACGGCTGGAATGGGTGGCTACACCGATAGGCTCAATGTTTTTCACATTAAGGGGAGTGCGGATTTTGAATTTGATTTAAGCAGGCTCAGCGTGGATAAAGAGCAGAGTGATTACGCACTTAAAAAGCTTGTGCTACGCTATAAGACTGGCGATTCCCTGCCACTTTTAGTCAATGTCAATATCGCGCCTGAACATATCACGCTAATCCATGAGATCGTGCCTAAGCCTATCAGCAGAGAGAGTGCGCAAAAGGTTGCAAAAGCCGCGACGATTCCCGCCTCAGGCGTGGGGGCGTTATTGGGCGGGAAAATCGGAGCTGAGGTGGTAAAGATTCCCGTGCTTGGGGGAATCGTGGGTGGGACGCTTGGTGGCGCACTCGCAGGGGGTGGGAGCTATCTTGCGACGAGGAATTTCCTCACGGGTTTTTCACTCGCTTCAAATACCCTTGGGGATAAGGAGCGATTTTTAAATCAAGCAAAGCCCCTAATCGCGCTGGAGCTTATCGGCGGGAACATGCTCGCGGGGGAATCGTGGCGCGAAGAGGTGCAGCAGTATTATTGGCGCATGTTTGAGAAGCAGCTAGAAAAAATTATGCGCGAGCATTTTGGCTTTGAGCGCGTAGAAATTATTCATGGAGGCGAAGCGTGATGGGATTTTTATTGCGAATTTTATCGCCTTTATTTATCGGACTGGGCGTGTTTGTGGCGTTTTTTTATTTTGTTTTGAGTCCTCAAGCGCGCGAAGTATATATGTCAGAATTTTTAAGCAAGATTCCTCTTGTGAGCAATTTTGTAACTAAAAACTATGAGACGAGCCTCTATGGGGTCAGTGCGCGCGAGGGTAACCTCTTAAAAAGCGCGAGTTATGCGGTGGATTTCATGGCGTTTTTGAAAGATTCCGCAGGGGAGGAGTATATCGCGCTTTATCCCTATGTCATTGAGGCGGGAATCGACCTTGAAAAGACGCACATAGAGCGCAGAGGAGAGGGCGCGATCCATGAGCTTGCAGGTGCTGAGATTTTGAGCGTGGATAGCGATGAGAAGCGCGGTGTGCTCGTGATTAGAGATGAGATTAAGGAAGCAGATTATGAGAGTTATCTTAAGCCGGTGAAAATCGCCTTTGCAAAACGCGCGAGGGATATTGCTCTAGAGAGCGGAATCCTAGAGCGCGCAAATACGCAGGCTCTTGCGTTTATGCAAGATAGCTTTGGCGCGGCGGGAATGCAGTTTATCTCGGGCGATTCTCCTGCACCTTTGCGCGAATATAAGGCACGATTCCTGCCTATTGCACTTAGCATGAACACACAGGAATCGCCCACACTCAAGCAAGTTACAGAGGAAGAGGCGTTTAATATTGATGATACGATTTTTACCTTTAGGGATTCCCCCGCGGGAATTGCGCTAGGCTACATCGGTAGCTATGGCGGGACGAATCGGGAGTTTCAAGAGGAGATGACGCGTGGCGCGATCATGAGCTTCAAATATATTGACCCTATTTATCCGCAGAGCAAGGCGATCGTGAGCAATCCTGCGCGACTTTATAATCATGCGAGTGTCCTTATTGATAAGAATCGCTACTATCTTAAGGCTCTCACGCAGGATAGTGGCGATTTAGAGAACCTCGCGCCCCATCTTCTCTATCTTGCGATGAGTATCAATCCTGCGCAAAATAGCACAGAGGGAGGATTCCTTGAGTTTTCTCAAACGTATCATCGTGCTGTGCGGGCTTTTGCAAAAGCAGAATGGGGAATCTTGGGGCAAGAGATTGGCAAGATTCTTGATATTCCAAACGCGCTAGACAAGGAGGGGCAAGCCGAATACAAGGTGCGTCTTTTGCGGGCACTCTATGATCAGTGGCATTTGGGTAAGCGCGCTTTGGCGATTGGAAGTGCGCGCTTTGATGAACTTTTGACACTTGATTATGCACTTAGGCACGATGAGTGGGGGATTTTCAAGGAATCTGCCACACGGAAAAAATTCTACTCCCTCATTGATAATCAAGAATTTCGCTCAAATTTGGGGCTATATTTTCTGCAACATGCCAAAGAGCTTGAGATTCCCAGCGATGAGGCTGCGATGTATGCGAGTGTGGCGATGGATAGTGGCACGATTAGCAAATTAGCGATTAGGCATGCAGATGCAAGCACGCTAAGCACGTTGCTTGCAAAGCATTTCAAAAACACATTCAAATATATGCAGGGTATGCGCCAAATGAGCGATAATCACGAGAAAAGCACCTATTTTTTGGTCGATGATCTTTCGCTCTATGATGTCAGGGAGCGGCTTAAGGAGCTTTCGATTGAGACAAGGGGGAGGTTTGTGATTGTGGCGCGCGGAGATTACGCTTTGAAGGGGTATTTTGCTTTAGTGATGAGCAATGTGGGAATCGAAGTGGCTGATGATCTATTCGCGTCCCTGCCCTTTAATCGCAAAAGGCTCTTTGGTGGCGTGTATGGACGTTTGGACGTAAGTCATGGGGTTTATCGCGCTTTAGGACACAAATACAAAAGTGAAGCAATCGCCCGTGCGCTGGAGGAGATTAATAAGGCTTTTAGGAGCGAGCAATATAACCAAACAAAGCTTCTAAGTAGCATGCGCGCGCTTTTCCGCCAATCGCTCATCTCAAAAGTGCAGAGGGAGCGATAAAGGCGGGAATCGCGAAATGCGATCGTGTTCGCGTCTTCTTGTTGCATTATCGCGCTCTAAATCCTCGTGCATATTTGCTAGGATTCCCACTGAATGTCGCTAGGGGAGGTAGATTCCCGCTTCGCCCTGAAGATCTTTGGGAAAAGAGCAGTCGCTAAAGGTATTCTCATCAATCATAAAGCATTCGCCATACTGTAAGCCTCCATACAGGGGGAAAATCTCGGATTTTTGGCTTTCAAGATACATACGGCGGTGCGTGGGAATCGGAGCTTGTGGCTTGGGGCGACGCGCATAGATTTCAAGCGTGTGCGTCCAGTTGCGCTTTTGCGTATTGTAGGTGCTGCGCGCTACGTAGAAAAGCACGCTGTAGCGGTAATTCCCTACGGTATTTTGCGGAAGAGATTCAAAAAGAGGTAATTCTGCATGAAGTAGCAAAGGAAATGTCAAAAAAAGCCATTTCATGGGAATCCTTGCAAATTTTGGGAAATATTGTAGCGCATTCTATTAAAGGCGCATGTGAAGCATTTTCTTAATCTTTATTTTTGCTTTATATCTAAATTGCCGTGCCAAAGAGGCTTTTAAGGATTAAAAAATAGCACTGGGATTAGAATAGCAAAGCAGGAATGTTTATCAAAATTCATGTTGAGAAGGGTAAGGCGGAGGTGAGTGATGATTGCGCGAAGTTTGGTTTGTTCTAATGTGCTTTTGGATACCCGTGCGACGCTCAAAGAGGCGAGTTGTGCGGTGCAAAAACACCCTCACGGGGTAGTTGTCTTTGTTGATGAGGCGGGGCATTTGATCGGAATCCTAACCGAGCGCGATGTCGTCAGGTTGCTGGCTGAAAATCATGATTTTAGCGCACCCGCGCTTGTGTATGCCACCAAGCATATCGTCTCCATGCGGGAGGATTGCGATCTCGAAGATGTCGCCACATTCATGATGGAAAAGAATGTCCGACGCGTGGTAATCTGCGATGAGAAGGGAAGATTTCTGGGAATCGTTACGCAAGATGTGATCTTCCATGAGCTGGGTGAAGAGGTGTATAAGACCAAGCTTCGCGCAAAGCACCTACTAAATAATAAAAGCCTAATTAGTATTACATGCAAAGATACGCTAGGGGACGCGCTCAAAGTCATGGCGGAACATCGCATAGGGACGCTTCCTATGCTTAACGAGCAGGGGAAACTCATGGGAATCCTGACTGAGCACAAGGTGCTAGAGGTCGCTAAAAATGCTTCTTTGCTCGAGCTTCCGGCAAAGGAATTCATCAACAGGAATCCCGCCTCTGTGTATGAAGAAGCCCCTGTGAATGAAATTATTGACTTTTTTGAGCATGGTAGCTCTTCTGTGTTGGTGCTTGATGCGAAACGTATCCTTGTGGGAATCGTAACTAAAAGAGATCTGCTTAGAAGTGCTGAAAATGGCTATAAAAATGCCATTGAGGAGAGCTTCCGAGCGACCCATTACGCGCTAAATAATTTCCCGCAAAGCGTCATTGAGTGCTACTATCTTACGACTACGATGGTCGTGCAATGGGCGAATAACCGCGCACTTGAATGTTTGGGTGCGGAGATTATTGACAAGCCTCTAAGTCATATCATCGGCGGGACGACCTATGATCACATTGCGGCGTGCATTTCTGAAGGGTTGCGTGTCGAGCCTTTTAATATCGAGGTGGGTGGTAAGTATTACGAAGTAACGTTGGCTAAGACGACGCAACACGTGATTCAGCTAGTTTTTACCGATGTAACACGTCATAAAGAGTATGAAGAGGAGCTCAAGCGTGATCAGCGGATCGTGAATGATATTTTGGATTTTCAGAGCTCTCTTGTGCTTGTAACAAATGGCAAGGAGATTACGAATATCAACAAGGCTTGCCTTGATTTCTTTGGGCTTAAGGATCTGCACGAGTTTCGCAAAAAATATGGTTGTATTCGTAAAGCATTTGTCCCGCAGAGCGAGGTTTCACACGAGGAGCATAACTGGATTTATAGTATGGTCAATCGTAGCAGAGATGGAGGCGATACGAAAGCCATTATGCGCAATGCTCAAGGCGAGGAGCGTATCTTTACAATCAAGGCGCGCACCTATCCCGAAGATGACACGAAATTCATCGTCTCTTTTGCTGATGTAACAGAGCTTGAGATGAGCAAACACGAGCTAGAGCACAAGGTGGTTCTGCGCACACAGGAGCTCTCTCGCGTGATGAGCCTGCTTGAGGAGGCACAGAAAATTGCGCGCCTTGGATATTGGCAATACTCTATCAAAGATGAAATGTTTCTCTATTCTAAAGAGATTGGCACGATGATCGGGCTAGAGGGTGATGGCGAAATGAAAGTCGAAGAGGTTTTGCGCTTCACCTATCCTGAGGATCGGAATAAGCTCGCACGAAGCTTCTTTAAGGCGACAAAATATGGGCGCGATTCCAGTCGAAATATTCGTTGTATTGATGTGAAAGGGGCGATTATCTCTACTTATGTTCACATGAAAGCTCCAAGCGCGGAGCAAAAAGATATGCTTTTTGGAATCTGCCAAGACATTGGTGAGCAGATTGAGCTCAAGAAGATCGCCTATTATGACCCTCTCACGCAGATTTATAATCGCAATAAATTCTATGAGCTCGTCACTCATGAGTTGGAATTGGTTCATCTCTATAAGCAATCCCTCGCGATCATTATTTTTGATATAGATTTTTTCAAAAAAATTAATGACACGCATGGGCATGGTGTCGGCGATGAGGTGCTTGTGGAGCTTACGCAAGTGGTTTCTGGCGAGATTCGTAGCACGGATATTTTTGCTCGTTGGGGTGGCGAAGAATTTGTCATTGTTGCGCCACAGACGACCCTAGAGGGGGCGTATCGTCTCGCAGAGAAGGTGCGTGGCGTAATCGCGGACTCTACTTTTAGCAGTAAGGAATTAAAAGTAACGTGCAGCTTTGGGGTAACGAGCATTAGACGCTTTGAGAGTATAGAGAGTGCTTTGGAGCGCACCGATGGGTTGCTCTATGAAGCCAAGCGCAATGGCAGGAATCAAGTCATCAAAGAAAAAGATGGCGGGGGGGGGGGCGTTTTGTCGAACTAAATCACTAAGTTAAGAATCGCCCTCAACGCTCCCGCTAACCCCGCTAGCAATCCCCCGCTTCACAGGTCGCTTTGTATAAGGCTATTTTATAAATTACTATCTGCATAAACTTGTGCGCCCATCGCTCGCGAAGTTTATGCGATTTTACAAGGTAAAGACCCCAAAGAGAGCCTAAGGGATCTCCTCTCTTTGGGGCGCGTTTAATTCTCTATCAGGAATCGCGCGCTATTTTAGGTGCGATTCCCGCATAGGTGGGTCATGAGATAAAAACGCTAGAATTTGTAGTTGTAGCCGATGAGGACTCCAATATGGCTAAACTCAAGGCTAATTTTATCAAGAACAAAGAAAAGGTGTTCCGCACCTACGACATCCACGGTCTTAATATCATATGAGGCTCCCTCATATCTTATGCCAAGTTCAAGCTCCCCAAGAGTATTTAGCTCATAGATTATCCCAGCGTTAAGCCCAAAAGCTGGGCCAAGTATGAATGCATTATTTTTAAGTTCCACTGAGTCAAGTTTGCTTAAGCCTACGTATGCGCCTAGATTCCAGCGTAGTTCTTCATAAATTCTCGGTGTATAGGCACCTCCAAGGGCGAATGTGTAGAGTTTAGCTCCATAAATTCTACTGGTATTATGATAGAACAAGTAGAATCGAGCATCTTTTTCCGGAGAATACGAACCCACTTTAACCCCAAAACTCCTTGAATTTTCTGTCCCAATCTTTGCGTCATATGTATTATTTTCAATTTTTGTGCTTACAGTAGCACTAGAGCTAAGGAGTCCTGCCTCAATCCCTACAAATACGCCTCC
>JBQMYQ010000023.1:0-26750 GCA_052173415.1 Wolinella sp. | reverse complement strand
TATTATTCTTTACCACCAACACAGAAAGAATTTGAAGAACTGTCGAGAGATGAGATTCTAAAAAAGAGAATTGGGTATTTGAAAGAAAATAATTTATTATAATCTTACAAGGAAGCTACAGGAAAATTCCTGTAGCTTCTTAAATAAATATGCATAATTAAATTTTAGATATCTTTATTTTCTTCATCCGTAGTGCTTATAATGTTACTGCCTAAATTATCAACAGATTTTTTATTTCTTTTAATACAGAATTCTGTTTCTTTGCTATTTCAAGCATATCTTCGTAATTTGAATTAACCGAAAATATAGTCATATAATTTTTCAAATCTATAGAAAAATCTTCCTCGCATTCTTTACCATTTGCAAAGTGAGTAATTATACCGCTAGCCGGAACTTTGCAGTTTCCCTTTAAATATTCAGAGGTTCCAAAGTATAGGCCATAACTCTGATGTGCTCCTATTACGCAACTTTTACCTTCTTGTTTTTTATTATTTCTCTCATTGATATCTCGAGACTCTCCACAAAATCCGAAGATAATTTAACTCTTACATTTTTAGCTACAATATTCCCATTATTAATAAACTGTAATCCACAAAAGGCACGCTTTACAAAAAATAAACTCCGCTTCAACATAAAGTCTATCATTTTCTTCAAACTGTTTTTGTATTTCTTTAAGTTGCTCTTTTGAAGCTTCAGTAGATTTGAGGTTGGCCAAACAAACAAAAATTATAGCAATTACATACACTAATGTTATAAAGCACCATTGCCCAAGCAGATGTCACTTTAATCTCCTTAACGAATAGTATAATCACCTAAAGAATTACTCTTTAGGTGACCCGTTTCTAAACCTTGCAAGTACAACACTCACAAAGAGGCTATTTATAAGACTTTAGAGTCTACTTCTATCACTCCCACTCAATCGTTGCTGGGGGCTTTGAACTAATATCATAGACGACGCGATTGATTCCCGCGACCTCGTTAATAATCCGTGTGGAAATTCGCTCCAAAAGCTCATGGGGCAGGCGTGCAAAGGTCGCAGTCATGCCATCGATCGCCTCGACCGCGCGCACACAGACAGTATTATCATAAGTGCGATTATCCCCCATGACTCCGACACTTCGCACATTTAATAGCACCGTAAATGCCTGCCACGTCTTATCATAAAAGCCACTTTTTTTAAGCTCATCAAGCATAATCACATCTGCCTTGCGCAAAAGCTCCAAATCCGCCCTATTCACCTCGCCCATAATCCGTATGGCTAGCCCCGGGCCTGGGAAAGGATGGCGCATGAGCATCTCTTTTGGCATGCCCAGCTCGCTCCCCAGCGCGCGCACCTCATCTTTAAAAAGCTCGCGCAGTGGCTCAATGAGCTCGAACGTCATCCACTCAGGCAGCCCTCCGACATTGTGGTGCGATTTAATCGTCTTGCTCGGTCCCTTAATCGAAACCGACTCAATCACATCAGGATAGAGCGTCCCCTGCGCTAAATAGGCGATTCCGTTATGTTTTTTCGCTTCAGCATCAAAGACCTCAATAAAAGTCTCGCCGATGATTTTGCGCTTTTGCTCCGGGTCGGTTACACCCTTTAGTTTGCCTAAAAAAACCTCACTCGCATCGATGGTGATGAGCGGCACATGCAGATTCTCGCGAAACATCTTCTCCACCGCCTCTCGCTCGCCCGCGCGCAGCAGCCCGTGATCGACAAAGACAGGAATCAACCGCTCGCCAATCGCCCGATACAAGAGCGTCGCCACCACACTCGAATCCACCCCGCCCGAGACCGCGCAGAGCACCTTTCCTTCACGCACGCGCGCTTTGATTTTTGCGATCTGATCCTGTGCAAAATTGTGCATATTCCAGTTATCCGCACAAGCGCAAATAGAGTGCGCAAAGTTCCGCAAATAGAGCGCACCCTCGCGTGAATGCGCCACTTCCGGATGAAACTGCACCGCATAAAATGGCTTATCTTTGTGTGCAATCGCCGCAAAAGGCGAATTGAGAGAATGGGCAATGCGCGCAAAATCAGCAGGAATGCGCTCCACCCTATCACCATGACTCATCCAGACCACCTCGCCACTTTTACAGCCCTGAAACAGCGGCGATTCCCCATCAAAAATCACCTCAGCCTTGCCGTATTCGTGATGATCCGCTCTTGCTACCACTCCGCCAAAATAGTGTGTCATGAGCTGCATTCCATAGCAGATTCCAAGCACGGGAATCCCAAGCTCAAAAATCGCCCGATCCACAAGAAACGCCCCCTCCTCATAGACGCTCGCAGGCCCGCCGCTAAGCACGATTCCCTGCGCCTTTCGCGCCTTGATCGCCTCTAGCTTCTCATGATAGGGGACGATTTCGCAGTAGATCCCATATTCGCGAATCCTGCGCGCGATAAGCTGAGTGTATTGACTTCCAAAATCCAAAATTAAAACGCCACCGTGCATCTTTCCCTCTTTCCGAATTAATCGATCATGTAGTGCGCGCCGAGCGATTCCCTGCGCGCTAGCGCGCCTTTAATCACTTCACGCGCGCTTAAAAGTCGAAGCTTTAGCATGCGCCCGATTCCGCTCTTTAACATCACTTCCACGCCGCCAAGTGCCTCATTTAGCCCGCTTCTTTTGCGCGCGATTCCCACCTTATCCCACATGAGCGTGCGCAAAACGCCTTTAAGTTCATTATCAAATTCCCGCTCCAAAATCTCCTCGCTCAGGCGAAATTCACGCGGTTTGTGGCTACTCTCTTTACCCGCGATATGAAGCGCGGCAATCCTTGCAAACACAAGCCCCTCTAAAAGTGAATTACTCGCCAGACGATTCGCCCCATGCACGCCCGTGGAGGCGCATTCACCGATTGCGTAGAGATTTTCCATGCCTTGCACGCGCGCGAAACTATCCGTCTCAATCCCACCCATAGCATAATGAAACGCCGGTGAGATGGGAATCCGATCACGAGGAATCCTAAAGCCATAAGAGGTCAGATTCCTGTAAATGTTGGGGAATCGATTCTTAAAAAACTCCTCGCTAAATTCCGAAACATCAAGGAAAATATCCATGTCGGTTCGCATTTTGTAATCAAAAATCGCACGCGAAATCACATCTCTAGGCGCGAGCTCCATGCGGGAATCATACTCGCTCAAAAACCGCTCTCCCCGCTCGTTGATGATTTTCGCCCCCTCGCCTCGCAGTGCTTCAGAGAGGAGAATCTTGCGCGCATGCTTCCCCTGCGTATAGACGGTGGGGTGAAATTGCATCATCTCCATATCACGCACACGAGCGCCATGCTCGATAATCATGCCGTGCAGATCGCTGCTGATCGTATGGGCATTGGTGTGGTATTCATAGAGCGCGCCCATGCCCCCGGAGGCGATGATTACGTCCTTTGCGTAGAGATTGTAGCTGCCGCGCTTGGTCATCACGCTCACGCCATGGCAACGATGCTCATCAAGGAGCAGATTGGTAACGGTGGCATTTTTCCACAACGTGTGAGAGATGAGACCGATGAGGTGGCTATGTAGCACACGTCCCGTCCCATCACCACCAGCATGCACGATACGCGAAATAGTATGCGCGCCCTCTTTAGTGTAGAGCAGATTCCCGCTTGCGTCCTTATCAAAAGGGACTCCACGCGCAAGCAAATCGGGCAAAATCTCCAGACTATCGCGACTGAGCCTCTCTATGGCTTCTTTGTTGCCCATTTGCGCACCGGCACTGAGCGTATCACTCACATGCAAAGGCACATCATCGCGATCTTTTGCGACTGCGATTCCCCCTTGCGCGTGGAAAGTGTTGCACTCCCAGGGCTGATCTTTACAGAGGATTAAGACCTTTTTATCCTTTGGCAGATGCAGGCTCGCATACAACCCCGCCACACCCGCACCGATAATAATCACATCATAAATCATAAGGGCGATTCCTCTAAATTAACGCTCCGAAGAATGCTGCTCGGGAACATAAAAGGGATCGTCTTTAAACCCGCACCCACAAAACGCCACCAGCATGTATGCTATAATCGCCCCATGAAAAAGGCGCATGAAATTCTCTACGATCTTACCCACGATTCCCCCACTTTTAAGCCCTTGCGACAAAAGACGCAAATCCACGACTTCATACTTCTACTCCCCTACAGTCTGCGTCAGGCGATTTTATTCACGCAAATAAAGCACCAAACGCTCCTATTTGCGCTCAATCACCCCGCGTTTTTGAAAGAGTTCAATTATAAAATCCCTTTAATAAAGTCGCTATTAATAAAAGCGCAAAAAGAGGCGAAATTTGATGAGCTTGTGGGGCTTAGCAAGATCGCAGCTTTTGTCTCTTACAGGGTCTTTCAGAGCGAAGAGAAGGAAACACACAAAGAGTTTTGCTATGAGGAGCACGCGAGGGCAAATTTTCACAATCACGCCCAAAATCCAAAGCTCCACGCCATTTTTGAAGAGATTCGCGCAATCATACAGCGTCATCACGAGATGTCCGATCTTGAGGGCGAAGAGGGCTTTTGGAAGCGCCAGCTCCTCTAAATAACGAGCTTTTACTCCTCTGATGTTCCCTGAAACCCTGAAGCAATCTTTAGAAAATCTCCCGGAATCAAGTGGTGTCTATCACTATTTTGACGCACATTCAAAGCTCCTCTACATCGGCAAAGCCAAAAATCTCAAAAAACGCGTGCGAAGCTACTTCCAATTCACCCCCACGCTCGCGCCCGCAAGCAAGCTCTCTGCGCGCATTAGCAAGATGATTAGCGAGACAGCCCATCTGCACTACATCATCGTCGAGAACGAGCATGACGCACTCGTGCTAGAGAATTCGCTCATCAAGCAACTAAAGCCCAAATACAACATCCTGCTGCGCGATGATAAGACATTCCCTTACATCTACTTTGATGAGAGTGCGCGATTCCCGCGCTTAGAGATGACGCGTAAAATCCTCGCACAAAGGCAGATACGCTATTTTGGTCCTTACACAAGCGGGGCGAGTGAGCTACTTGCAAGTATTTATGAGCTCTGCAAATTAGTGCAAAAAAGGGGCTGCCTAAGAGAGAAAAAGGCGTGTCTTTTTTATCAAATTAATCGCTGCACCGCCCCGTGCGAGGAGAGAATCAGCCAAAAGGAGTATGCAGAAATATTCAAAGACGCCCTTGATTTACTCCAAAATCGCCATAAACTCATCGCCAAACTAAAAGATCGCATGGAGCGGCTGGCTTTGGAGCTGCGCTTTGAGGAGGCGGGAATCCTGCGCGATCGCATTAAAAAGCTCGCTAAAATCGAGACCTATTCGGAAATAGACCTCGCAAAGCTCGAAGATCTCGACATTCTCGCGCTACAAAAGGGCGAAAGAATGCACATGCTCTTGCGGCTATTCATGCGCGCGGGCAAAATCATCGCAAGTAGCTCAAAGGTGCTCAAAAACGACACGGGAATCGATGAAAACGAAGCCTACACGCGCGCGATTCTGCACTATTATAAGGAAAATACGCCCCTCCCTCCAAGCCAGCTTCTGCTCCCTGTGGAGCTTGAGGGTAAGGCAGAGCTTGAGGCGCACCTCGCGGGAATCTTCGGGCGCAAGATTCCCTTTATCGTGCCAAAAGTCGGGGCGAAGCGGCGACTTGTAGAGCTTGCGCTAAAAAATGCGAGCGAGCTGCTACGCCTAGAGGGGCAAAAGGAGGAGATACCGCTACTTTCAAACATCAAAGAGCTTCTAGGGATCGACGCGATTCCCGCGCGGATTGAGGCGTTTGACACTTCTCACATGCGCGGGGAATCGTGCGTAGGCGCGATGGTGGTGTATGAGGACGGGTTTATAAAGGATTCCTACCGACGCTACGAGCTTGCAGGTAGCGATGAGTATTCGCAAATGCGCGAAATGCTGATGCGCCGAGCTAGTGCCTTTGAGCGGGAATCGCCACCTGATTTGTGGCTACTTGATGGCGGGGCGGGGCAGATAAAAATCGCACGTGAGATTATCGAAAGCACAGGCGCAAATGTCGAAATCATCGCTATTGCAAAAGAGAAGCTCGATAGCAAAGCACACCGTGCTAAGGGCGCGGCTAGGGATATTTTGCGCACGCAAAAGGGCGAAATTCGCCTGATCCCAAGCGATAAGCGACTGCAATTTTTCCAAAAAATCCGAGATGAAGTTCATCGCTTCGCCATCACTTATCATCGCAAGAAAAAGCTCAAAAACGACCAAAAGATCGACCTTCTATCCCTCAGGGGAATCGGGCGCGGGAAGCTTAAGCGACTACTTGATTATTTTGGCAATTTTGAAGGAATCAAGCAAGCCAATACCGATGAGCTGGCAAAAATCGTGGGTGAAAAGATCGCTAGGGCGATCAAAGAGACTCTGTAAAGACATAATCTTACGAACACCCCCGCCATGCGCGACCTACGCGCAAATAGAATATCCCCTTGCCTCTTTTGTGTATCTTTTTATGCTGGACTAATTTTTATGTTACCTTTTGTAGCATTTTGCATGAAATTACGCTGATTTCGCCGATTCCCGGGAATCGAAGCCCATAAAACTTAGTAAATCTGATACTTTTAAAATCATAAAACTTGACTATATATGACTAAAGGTATATAATCAAAAAAGCAATAAGAATATTTGAGTGCTAATTTTCTACTTTCTGTGCTATAATTTTGCTCGTGTAACTTATTGCAAACTTAACACAAAGGCAGAGGGCGTTATGCAGCCTAGGAAATCGCTCTTACTTGATGAGATTATCCGTGAATATGTGAAACAACAAGAGCCTATCGGCTCGGAATCGCTTCGCCTTTTGCTGGGAATCAAGATCTCATCAGCGACGATTAGGAATCACTTCCGAGCACTCATTGAGGAGGGCGCACTCATGCAGCCTCACGTGAGTAGCGGGCGGATTCCTACAGAGATCGCACTTAAGGAGTATTGGCGCAAGAGGCTTCCTCGCACCCATAAAGTTGAGTTCAAAAGCATGCAAAATCTTGAGCGTTCTGCGCATAAAGTTGGAATTTTCTGTGCGCTTCGCTTCTACAACCCAAATTTTTTCACGCAGCTTACGCCCATCAAAGATCGCTTTTTGCTCCTTAGTTTTAGCGAAGGCGAGGTGGTTTTGAAATACTCCAATGTGATGGAACGCTTCATGGATGAGCTTTTGGGACTTGAGATACGTGAGCTATACAAAGTTGCGCGACAACTTTGCGTGCATGAGCTGACGCAAAAGCTCGAACAGCTCTTAAATCAAGAGCCATTTTTTAGCTTTGGTTTAGGCTCTCTAGCCGATCGATTGCTGAAAAATCGCGAGGGCGAGGGGCTTTTTCAAGAGATACTGCAGGGAAAAATGCTTGATATGCTCCAAGAGGGGCTCTATTTTGAGCAGCCACTCCCTCGCGGGAATCTCGCCGCGATTGAGCGCGTCAAGGTAGGGCAAAATGAGGCAAAACTCATGCTCGTAGGTGCGCTAAATCGCGATTATGAGGGCTTTTATCACGAAGCATTAGGATAAATAAATTTTATGGAAGGAGAAAAAATGAATGATGCAAACCCAATAGAAACACCCATTGAAGAGCCTCTAGGCAAGGAGCAAGAGAGCTCTAGTGCGCAGTCTGAAGCTGAGGCGAATACTCAAAGTGTCCCCGAGCTTTTGGAGAAAATTTCAGAGCTTGAGGATACTTATCTGCGCATGCGAGCGGAGTTTGAGAATACCAAAAAGCGTTTGGAGCGCGAAAAGTCTCAAGCTCTGGAATATGCCTATGAGAAAATCGCCTCAGATCTCCTGCCTGTCATTGATACGCTGGAGATGGCGTTAAAGAGTGTCGGCGAGGAAAACGAGGAAAACAGGGCACTTCAGGAGAAATTCATCGAGGGGCTAAGGCTTACGCTTGATAATTTCACTAAAGTGCTGCAACGCCACGGAATCGAGACGATTCCCAATGAGGGCGAGTTTGATCCGCACCTGCATGAGTGCATTATGCAAGTGGAGAGCGAATCGCACAAAGCGGGCGAAATCGTGCAGGTTTTCCAAAAAGGCTATCGCTACAAAGAGCGTATTTTGCGCCCGGCGATGGTCAGTGTCGCAAAAATTGATTAAAATTATTTTAAAAGGAGCTAACAATGAGCAAGGTATTAGGAATCGACTTAGGGACTACAAACTCCGCTATGGCGGTATTTGAAGCGGGCGAGGGCAAAATTATCGCCAATAAAGAGGGGAAAAACACAACCCCTTCAATCGTGGCATTTACCGATAAAGGCGAGGTGCTCGTGGGAGATCCAGCCAAACGTCAAGCAATCACAAATCCACAAAAGACGATCTATTCCATCAAGCGAATCATGGGACTCATGATGAGCGAGGATAAGGCGCAAGAGGCGCAAAAACGCCTACCTTATAAGATTGTGGATCGAAACGGTGCGTGCGCTATTGAAATTGCCGATAAAGTCTATACGCCCCAAGAGATCAGCGCGAAGATTCTCATGAAGCTAAAAGAGGATGCGGAGGCATATCTGGGCGAGAGTATCAGCGAGGCGGTCATTACCGTGCCTGCGTATTTTAACGATTCCCAGAGAAAAGCCACCAAAGAAGCAGGGACGATCGCAGGGCTTAATGTCCTAAGAATCATCAATGAGCCCACCTCAGCGGCACTTGCCTATGGGCTTGATAAAAAACATGCAGAAAAAATCGTCGTCTATGACCTGGGGGGCGGGACTTTTGATGTCACGGTGCTTGAAACGGGTGATAATGTCGTGGAAGTGCTTGCCACAGGGGGAGATGCGTTCCTTGGTGGAGATGATTTTGACAATAAAATCATCGACTGGGCAAGCAAAGAGTTTGAAAACGAGTATGGAATCAACCTCAAAAACGACGTCATGGCACTTCAGCGGCTAAAGGATGCGGCGGAAAATGCCAAAAAAGAGCTAAGTAGCGCGAATGAGACGGAGATTAACCTCCCTTTCATCACGGCTGATGCGACAGGACCAAAGCACCTTGTGCAGAAGATTTCACGGGCGAAATTTGAAGGGCTCATTGATGAGCTTATTGAGCAGACCATTCAAAAAATCGACTTTGTCATCAAAGATGCCGGGCTTCAAAAGAGCGATATTGCCGAGGTTGTGATGGTCGGTGGCTCGACTCGGATTCCCAAAGTGCAGCAGCGTGTTAAGGAGTTCATCGGCAAAGAGCTCAATAAATCCGTCAATCCCGATGAGGTCGTCTCTATTGGTGCGTCTATCCAAGGTGGCGTGCTTAAGGGCGATGTGAAAGATGTGCTACTGCTTGATGTTACGCCGCTGTCTCTGGGAATCGAGACACTCGGAAGCGTCATGACAAAAATCATCGAGCGGGGGACAACGATTCCCGTGAAGAAGTCGCAAATCTTCTCCACCGCGCAGGATAATCAGCCCGCCGTGACGATCCAAGTGCTTCAGGGTGAGCGCGAGCTAGCCAAAGATAATAAGTCGCTGGGTATGTTTGAGCTAAGTGGGATTCCCGCCGCGCCACGGGGCGTGCCTCAAGTTGAGGTTACCTTTGATATTGACGCAAACGGGATTTTGACCGTATCAGCAAAAGATAAAGCCACAGGCAAATCTCAGGAGATTAAAATCACGGGCTCAAGCGGTTTGAGCGATTCTGAGATTGATAAAATGGTCAAAGACGCGGAGCTTCACAAAGAGGAGGACAACAAGCGCAAAGGCGTGATTGAGACGAGAAATATGGCGGATTCCCTGATCTATCAGACAGAAAAGAGCCTCGGCGAGTTCAAGGAACAGTTGGAAGGCGAGGAGACTCAAAAAATCGAAACTGCCATCAATGAGCTAAAAGAGGTGCTCAAAAATGAAAACGCGAGCAAAGAGGAGATTGACGCGAAGGTCAAAGCACTCACAGAAGTGAGCCACAAGCTCGCAGAAGCCATGTATAAAAAAGAGAATCCGCAGGCTCAAGACCCCAAAAATGCAGAGGGCAAGAAAAAAGATGACGATGTCATTGATGCGGAGGTGGAGTAGAATCTCCCCTCGCCTCACCTCCTTGTAACTTCATAAGCTTTTGTAGCCAAGGTTTCACTCGCTCTTTCCCCTTGGGGAAAGCGGCAATCGCATGAGCGCACTCTTTGGCTCGCTTTAGATTCCCAAGACAAAGTGCCTCCTCAAGCTCAAAATACCACTCCTCTTCACGTGCCTCAAAAGCACGTGCGCGTGGCAAAAACGACACAATCAGATAGAGAGATTTGAGCTCAAAATATCGCCCATAATCCTCCTTATCAATCGCCTCATAAATCATATCAATAAGGTTGGGCATGTGCATTAGCTCCTTGATCGCTTTGGAGCGCGTGCTAATCACCTTATGCCCAAAAAGTATCCTCTCCGCCTCATCTTTATGCCCATTTTTTAGCAACTCACTTGCACTTAGCAGAGCCTCTCCAAAAAGTGCATCCATGTTGCGAGCCATCGTCGTGTTCGCCAAAAGCGGATATAATTGAATAAGTGAATATGCTCGTAAAATATAAGCATCTCTTATATAGCCACGAAGCTCTGGGATCGCGTGTAGTTGCGTAAGGTATTTTTGCATCATCATGCGCTTTTGGGGAATCTGCGCATAAGGCGCAACCAAGTTATTTGCCTCGCTTACTCGTCCTTCTTCCATGAGCCCCTGCGCCTCCAGGAGTGCGATATTAAAGCGCGCATCAAGCCGCTTCGCCTCGGGATCTTCATAGAGCTGTGGATGGGCGTTGATCAGCAAATAGGCATTTTTGAACTCCTGCTGCACAAGAAGCTCTGCAAGTCGCTCAGAAAGCCCATCCAAAGCATAGCTCTTAATATGCCCATCATTTGCATGGAGGGTAATTTCCTTGCTTGTCTCATCAAAAGCAAATGCGCTATACCGCCGTCGCTTATCACTCAGATAATCCTCGCTCAGCACTTCACCCGTAAGGAAATTCACGATTCCCAGCTTGCCAAATTTGCTCAAAAAAAGAAGTGTCGTCTCGCTTAGGCGACTCATCTCGATAATCTCTTCGTGCGCCACACGGAATCGACTGACTGCTTGCGCTTGAATATAATCCACAATCACGATTTCTCCGCGCGATTCCCCAAAAGCGACATATCCGCGCCCCAAAAAGCTAAAGCAACGCGGCAGGGCACTAGCAACATACACAAGCTCACCATACGTCCCACGATGGGAATCATACACATAAATACTGCGATCATAGCCAATTGATACCACATAATCTCCGCACGGACTCTCCTTAATCAGATAGACAAAGTCCTGCATTTTGGCAATCTGCGAGACAAACTTTGCACTCTGCACGTCCCAGCGCGTAACAAGACCATCTTTATGACCAAGATAGCAACGTTTGCCATCGCGGCTCAAATAGACCGACTCTAAGCGACCTTTATTGCATACCAGCGTTGCTATAGACTTCATGCTGATACCATCAAATATCTGCGCTGATTCCTCATTTGACTCAATGTAGGCAAAGCGAGGAATCTCCTCTGCAATGCTTATGCGCCCAAACTCCGGTGTCTCGCCCGCAGCAAGTGAGAGCGTCGTCTTATTTTTCACAACCATATTGACATAATCAACGAGATAATAGCTCTTTGTAGCGCGCTCAAAAATTGAAAGATGTCCACTGTGCTGATGTGAGCACAATAGCGTCGCTACAGGTTCAAAGGGCATCGAGCGCGCTAATGGCGCGGAAGTGTCAAAAGATTCCTCTGTCTCAAAAAAATCAAACTTCATACCGGACTGCATAACCTTGCTTCTCATCGCGCACTAGGCGCACTAGGCGCACTTCATAGGGGGGTATAAACTCCAATAATCCCTCAGGAAGCGCGAACATTAGGCGATTATCGCCCCCGATTCCCCCATCACAACGAAACGTAATCTCCAGCACTCGCTCTTTAAGCGCCAAAATCTCCTTGTTAATTTTCAAAAGTCGCTCTTTTGAGCCCTCCAATGCTTTTAAAATGCGCTCTCTAAGCGCGAGCTGTCTGTGCTTATCCCGCCTTGCCTCCTCAAAAGATTGCGCAACAGCTTCAAGACTTGCTTGAGTGCCGATATTTTTCCGCTTCTCAAGCTCCTCAAGGAAAATGCGCATACCCGTGCTCTCATACTCAATCTCTTTTTCACGCCAATATTCGCCCCGCACCACATTTTCCAAAAAATCTTGCTGCTCTTTTAGGGAAGCGAACAATCGCTCATTCTCCTGTGATGCGAGCGGATCGAAATAGATCGTATTTGTCTTGCCCAGCACGCGCCCGATACGAAGACTTGTAGAGACGTGCAATGTATTATTTGAGCCCAGTCGCTCCGCCTGACCCTCCTCAAAAAACGCCGTCGTGCCCCCTAGATAGCTTGTTTTAAGGTGCTTTGTCTTGATATTCGCTCCCTCACAAAACTTCACTTGAGCGTCCTGCGCAGTGAGCGAACCTTTTAAAAATAGCAACTTTGCATCATGAGCATGAAGCACTGCACGTGCATGAATCTGACCATTAATACGAAGCTCCTCCGCATGTAGTTTCGTCGCTGGACCAACATTCCCTTTGACCAAAAGTGTGGGAATCGCAAGCTCCACACCCTGCGCAACTGCATCGCTCGTGTTATCGTCATTGCTGATTTGCAATCGCTTGATCTCCAAAGGCGCGATCTGTTGCGAAAGTTTGAAATCGACAGATTTTACCAAAGGTGCTTCAAGGACATTGAGCTTCTTCTCGACGATTGAGGCAAAACCATCTTGATTAGCTTTATATGTGATTGTCTCCTCATCTTCAGTGCGCTCTAACCCTTCGCCACAAGCAATTCCTATCGGATAATCCCCCTCGCCAAACCACTCGCCCCGCACGTTCCTCCATGGCACGCGATAGGTGGGCTTGCGATAGCTTAATAACGCCTCGCCCTGCTTAACTTTGAGAATCGCCCCCTCCAAAAGCTCACTATCTTCTTGCAGTTTCCCCTGTGCGTAAGGTCTTGAAAGTAGCTTTAAAGAGTAGGGTTTGATAATCTCAGGGGCACGCAGCTTGCATATCAAAAGACGCGCAGAATCCTTAAATGAACGCGGATCTTTTTTGAGCGTTGTGAAGAATCGCGCCAGCTCCTCTTGGAAAATTTTTCCGCCTAGCCCAAGAATATACCCTTGCAAAATCATCTGCTTATAGATAAGAAGTTGCAACGTGGGAACAAACTGATTATCAGGTGCTGGCAACCGCTCAAGGGATAGGATCGCCTCAAGCATGCTCCCCTCTTCGCTACTCTCTAACGAAATCACAAAGGGATCAAGCACTCGCCGATCGCGAGCAAAAAAGCGCACTTTATAAAATTGCCTCATGCTATAGGGCGTATAGGCAATCTCGTGGAGTTCGCGATTACTCACGCGCTGCAAATCATCTTTACCTCGCACTAAAAAGGTATTGATTCCTAGGATCTCAAAGTCAATTTTACGCGAAGAAATTCTATGCTTTTTAGCAAGATGCAATCGCATAGTGCGGATATCAGAGCAGACTTTGATTATCTCTTGCACGCGCTTATCCTATGAGTGATTTTGGGTCGATTCCTAGGCGCGAAATCTCTTTAGCAATACGCTCAAACTCCTTAGCATGACACACTCTCTCCTTTGCCAATGAGACATTCAAAAAGCCTCGCTGCCCCAAAGCTCCCCCCGCCCTATCCTGCTCTAAAATCTGAAGGAGCGCGTATTTAAAAAGCATTGAGCCATTTTGATACACAAAGAGGAATCGTCCGCTCATATCAGCAGACAATTTCGCTCCATTAGGTGCAAACGCCTCCTCAAGCCAATCTACACGCTCCTTAATTCCCATAAAAAGTGCAATAATATGCTCCCGCTCAAAGCGCTCCTCATCATATTGATGCAAAAATGCGTAAGTCTCTTCAAAAAAAGCGTGCAACTGCGCAAGCTCCATCTTTTCTCTCCTTTATTTAATTAAGCAATTTTAGTGCCTCTGTGCAGAGGTTTTTCCACGCGCTCACCTCATCGCTCTTGGAACACCGCTCGTAGGATTCCCGCGCTAGAGGGAGATTCCCGACCCTTTGCGCAGTCGAGCCACGAATATAAAGCACCTTGATTTTAGTCTGGGAATCAAGCTTCTGTGCCAACAACTCATCGACAATTTTTAGCGCATCATTAAAGCGCTGTAGGCGCAAAAGCGAATCGATATACACAAGCTCCGCCCAAGGCGAAAATTCGGGGCGCGCATGAAGTTTTTGCAAACGCAAAAGCTCCTTTGCATAAAGCTCAATAGCGACCTCATCTAGCTTTTTGGACGCCCACAAAAGCATCATGCGATACGCCTCAATCATACGGGAATCCTCAGTATATTCGCGCTGCAATCGCGCAAAAACCTCGCGTGCCTCATCTTCTCGCTGCTCTTTGGCAAGCGCATTAAAAAGTATGAAAGCCACTTGGGCAAATTGCACTTTTTTAAGGGAATCAGCAAGCATTAGCGCATCTCGTGCTGCATTGATGGCGCGAGGATAATCTGGCAATGCCTCCAAAACCTGCGCATAACGATAGAGCCACTCAAGTCGCTCGCCTAGATTTTCTCTTTGGATTCCCTCGCTGGCTAGCTCCTCCGCACGGGGCAAAAGTGCCCCTTGCAAAAGGCAATCGAAGCTAAAAATCCGCTCAAGATTACTAAGCTCAAGATGGCGATAATTCTGCATATAAAAGGCAACTTTTTTGCAGTCATTCTCTTTTAGCCCTTTTTGCACAAGCCTCGTTGTCGCGGTAATTAGGCTAGGATTCTCGGGCTTTAAAAATCGCTCAATTAAAAGCACATTTTCCCATTCGCCCAGCTCCACGTAGGTCTCTGCCTTGCGTTCATAGGCTTTTTCCTTCTCAGGAGAGTTCGGATAGGCGACAATCACCTCATCAAGCCGCGCAAGACGCTTTCTTGCATCGCTCTCATCAAGGACAAAAAGCAACTTATCATCACGTTCTACAATCTTGCTAAATGCGGCACGATCCTCGTATTTCTCGCGATAGAGGCGGTAAATTCGATGTGCATCATCAAAATTCCCTGCAAATTCATACCAGATTCCCGCCTGGCGCAAGAGCTTTTCAGGAAGATCCTCGCCATCTTCACCCTCTTCTTTGATACCACTATTCCACATCGACTCAGCAATCTGCGCGCTCAAGAGATAAAAGCCCTCTTCCAACGCCCACTGCTCAATCATTTTGTAGGTTTTAAGAGGATCCTTTTGGAAAAATTTCGCGTGCGCCTGAAGCACTTTGGAGAGGAGCTTCTCAGCCTCGGGAAAATTTTTCTTTGAGATGTGATATTCCGCAAGGCGAAGCGCGGCGAATGAAGCAGTGTCTAGATTCTTGCTCTCATTAAGCGCGTCAGCGTAAAGCTGTGGAGTGCGCTTATTATCCCCATGTCGCAAAAGCTCATCACCTAGAGCGATCCGCGCCAAAAGCTCAAAATTATTACCACGATATTCCGTGAAAAGCCGATCATAATAGTAGCGCGCCTCATCAAAGAATCGCAAATCTCCGTAGGTTTTCGCGAGGATATACAACACCTCAGGGATACTGGAATCTGCAGGATATGCACGACTCCAGCTTTTTGCCAAAGCAACTAACTCCTCACGGGAATCAGGGTCGTTTAGTGCCTCAAATGCACGGATTTTAAAGAGTAACAACTCGCGTTTAAAAATCGTCTCGGGGTAGCGCATAAACGCATCATCAATAGCGCTAATCGCCTCAGAATAGAGCCCTTGATCCATGAGACCCCTAATGCTAAGGTAGAGCGGGACATCGCCTCCCGCCTCAACCTCCAAAGGCTTCTTAAACACATCAAGCGCACCGATTAAGGGCGTGCGAGTGCTTTCCATTTTAATAGGGAAATTAATCCCCCTGTGAGGCTTATTTGAGAGAAAGGGAATCTGATCCTCATAACCGATCACTTGCCAGCGCATTGAGAGTTGCGCCTCTTCGCTAAGAAGCGGTGTATGCTCCTTAGGATCTGCATGGAGAGCGAAAAGTTTAGCGCGCTTTTTGGGAGTGATGATGAGGTGGGGCGTGGAGTTGATCTGCTCCACCGAGAGCTTAAAAAAAAGTGTGTTGCTATGCGTGAATGAGCTAGGTGGCTGCCCTTCTATACGGCAAACAACGCGCTCCACCTCGCCATAGCGATCGCGCTCCTCTTTGCATGGAAATAGGCGTTCGTATTTCAAATTCAGCACGGCAAAATTTTTGCCCCCCTCTTTGGCGCTATTAATTACGACATCAAGTGCATTAAGCGGAGCGAATAACAATAAAGCGCTCAACAACCAACGGGGCATTCAAATTCCCTCTTTTTGCCTGCGATTATATCCTAAAGCCAGCAATCTCTAGGAATCGAGTGATTTTTAGGCATTAAAACCCGCTATATTCGACATATTTTGAGATGAATTCCAGTAGGGAATCGACAAAAAATAGCGAAGAGAGCACCATCACGACGGAAAATCCCATAACCACACGCAAGGGCATGGCGGCATTTTTCATAAATATGTCGCGCTCTTGCACCTTAGGTGGCTCTTTTAAAAACATATAGACAATGAGCTTCAGATAATAATACGCAGAGATCGCGCTATTTAACGCCATTACTAAAGCCAAAATAATATAGCCTCCGTTGAGTGCCGCGCTTAAAAGATACATCTTGCCCCAAAAAAGCGCAAAAGGCGGAACGCCCGCGAGGCTAAGCATGAAGATTCCCATCACGACCGCTCCCACAGGCATGATCTGTATCATTCCTGAGAATCGCTCATAAGGGTGATCATAGCGATGTTTCCATGTATTAATTTTATTTCTTGAGAGCCACAACATCGTGAATGCACCCAAATTTGTAAATAAGAACAAAATCCAATACAAAAAGAGCGCACTAATACTCTGCGTCGTATCGATCATAATCGCCGCAAGCGCGAATCCAGCGTGTGAAATCGAGCTGTATGCAAGCATGCGCTTGACGTCCTCTTGCACCAGTGCGGCGATGTTGGGAATCGTAATGGTCAGCACTGTCAAAAGATAGAGAATGCCCAAAACTATGGGGTATTCAAAACTCAAAAATAGATCAAAAAATCTAATCGCCACGATAAATCCTGCAATCTTTGGCACGACAGACATGTAGCCTGCGAGCACGGAGTTTGAGCCCTCATAGACATCGGGCGTCCATGTATGGAAGGGGAAGAGCGAAATCTTAAATCCAATCGCAGCACTCAAGAAGACAACCCCTGCAAGCACCAAAAACAAAGGCTTATAGTCATGTTTAATGAGAACTTCTGCGATGTCATTGAGATTGAGACTCCCGCTTGCTGTATAGAGCAACATCGCACCAAAGACGAAGAATCCCGCCGCCACCGCGCCCATCGTGAAATATTTAATCGCCGCTTCAAAAGCACTTTGACGATTGTGCATGGCAATAAGCGTATAGAGCGAGAGCGAGGCACTCTCAAGCCCAAGAAAGATCAAAATCAGAGAATCGCTTGAGACCATGAACTGAAATCCCGCAATCATAAAGAGAAACAGCGCGTAAAACTCCGGATAGGAAAACTCGTGGAATCGCCTCGAAGTGAGTGTTAGCGGGATAAAAAGCACTGATGCGATCAATATAATAATCTGCGCAAGAATCGCAATGCCATCGATGAGCAAAAAATCAAAAAAGCCCCGCGCGTATCCCTTGAAATAGAGCACCGTGCCCAAATCTAAAAGGATAAAAAGAATGCTTAGCGCAGTGTAGAAATGCCGCGAATTACTCCTCGTAAAAAGATCGATCCCCAAAATTACAAGCGCACCGATGATGACCATCGCCATGGGAAGAAGTGTGGAGATATTTAGAGCCTCGAGCGAAATATTTATGACATTTAGCATTAATGACTCCTCTCTTGTGTGTCCTCTTGCTCGAGGATTCCTAGATATTTTTGCGCTTGGGGGGTGCGCACTTTTTGCTGCATCAACTCAAGCATGGTGCGCACACTAAAATCGATAGGAGCGAGAATGGGTTTGGGGTAGATTCCTAGCCAAATCACTACAAAAACCAGAGGCAAAATAGCACTCCATTCACGAGCATTAAGATCTTTTAACGCTAGATTCTCGGGGTTTTGCGCCTTTCCAAAAAAGACACGCCGAAACAAAATGAGCATATAGACTGAGCCTAAAATTATGCTCGTCCCTGCAAGCAGTGTGAGCATGGGTGAAGCGGCGAAAAATCCAAGGAGCGAGAGGAATTCGCCCACAAAGCCGATGGTAAGAGGCAATCCAATGCTCGCCATACTCATAAGCGCGAATATGCTCGCATAATGGGGCATGACTTGAGCGATTCCCCCAAATTCCGCGATGAGCTTGGTATGGCGGCGATCATAGAGCATTCCCACGAGCATAAAAAGCGCGCCGCTGACGATTCCGTGGCTTAGCATGAAAAATATTGAACCGCTGATCCCCTCGATATTAAGCGCGAAGCTCCCAAGCACAATCACACCCATGTGCGAAATCGAGCTATACGCGATCACCTGCTTCATATCCTCTTGCGCATACGCGACCATCGCGCCATAAATAATCATCACCAAACAGAGCGTCGCGATGGGGAACATAAACGCCACCGCTGCGTCGGGAAAGAGTGGGAGTGAGAATCGGAGGAATCCATACGTCCCCATCTTCAAAAGCACGGCAGCTAGGATAATCGAGCCGATGGTTGGGGCTTGTCCGTGCGCGTAAGGGAGCCATGTATGAAAGGGAAACATCGGAACTTTGACTGCGATTCCCACAAAAAAGGCAAGGAAAAGCCACTTTTGCAAATCAAAAGGGAGAATGAGAATATACCAATCAAGCAGCGAGAATGTCCAGATTCCCGCCGTTTCATAATAAGTGTAAGCAAAATAGAGTATCCCAAGGAGCATGATCATAGACGCGCTGAAGGTATAGAGGAAGAACTTCACCGCTGCATAAATGCGCTTGCCACTCCCCCAAGCACCGATGATATAGAGCATGGGCGCGAGTGAGATTTCCCAAAAAATATAAAAGAGCACCGCATCAAGCGCGCTAAAAACCCCCATAATGATACTCTCTAAAAAAAAGAGCGAAATGATGAGCTTCTTTTGCTCGAAATTCTCATTAAGCGCGATAAATCCGATGAAAAATATAAACGCATTCAAAATAACTAAAAATAGCGAAATGCCATCAACGCCCACGAGATAGCTGATTCCGTAGCTTGCGATAAGCGGTATTTGGTGCAAAAATTGCATCTCGCCACTTTGGGTATCAAACCCTGCCCACAAAAGCAGTGTCAAAACAAGCTCCACCGCGCTTGCAATCACAGCAAAAGCCTTGTAAGACTCATTGAGTGTGAGCGTCAAAAAAGCTGCAAGCATGGGGAATACGATGATTAGAGTGAGTAGATATTCCATATTTACCCCCTTGCCCCAAAGATCGCTAAAACAAGCAACGCTACCACACCTGCGAGCATAAGGCGTAACATTTTGGAGAGATTCCCGCTCTGAAGCACGCGTAGCCCCTCGCCACTGCGATAAAGCACCAAAGCAATCAAATCAACCACAAAATCAATAATCTTCACATCAAGCTTCCAAGCGACGCGAGAAAGGCGCGTATAAGGGCTCATGACGTAGCGTTCATAGAGCTGCGGAATGTAATATTGCGCGCTTAAAAGCTTGTAGATAAAGCTCTCTCTCCACGAAGGGCAAAAGCCTCCTTTGCGGTATTTATAGATTGCGTAGAGGATTCCCGACACGGCGGCAAAACTCGCTAAGGCGATGAGTAAGCTATGGGTTATGTCATCAATCATGCGATCATGCAGAGGGAGCGCAGATTTGATGTAGTGATGAAATTCGCCCTCAAAAAAGCCACTCACAAGAGCCAAAATCGCTAGAGGAATCATCGCGCCAAGCATATACAAATATGCCTCATGCGGATGCTCTTCATGATTTTTGGGGACAAAAAAGACCAGCATAATAAGCCTAAAGCTATAAAACGCCGTGAGCACTGCGCCAAATAAGAGCATGAGCCAGAGCACAAAATGCCCGCTGCTAAAAGCCGCCTCAAGGATTTTGTCTTTAGAAAAGAAGCCCGCAAAAGGGTAGATTCCCGCCAGCGCAACTGAGGCGAGAATCATAAGAATCGCCGTGGCTTTGAGCGGTTTATAAAGCGCGCCCATTTTCGTGATATCCAGCTTGTCATTCATCGCGTGCATGACATTCCCTGCGCCCAAAAACAGGAGCGATTTGAAAAATGCGTGCGTCATTAGATGAAAAAGCGCGATCCAATACACACCGATTCCCGCAGCGACGAACATATAACCAAGCTGTGAAAGCGTAGAATAGGCAATAATGCGCTTCAAATCGCGATTAACTAATGCCATGCTGGCGGCAAAAATCGCCACAAACGCTCCAAGGCAAGCGATGAAATATCCCACTTCAGGGAGCAGATCATAAAGCGGATAGGAGCGAATCACAAGATATACCCCGGCAGTAACCATCGTCGCGGCGTGAATGAGCGCGGAAACAGGTGTAGGCCCCTCCATTGCGTCGGCTAGCCACGTATGGAATGGGAATTGCGCGGATTTCCCCATCGCGCCGATAAAAAGCAAGATACCTATCCACATAAGCGTGCTGTGCTCTAGTGTAGGCAACGTGCTAAAAACCTCGCCATAGCGCACGCTTCCTGTGCTCCAAAAAAGCAAAAAAATCCCAAGAAGCATGCCAAGATCGGCGATACGATTCATAATAAACGCCTCATTGGCGGCAAAACTCGCGCTTTGCTTGTGATACCAAAAGCCAATAAGCATCCATGAGCAGAGCCCAACGCCCTCCCAGCCGATAAATAGCCCCGCATAATTATCACTCATCACAAGCACGAGCATGGAAAATACAAACGCGCTCAGGTAGGCAAAAAAGCGATTGAACGCAGGGTCGTGTCTCATGTATCCAATCGCATAGATATGCACCATGGCTGAAACAAACGTAACAACGAGCATCATTATCGCGCTAACTTGATCGACGAGGAATCCAAACGATAGCTCCACACCACCTGCGGCAATCCATTCAAAAAGCCTCGCTTCTATTGATGTGCCCATGAGTGTCTGCATAAAAAGCAAAGATGAGGCGTAAAAGGAAAAAATGACGAGAATCGAAGCGACGATTCCCACGATGAGTCGCCTCTTTGAAGTCGCAAAAAACATGCTAAAAAGCGAGCCGATTAGTGGCGCAAAAAGGGCAATATAGAGCAATTTTCCTTCCATCGCCTTATCCTTTCATCATCTGAAGCTGGTCTAAATCAAGGCTTCCATGCTTTTTATACCAAAGAATCAAAAGTCCAAGCCCCACCGCCACTTCGCTCGCAGCCACCGCGATGATAAAAAGCGCGAACATCTGCCCCGCCATATCCTCTATGAAGTGGCTAATCGCGACTAGGGCGATGTTTGTGGCATTAAGCATAATCTCCGTGGCAAAAAAGAGCATGAGGAGATTTTTACGCTTTATCACGCCGATGAGCCCGATGAGAAAGAGGATTCCCGAAAGGAATAGGTAGTGGTTGAGCGTGATCATCAAAAGCTCCTTTTTTTACTTTTTTTAAGTAGCACTTCAGCATCCTCATCGCTCATGAGCGTCAAAGAGCGATCCATCTTCTTGCCAGCAAGCACGATTCCTGCGATCATCGCCACAAGCAACATCACCGCGGCAAGCTCGAAAGGAATAAGATATTGTGTAAAAAGCATGTAGCCTAGGGTTTGTGTGTTGCCCGCGCCTTTAATCATAGGCGATTGTGTCGCTATTTCAGGATCACAAGAGATAGAGAAAAAGGCAAGAATCGGGAGCAAAAGGAGTGCGAGGATTCCCACAAGAATCCAAGCTCTAGCGCGACTCTCCTCTCTCTCTTTTACCTCTTTAATGCTGTCAAAAAACATCATTCCAAAGGCATAAAGCGCGATCACTGCGCCCGTATAGACGATGATCTGTGCTACGCCTAAAAATTCCGCTCCAAGCAGAAAAAAGAATGCGGAGATAAAAATCATGCCCGCAGCAAGTGCGCTTAGCGCGTGCAGGATATTGTGCGTGGTAACGACGATGAGAAACATCGCTGCGGTGAGTGCAGCAAAGAGATAAAAGGCGATGGCTTCAAGCATTCTCTTCTCCTTTAGGCGCAAGGTAAGCAAGCGGGGTCTTTTTCACTTTGGAATCGGCATTTAAACTAAGCGCGCCAAAGCCCGGGAATTCCCTCTGATTCCCCGCCATGAAGCGTTCAAGTGGCGTGAGCATATCTTCTTTAAGTGCGAAATGAGCGCGCTGCTCGCTGGCATTCTCATAACGTCCGCCATGCACGATCGCAAGCTCGGGGCACACCTCAGCGCAAAATCCGCAAAAAATGCACCGTCCGAAGTTGATTGTGTATTCATGCACCTTTTTGCGCCCATCATCGCCATAGCTCGTCTCCATGCGAATACAGTTGCTAATGCAGATTTTCTCGCACAATCCGCACCCAATGCAGCGTTCATGCCCGCTCTCTAAAAGCCGTAAAAGCTCGTGTATCGCGCGATAGCGCGGAGATAGCGGGAGTTGCTCCTGCGGATATTGCGTCGTATGGATATTAAAACGAATCATCTCGCGCAGCACCAGCCAAAGCCCTTTAAATAGCTCGCCATTAATGCTACGCTTAAACACCTGCGCTAGCCTGCTGCGCACACTTAGGGGGCAGCTTGTCGCTTCAATTAAAATATAATTTTGTTTCTCCATATTTCCCCTTTACAAAACTAAGAAAATGCCCGTAATAATGACATTCACAAGGGCTAGTGGCATGAGGACTTTCCAGCACAGCCACATAAGCTGATCGGGTCTAATGTGGGGCCACGCCGCGCGCACCCAGAGGAATAGAAATAGAAAAAACCCGACTTTAAGCAAGATCGCCACTCCTCCGGGGATAAAAAAGAGCGGGTTAAACCCACCCAAAAAGATGAGCGAGGCGAGGAATGCGAGGGTAATCATGTTGGCATATTCACCGATAAAAAACATACCCCAGCGCATGCCCGAATACTCCGTCGCATAGCCCGCGACAATCTCCGCTTCATGCTCAAGTAGATCAAAAGGCGTGCGATTGAGCTCGGCATAGCCCGCAATAATAAAAAGCAAAAACGCAAGCGGCTGAGAGAACACGAGCCAACCTCCCCCGCTTTGGTAGTTATTAATATCAATGAGCGAAAGCGAGCCAACAAGCATGAGTGGCGCAAGGAGCGAAAGCCCCGAGACTACCTCAAAGCTTAGAAGCTGCACCACCGCGCGCGCTGCGCCTAGGAGCGAATATTTGCTATTTGAGCTCATGCCTGCAAGAAGCGGTCCATACATGCCCGCCGCACCGACCCCCAAAACAAAGAGGATCCCCACATTAATATCCGCTACAATCGGGCGCACCGTATGATTCCCGATATTAAATTCAGGGAAAAACGGCACGGCACTCATCGCGATAAACGCCGTAGCAGCCGATATTACAGGGGCGATTCTAAAAATAGTCTGATTTGCCTCAATGGGGATAATATCCTCTTTGGTAAAGAGCTTGATCCCATCGGCGAGAATCTGCAAAATCCCGTAAGGTCCGACATACATCGGTCCTAAGCGTCGCTGCATAAAGGCAAGCACTTTGCGCTCAATATAGGTCATAAAGCCCGCAAGAGCCGAAAAGATAGCGACGATTAATAAAACTTTAATCATCGTCTCGATGATTAACACACTCATGTATTGACCCTTTTTAGTGTGAGATTTGCGAAGCG
Source organism: Wolinella sp. (assembly GCA_052173415.1). Classification (GTDB taxonomy): domain Bacteria; phylum Campylobacterota; class Campylobacteria; order Campylobacterales; family Helicobacteraceae; genus Wolinella. The sequence goes on along the minus strand of JBQMYQ010000023.1, from coordinate 3,033 downwards.
ATACCCCTGCGCAAACAGCGGGTGGGAATCGCCGAAATATGGATAAGTCGAGACTGCTAACCACTCGCCCTCCATGGAGGAATCGGGGAAAATTGGGAGCGTGACGCAATCGCTTAAGCCCTTGGGTGAGAGCTCAAAAAGCGTGCCGCTTGGGACGTTGAGCTTGCTTAAAAAGCTTGGCGAGACGTAGATTCCCGCTTTGGACTCTAGGAGCGAAGATTGCGCTGTGAATACGGAAAATTGCGAAGCGGGATTGCGCGCATAGGCGTTAAACTCGCATGCGCTAAGAGGTGCTGGAATCTGCGCAAGCGCGGAGGGCTCTTTGCTCACGATCCCTAACTCATACCCCCTCCTTTGTGTCCCATCATTCTCATAGTGATTAGGTAGGGAATCAAACTCGATTCCTAGGAATCCTTGCTCTTTAGGGAGAAGTGGGGTGTAGTCAATAGTGTTTTCCAGTGGGAGTCCTAGTGCTTTAGCGAGATCGTTTAGTTCATAGCCTTCATAAGGGAGAGCGGGGTGGACAGGAATCACACGTTTATCAATATTTAGGAGTGTTCCCTCTTGTTGATTGAGTGCAGGCATGAGAATATTAGCTTTTTGGGGAAGTGAAGAGAGGATATAGTCTCCTTGAGTGTTATAGCCAATCGTGTAATTGCCTTTCTCTTCATCTAAATCACAGATGAGAGATACTCCTAGGGTATTAGTAGATGGGGGAGTGAGGAGGATTTTTAGGTTGCTGTGTTTTTGGAGGATTCCCAGCATGCGAGCAATATTAAGGGCTTGTTTATGTGCGTAGAGATCTGCACCGATAATGAGAATAGGGGAGGTGGAGGAGAGGATACTCTCTCTAAGCGCGTGAATATCGCTAATTCCAAGCTCTTCACTCAAAGCACTCTCGTATCGCTCTTCATAATCTTGTGCATTTTGGGGCTGCGATTCCCCGCTTATTTCATCTTTTTCACTCGATTCCCGCACGGGTATTGTGGTGCGCACCATGCGTTCATTTTTGCGTAGAAATTCCGCTAATTCGCCTTTGATTCCCCGTGCAAAAAGCTGCAACAAAAGAGCTAGGACGCGCTCTTCACTCATGGGTGCATAGCGCACACTTTGGACATTTTTACTAAGCTCCAACATCGCCGTATCTTCGAGCGGGTGCAGATAGAGGAGCTGTGAGCCTTTGCGCATTTTAAGCGTGTTATTGATCGCGTATTTGAGCGCGGGCGCGTCATAACGCACCGCCGTGCCAAAGGTAATCATAAAATCGCTGGCGGAAATATCCTCTTTTGTCGCATTATACAGCTCGCCTGAAGCCTCGCCAAAGGCATTTAGGAATCGCTTGAATGCCCACGCCTCGGGATTATAAAGCTTATAGCCGCGCGATTCCTTAAGTTTTTGAAGAATCAGTGCCTCTTCATTAGTAATATAACTGCTAAAAGCAATCGTATCCGCACGCATAAAAGCCTCTAGCGCGCCATGGAATTGCGCCTTGTCTTTAAAAGAGTGAGTGCAAATATCAAAGCCAAAACGCCCAGCACCACAGAGATTCCCAAAGTTCCAGTCATTAGAAACGCGATAAATACGCCCTTGCTTCACTTCATATCCGAGTAGACAGCCCATGGAGCAATGCACACAACTGCTCCAAATCTTCTCAAGCTCCCACGCATTGCTTGTGTAGTGAAAATGCGCATGGGTGAGCGCGCCCACAGGGCAAACAGAGACGCATTCACCGCAATCCACGCAAAGATCCTCTTTGGCGCGCCCAATAAGCGATTTGCTAAACTTATTCCACACGCCATAAGCGTCCTTAGGCATGCTATCTTTGAGCTCTTTAGGAGGCGTATCAGCATCGCTTTTGATGCTCTTAAGCGAGGAATCGCCGATCATATCTTTGCACAGCGTCACGCACCGTTCGCACGTGATACAGAGGCTCGGATCATAAAAGACCTGCCCCCATGATTCCTTAGGTTTGTGAGAATCGCGAATGGAGTAATCCTGCTTGTGCGTCTGCATTAAAAGCGTGTAATTTTGCAATTCACATTCGCCGCTTTTGTCGCACACACCGCATTCTAACGGGTGATTGACCGCATAGACTTGCAAAATCGCCCGTCGCTCTTCGAGAATCTCGGGGGTGTTGGTGTAGATTTTCATTCCCTCTTTGGCTTTGGCATTGCACGCATAGACGCGCTTGCCATCGGCTTCGACCATGCAGAGCTTGCACGCAAGCGTCGGGGAGCAGCGCGAAAGGTAGCAAATCGCAGGGATAAAAATCCCCCTAGCGCGCGCGACCTGCAAAAGATACTCGCCCTCACGGCAAGTAATTTCCTGCTCATCAATCCACAACCTCACCTCGCTCATGCTCTGCTCTCCAGCCGCTCTACTTTCACGCGTCTATATGGATACCCGTAGGGAATGTCGCTAATGTTTAAAATCGCAATTACGCCCTTAAGCATAGGATCTTCGATAAAAGTGCCGCTCCATTCAAACCCGGGCGCGCTCACGCGCACTAAATCCCCTGAAGTAATCTTAGCCGCCAGCGCAAAAGGGCGCGCACCAAGTAGCTGCGCTGCCTTATCGCCCTGCAAAATCATCTGTGCCTCAGGCGAAATGGAAGGGGTGTAGAGAATCGTGCCGTTATACTCATCGATCTCATCCACTTCCTCTAGCGATTCCTCGGGATTTTGCGAGGTTGTGGGTGGATTTTGGATCCCAAGCCCATACCCCCTCCTTTGTGTCCCATCATTTTCGTAATGATTGGGCAGGGAATCAAACTCGATTCCCAGGAATCCTTGCTCTTTAGGGAGAAGTGGGGTGTAATCAATGGTATTCTCTAGTGAGAGTCCCATAGCTTTAGCGAGATCGTTTAGTTCATAGCCTTCATAAGGGAGAGCGGGGTGGATAGGAATCACACGTTTATCGATATTTAGGAGTGTTCCCTCTTGTTGATTTAGTGCGGGCATAAGAAGATTGGCTTTTTTGGGAAGTGAAGAGAGAATATAGTCTCCTTGAGTGTTGTAGCAGATGGTATAGTTG
>JBQMYQ010000022.1:0-27702 GCA_052173415.1 Wolinella sp. | reverse complement strand
TAGGCATAGAGCCCGAGATGCCCGTAATATTCATTTTTGTCTTCATCAAGGGAATCGCGCAGATAGGGAATGCTCGCGCGTGAAAAGTAGAGCGCGCGGGAATCGTGGCTCAGCACAACCTTGACAAGGTTTGGATCTTGCGATTCCTCTCTGGTGATTACGCGATAGAGGCTCGCCATAAAGGGCGGGCGGGAGCTCTTTTGCGCCTCTTGCATGCTCTTTTGAAGCGTGCGGATCACCTCTGCTTCAATAAAGGGCTCATCGCCTTGGAGGTTAATAATGATTTCATCGCTCGCTAGCCCCAAAATATGCGCAGCCTCGGCGATCCTATCCGTGCCGCTTTGGTGTTTTTGTGAGGTGAGGAGCGAGCGGATTTTGTGGTGCGCACAAAGCTCCATCACCTCCTCTGAGTCGCATGCCACTACAACTTCATCAACCTCCAAAGCGCGCTTGGCGACGCGGATAATCATCGGCACTCCCGCGATCTCTTGGAGGATTTTGCGCGGGAATCGGCTCGAGGCTAACCTCGCGGGAATCAGGATCATACCCTCTCCTAGGCTTTGAGATGGGGGGATTATATCCAAAATTAGAGGGTTAAAGCGGGATGGCGGGGGTAGAAGGGCATAAAATAGGGCTAATTTACGGGAATCCGCCCTATACGGCAGGCAAGATATATAGCGGCGTGGGGTTTGGGGTGAAAAGCGTGGAATCAAGCGTAGCAGGGAGCTCGCAGGGAATCTTCTCCAAAGGCGCAGAAGCGCGATGCAGAGTGATTTTGCCCGATTCTTTCACAAAGTAGGAATCGCCATAGGCGTGAATGGGCGCGCCGCCGTTAAAGGTGAAGCTATCCGCGCCAAAGAGGGGAATCGCGCGCGCAATGGAGAGGGTTTTTAGGAACACGTAGCTAAGCTTAATCGCCGTGAAGCTCCCGGGACCTTGCAAATAATAGAGTGCGCTGAGCTCGTAAGATGCGAGAATCTCGCGCAAAAGTGTGTAGAGCTCCTCGCCCACTTTCCCTTCGCGCTCATAGGCGCGCACGAGGGCTTTTTGGCGGTAGATTCCCGCTCTAATCGGGGAATCTACACTAAAAAGGAGTAGCTCATTCATCGGTAGCGTAGATTTTCTCCACCGCTTCAGACGCGACCTCATCGCCTAGCGAGATGATTTCATACGATTCCTCGCTAGCGAGGAGCTCCTTGGTGAGCAGGTGATTTAGCCGATGGCTGCCCGCACATGATACGTAAGTGCCGATAATCGGAAGTCCCAAAAGTGCCATGTCACCGATTGCATCAAGGATTTTGTGGCGCACGAACTCCTCTTTGTAGCGCAAACCCTCTTTGTTTAGGATTCCCCGCTCATCAAGCACGATGGCGTTTGCAAGTGAGCCACCGAGCGCAAGCCCTTTGCTTCGCAGATACTGCACCTCATGAGCGAAGCCAAACGTCCTTGCACGCGCGATTTCCTCCTTGTAAGCTTTGGTTGAAAAATGGAATTTATAGGATTGCTCACGGATTGCGGGGTGATCAAAGCGAATGGAAAAATCAAACACGCTCTCATCACTAGGGCGCAGTTGCACGAATTTTTCGCCATCTTTGACCTCGATAGGGTTTTTAATTTTCAGTGCCTGCTTGGGGAGCTTTTGGCTCACGATTTCCGCCTCATCAAGGAGCATGCAAAAGCCAATACTGCTCCCGTCCATAATCGGCACTTCTTCGTTATCAAGGGAGATTTTGAGATTATCCACGCCATAGGCATAGACCGCGGAGAGCAGGTGCTCGATGGTGGAGATTCTCGCGCCCTCCTTCCCGAGCACCGTCGCCATCGTCGTGTCGATGATGTTTTTGGGATCCAGCGGGATACTTACGCCCACATCGCGTCGGAAAAAGACAATGCCGCTATTCTCGGGCAAGGGCTCTAAGGTCAAATGGACGGGCACGCCTTTATGTAGCCCGATTCCCACGATTTCGACGGCTTTTCCTATGGTTTGTTGCCTCATGTTATCTCCTTAATCACGACTGAACCATCATGAAGATAGACCTCTTTGAGTGCGCCACAAAACAGCGAAGAATCGAGAATTTCCCCGCCAAAAAGCACGCTCCCTTGGGTAATTTTACCCAAAATCATATATTCGCCCTCGCACTCCACGACGCCCTGCACCTCGCCAAAGATTTGAACATTCCCCTGCGCGCAGATCCTAGCTCCGCTATTAATGCGCCCAAAAATGCTCACATCACCCGCGGCGATAATCTCCTCCCCACTCCGCACGGTGCGGCGCAGAACAAGCGTAGGAATAGGCCCTCTCTCCTCTTTTTTGGGCGAGGACTTAATAGAGGGCATCTCATCGAGGCTATTTGGCTCAGGATTCCCGCTCTCTTTGCTCTCAAACTCCTCCAAAAAGCGCAAACCTTCGGCATTTAAGCACTCTTGCACTTCCTTTTGCAATTTTCCTTTAAAAAGCAACAGATAGGAGCGCAGGAGGATTGCATTTTTTCGCAGATACGCGATCATCTCCTCACTCGTAGATTCTTCAAAAACAAAGACGCGCACGCTTTTTTGTTTTGCTCTTACCATCACTTCACTCCTTGGGAATCGATGAAATTTCTCCCGCGCGCGAGCACATCAAGGATATTCTCCTTAATCCAGCGAGCGTCCATCCACTCAATGCAACTCACCTCTTTCCCTTGCACGATGATACCAAAATGGAGATGATCGCCTAGCGCGAGCCCGCTGATTCCAGTTTTACCTATGATTGTCCCCGCTGCGATGCTTTCGCCCTTTTGCACGTTGATTTCAGACATGTGCGCATAGAGGGTCGAAAGCCCCAACCCATGGTCGATCAGCACGATGTTGCCATAGATTCCTAGGAATCCGGTAAAGAGAACCGCTCCCTTGTTTGTGGAAAATATGGGCGCGTTTTTCACGCTTGCCAAATCTAGCCCCAAATGGTGGGACTCGCTTACGATTTTGCCCCCATACTCAAAGAAGCGATGATCACCGAAATTCGCCACCACTGCCGCATGTCGCAACGGATAAAAAGGAAGCGGTGCAAATTCCGCACCCAGTGCATTTCCTGCCACTGCTTTGCGCGAGATTTGCGCGATGATTTGCTCGTTGCTCGCGCGCACCTCCTCGTTGATGTATTTAAATTTTTCCACGCCATTTTCAAAGGATTCCAGCGCACGCTCGTTAATCTCCTGTATAAGCGCGGAGATTTTGCCATCAATGAAGTTATCTTTAAGTTTTAGCTGCGATTGGCGGTAGTTTTTGTTGTTGCGAACGAAATTGACGTTACTTACCGCGAGATTCCCCGCCAAATCCGCCACTGTGATCTTGGCATTTAGCTCCTCTTGCGTGATAGGCCATGCGATGAGAGCGGCATAGTAGCCCTCTTTGTAGAAAGGCTTTGCGGAAAAATTCTCCTTGCCGTTACTCACTTTGATGTGGCTTAAAAATTCATCTTCCGCGCGGAAAATCACTAGCGCACTCCCACCTTTTGTGATCCCATAAGAGTGCGCAATGAGCTGCAAAACAGGGCGTTTGGTATCGACGATCGCGGTAATTTTATGCGTAGCGGTGTTGCCTTTGAAAAAATTCCACCAGCTCCTATCCGTGCTCTCAATCTCAAATTCAAGCGGAGATTTGGGCGTTGATGTCGCATTTTTTGGCGCGGGAATCTCAAACATCACCTGTTGTTTTGATCCATCAAGATCAACGCTCTCAAGGAGGTTTCTCTCGCCATTTTTGAGCTCATAGAGGCGATAATTTCTGATTCCGTTCCGATCTTTTAAGGATATTTTAAGAGGTTCTTGAAAATTCCAAAATATTTTTTTGGGCGCGTCAATTTGTGGCGCATTTTTATCAAACTCTTTTGCGTCATGAAGCCAAAAGACCGCCCCTAAAAGCAAACCCAAGGTAAGAAATAGCGGGAATCGTGATTTTCTCTTCATGATAACCTTTCAATTATATTTTTGGTGCGATTTCCATAAATAAATGTCCTAAAAAGAAAACTTCGTGGATTGTATCAGAGCCCTTTTTAAGGCTAGATAAGGGGCTAAATGGAATTTTTATTCTTATTGATGCTATGCACATAAGCAATAATTTCCGCGACGGCTTGAAAAAGCGTATGAGGAATCTCCTTATCGACATCGACGCTTCTATAAAGCTCGCGCGCGAGGGAGCGATTCTCGACGATGTGAATATCATGCTCACGCGCAATCTCCTTAATTCGAAGCGCGAGATGATCGACCCCCTTGGCTAATACTCGCGGTGCATGCTCTTTGCTCGGGTCGTAGCGGAGCGCAACGGCGTAATGAGTAGGGTTTGTGATGACGACATCCGCACTGGGGAGCTGCTGCATCATGCGCTTCATCGCCGCTTGCATCATCATCTGACGGATTTTGCGCTTGATTTCTGGATTCCCCTCCATTTGCTTAAACTCATCTTTGACCTCTTGTTTGGTCATGCGCAGACTTTTGAAATATTGATAACGCTTGATTGCAAGGTCGATCATCGACATGACAAAGAAAAATAGAAGCAGGATTCCCACGAGAATCAGGGCTTTTTCACCGAGCCAGCGCATCTGATCAAAGAGTGGAAAAAGCGCGACGGTCGTGAGCTCGCCAATAAAAGACAAAAATACCCAAAAGCCAATCCCAAACGCGGCGAGCACTTTGGTCGTGAGCAGTGCGCCCTCGAGGAGCTTTTTGAGCGAGAAGAGGTTTTTGAAGCCAGAAATGGGGTTAAGTTTTGAGAATTTCGGCGAGATCGCCTTGGGGCTTAGGAGGAATCCGAACTGGCTGACATTCCCAATGATACCTACAATCACAAGCGCGATAAATACGGGAATCACGAGCAAAAAATACTCCAGTGCGATGGAGATTGCGAGCGAGATGACATCTTTACGTCCAAGATCTTCGTGGAAAAAGGGCATCACACTGTGAAAGACCTTGCCCGTGCCGCTCACCCAATAATGAAAGAGGAAAAAGATGAGCACTAACCCCGTAGTAAGTCCGAAGAATCCGACTAATTCGGGACTTTTTGGGACATTACCCTCCTCGCGCGCTTTTTCGATTTTTTTACTACTGGGCTCTTCGGTTTTTTCTTCTTCGTCTGCCATAATTTCTGCCGTTTTTGGCTAAAATTCTATCCTAAAAGGAGCAACGATGAAGAGAATCTTTTTGATTTTTGTATGGGTTTTGATGGCGGGAATCCCAAGCCTAGCTGAGGATTTTTCTGTTGTTTTTGATAAGATGAGTGCGCAAGCTAAAAGCACGAAAAAGCCCCTTGTGGTCATGGTCGGCTCGATAGCATGCCATTATTGCGACCGCATGCGCGAAAAGGTAATCCCCGATTCCCGCGTGCAAAGCGCGCTTTCAAAAGTGCTTTACATTGATGTGGATAAGGAGAATAGTCCGCTTCCTAGCGTGTTGCAGGCGCAGGTGCGTTCTACACCAACCTTTTTTTACTTTTCTCCCGATGGGGAATTGGTGGGCGGTCGGTATGGCTTTATGAACGTGGAGCAGTTTTTGGAATTTTTAGAAAAGCCCGAGCCCTAGAGCGTGCTCATACTCCGCTTGCGTGTTCAGATTGCAAAATTCATCGCTCTCTTGTAACACTACATATTTTGTAGAGTTTTCGCAGAGTAGTGCAGATATTTTGTAGTTTTTTTCCGCAAGATGGTGCTTAATTTTTGGCAAAATGGCGGAGCGGTAGATTCCTAGCAGGTAGTGTCGTTTTTCGCCACTTTGTATCAAAACCGCGTGGGAATCGGGATTTTCCCGTGCGGATTGGACTAAAAGCATGATGGTCGATTCCCTTAAAAGGGGCGTATCGATGGTGATAAAAAATATCTCTTTGCTTTTCAAGGCATTAAAAGCCTGCTTGATTCCCACGCTTGGGGCAAAAATCGAGGAATCGTCCCTTATGAATTGCGCCTCAAAACCGAACTTTGAATCTTCTTTACACGAAATATATACATTTTCAAAAAGTTTAGTCAATCGATTATATTGATATTCCGCAAGTGTGGGGAATCCACCAAAGGGAAGTAGGGATTTATCTTGTCCCATGCGAGAGCTTTTCCCGCCGCTTAAAATTACGCAGGGTATTTCAAACTTCACATTTTTTTTCATATCATTCCTCGCTTAGCGGAGATGAGAAATTATAACTACATTTTAGGTATCATAACCCCAAAAAGTCCATAAAACAGGAATCCTATGCTTATTGATGCGTTTGGGCGGAGGGTTGATTACATCCGCGTCTCGGTTACGAATAAATGCAATTTTCGCTGTCAATATTGTATGCCTGAAACGCCTGAGGACTTTTTCGATCATGATGATGATGTGCCCTTTGCCGAGCTTTTGGAGCTTATAAAAATCGCTATTGATGAGGGGGTGAAAAAGATCCGGATCACTGGCGGCGAGCCACTTACGCGTCCTAATTTGGATCAGTTTATCGCAGGGATTCATGCCTATGGATCGCATGTGGATATTGCGCTTACGACCAATGGATTTTACCTGAAGCACTTCGCTCAAAGGCTCAAGAATGCGGGACTGCGGCGCATTAATGTTTCGCTTGATTCGCTCAATCCCGCAGTGGTGCAGCTCATCTCAAAAAAGAACGTCCTCCCGCAAATCCTAGCGGGAATTGACACGGCACTTGCTGTGGGGCTTGGTGTGAAGCTCAATGCCGTGCCACTAAAAGGTGTGAATGACAAGGAGATTCCCGATCTTATTGAGTTTGCAAAAGCGCGCGGGATTCTCATTCGCTTTATTGAATTTATGGAAAACACCCATGCAAATAAGGGAGCTGTGGGGCTTAGAGAGCAGGAGATTTTGGATCGTGTGCGCGAGCGATTTAGTTTTCGCGAGAGTAAAAAGGAGCTGTTTGGTCCCGCGAAACTCTACGAACTTGACGGAGGCGGGGCGTTTGGGATTATTGCGCCCCACAATGATGATTTTTGCGAGAGCTGCAACCGCGTGCGTATTAGCAGCGATGGTAAGATTATTCCATGCCTCTATTTTGAGGACGCGATTGATGTGAGAATGGCGATGAAAACGCGCAATCAAGAGCTTTTGCGGCGTGCGCTTTTTGCGGCGGTCGCAAATAAGCCGGAGAAAAACGAGTGGAAAGAGGAGGAAAATCAGACCTCAGCGAGGGCGTTTTATCAGACGGGCGGATAAGCGCGTCCTCATTCTCTGCAGATTCCCAAACAGCGGGGAATCGTGGTGTCTTAATCTGCTCGCAGGAAAAAGAGGTTAAAATCCCGCTAAAATCCTTTGAAAATATTAGGAAAAGCGATGTTTGAAACGATCATCGGGCTTGAAGTCCATGTCCAGCTAAACACTAAAACGAAAATTTTCTGCTCGTGTCCGACGAGCTTTGGCGATGAGCCGAATAAGAATGTCTGCCCCGTCTGTTTGGGGCTTCCCGGTGCGCTTCCGGTGCTGAATGTCGAAGCGGTCAAAAAGGCGATTAGCTTTGGTAAAGCTGTCCATGCGAAGATTAATCAAAATTCCGTTTTTGCGCGCAAAAATTATTTCTATCCCGATTTACCCAAGGCGTATCAGATTTCGCAGTTTGAGATTCCCATTGTGGGCAAGGGTGGGCTAGAGATCGAGCTTGATGGGGCGCGACGAATGATAGGAATCACGCGCGCGCATCTTGAGGAGGACGCGGGGAAAAATATCCATGAGGGCGAGTTCTCTAAAGTCGATCTAAACCGCGCATGCACGCCACTTTTAGAGATTGTTAGCGAGCCTGATATGCGCAGTAGTGATGAGGCGATTGCCTATCTGAAAAAGCTTCATGCAATCGTGCGCTATTTGGGGATTAGCGATGCGAATATGCAGGAGGGGTCGTTTCGTTGTGATGCGAATGTATCAATCCGTCCAAAGGGCGATTCTCAGCTTTATACGCGGGTTGAGATTAAGAATCTCAACAGCTTCCGCTTCATCCAAAAAGCGATTGAATATGAAGTTTCGCGGCAGATTGAGGCGTGGGAAGAGGGGAATTATGCAAGCGAAGTGGTGCAGGAGACGCGGCTCTTTGATACCCAAAAGGGCGTGACGCGCTCCATGCGGGGTAAGGAGGAGAGCGCGGATTATCGGTATTTCCCCGACCCGGACTTGCTCCCCGTGTATATCAGCGAGGAGCTCATGGAGGAATCAAGCAGGATTCCTGAGCTGCCCGATGAGAAATGCGCGCGTTTTGTGCGCGATTTTGGGCTTAAAGAGTATGACGCGCAAGTGATCACTTCCGATGTGGAGATGGCGCGCTATTTTGAGGAGATGATTGCGCTGGGTGCGTCCGCTAAGGGCTCGGTGAGCTGGCTTAGTGTGGAGCTTTTGGGGCGACTTAAGGGCGAAAATGGCGTGCATAACAGCCCTGTGAGCGCGCCTGTGCTTGCGCAGCTTGTGAAGAGAATCGAAGATGAGAGTATTAGCGGCAAGAGTGCTAAAGAGCTGCTTGATACGTTACTTCAAGAGGGCGAGAAAGGCGGGAATCCAAGCATTATCGATGAGATGATCGAGCGGCTTGGACTAAAACAAGTGAGCGATGATGGGGCGATTCTTGCGGTGATTGATGAGGTGCTGGCAAATAATGGCGATAAGGTCGCGGAATACAAAGCCGGCAAGGATAAGCTCTTTGGCTTTTTCGTCGGGCAGGTGATGAAGAGTGCCAAAGGGGTCAATCCCGCGAAAGTCAATGAGCTGCTTAAAAGTCGCTTAGGTTAGCAGGAATCGTAGCAGTGGATATAGCAATCATCGGCGGAGGTTCGTGGGCGCGCGCGCTTTATCATGTGCTCGCGTTGAAAAGCTCGGTGAAAATCGTCTCGCGAAGCCAGCACGAGGGGGTTTCTCAATGCTCGCTACAAGAGAGTGCTTCTGCGCGATTCCTGATTGTGGCGATTGCTTCAAGTGCGCTGCGCGGGTGGCTAAAGCAGGCTAAACTCCCAAAAGATATGTGCATTCTTGCCGCATGTAAAGGAATCGAGGAAGGGAGTGGCGCGCTTTTGAGTGATATTTTTGAGGAGTTTTTGCCTCGTGAAAATCTCGCCTACCTCGCAGGTCCGTCATTTGCCAAAGAGGTGCGCGAGGGGTTACCTTGTGCGCTTACGATCCATTCGTATAATCGCGCGTTGGCTACGGAGATGGCGAGCTTTTTCCCCACACATATTCGTCTTTATGTCGATGATGACGTGATTGGTGGCGAGGTGAGTGGCGCATATAAGAATGTCATCGCCATCGCGGGGGGAATCTGCGATGGGCTTATGCTTGGAGCGAATGCCAAGGCGTCTTTGATTGCGCGCGGGCTTGTGGAAATGGCGCGTTTTGGCGAGCATTTTGGCGCACGGAGCGAGACATTTTTGGGACTTTCAGGCGCGGGTGATCTCTTCCTCACGTCCAGTTCGACACTCTCGCGCAACTATCGCGTGGGAATCGGGCTTGCAGAGGGGAAGAGTTTGGAGCGGATTTTGAGTGAATTAGGCGAGGTGGCTGAGGGAATCAAGACCGCTAAAGCGATTACGCAGATTGCAAAAGTGCGTAAAATCCACGCTCCGATTGCTCGCGAAGTTTATGCGATTTTGCAAGGTAAAGCCCCCAAAGAGAGCCTAAGGGATCTCCTCTCTTCGGGGCGTGTTTAGTTCTCTATCAGGAATCGCGCGCTATTTTAGGGCGATTCCCGCATGGGTGGGTCATGAGATAAAAACGCTAGAATTTGTAGTTGTAGCCAAGTGAGAATCCGGTATGCTCATAACCAATTTGACCAAGGGTACGACCTCTCCCCTTGACTTCAACATCAGAGAAAGTCTCCACATTGTACCTTATACCAAGCTCAATCTCTCCGTATGAACCTAGGTCGTAGATTCCTCCAGCACCAAAGCCCCCAACGAGACCATAGGTATCATCCGTGATTCCCTCAATTGCAATCCTCCCTAGACCAGAGCGTACATCAACAAACCCCCGCAGCGGTAGCCGTTCGTTTAGTTTTTTTGTTATTAGGGTGATTCCTAAAGCAATTGCGGAGCTCTTGGTATCCTTGATTCCGCTGATATCACGGTAGACGAGGTATAATCGATGCCACCAACTATTATGATCGCCGAACGACTTATACTTCCCTACTTTGAGCTCAATATCCCTTGAGCTTTCTTTCTGCGATGATTTTTCAAAGCTCCTCCCTAGCAGGAAAATCCCCTCAGAGCTCATGAATCCTGTGTTAATCCCTACAAAATAGCCTTCAAGCTTTTCTACTTTTGGGGTACCCCCCCCCCCCCGCTACTTGCTCATCTGCTAGCAGAGAGCCGCTAAGAAGCAGAGCCACAATCAAAAGTCGTTTCATGTAAAACCTCCAAAAAAAATTTTTGCCAAAATGGCGGGGTCATTGTATCACATTACACTTTTTTATAACCACCGCGCTATAAATCCCTATACTATCGGCTTCTCACGATTTGTGAGGCTTATTTCCTTAAATGAGGAGAGGTGTCAATCTTGCGCGGGAATCCAAAGGGAACTCACCGGTAACGCCCCAGCGCGGCATATTTTGCACCCTATTTAGCTGTAGCGCGCAAAAAGGCGGGAATCCTAGATGAGTCCCACGCGCTTTTTTGCCTCTTGGTAGGTCTCTTGCGCGATGGCTCGGACGTGCTCTGCGCTGTTTGTGAGGATTTCACGCAGGTAGGTTTGGTCGTTTGCAAGGCGCGCATATCGCTCCTGTATCGGGCGCAACCCCTCGATGACCGCCTCGGCTACGGCGATTTTAAGCACCCCATATCCCTTGCCCTCAAACTCCGCCTCGATCGCCTCTCGCGATTTGTTTGTGAAGATTTGGTAGATGGATAGGAGATTGTAGATTCCCGCTTGATTTTGGTCAAAACGCACGATATTTTGCGAATCGGTCGTCGCTTTTTTGAATTTTCTCAAAATCTCATCGGGGGAATCAAGTAGCGCAATGCCGTGATTTGGCTTGTTTTCGCTTTTGCTCATCTTTTTGCTCGGGTCATCTAGCCCCATGATTCGCGCGCCGACTTTGGGAATCATGGGCTCTGGGATCGTGAAAGTCTCGCCATAATCGCGATTAAACCGCTCCGCCACATCACGCGTTAGCTCAAGGTGCTGCTTCTGATCCTCGCCCACAGGGACAAAATCGCTTCTATAAAGCAAAATATCTGCCGCCATCAGGGCAGGGTAGTTAAACAGCCCGGTGTTGATGTTTTTGGGATTTTTTTGGCTTTTGTCTTTAAATTGCGTCATGCGACTCATATCGCCCATGGGGATATTGCACTCAAGAATCCACGCAAGCGCGGCATGTTCGTCTATCTCAGACTGGATAAATAACTTAGACTTATCCGCATCGATTCCACACGCGAGCAAAACAGCGGCGAGTTCGTAGGTTTTGGCTCTTAAAGTAGCGGGGTCTTGTTTGATTGTTATAGCATGTGAATTTACTATACAGAATATATTGTCAAACTCATCTTGGGAATCGACCCATTTTTTTACTGCACCTAAGTAATTTCCTAAGTGAATATTGCCCGTTGGCTGTATGCCTGAAAATACGCGTTTTTTCATATATTATATGCCTTGTATAGGTTTGCCTACGAAAAATAGCACCTCAAAACTCAATCGCTCAAAAGGCGCGCTCGTGATGAGTTTCTTGCTCTCTTTGTAGCCCAGACGCGTATCACCGCCGATTCCGCTACCCTTGAGATAGGCGAGCATTGCCTTGCGTGTGGGGAAAGAGAGTGGGTAATGTTTCACTTCGACGACCCCCGTGAAATGTCGTTTTAGGAGCGTTTCAATCGTATCTTTTGTGGGAATCGGCGAGGTAGAGCCGACGTAGCGATGAAGCTCTTGAAGGCTATTGGACGTAAAAATCGCAAATGCGACCTCTTTTGCGCTCTTTGCAATAAGTGAAAACGATTCATCAAGGTCGCTAGACCACTGTAGCGAGGAGGAGGCGATGATGAGGTCGTAGGGGCGATGGTAGAGCGAGCTTGCGTTGAAATCCGACTGAATTAGCGTAACAGAGGGGTCTTTGGGGTGTTGCGCGAGCATTTCGCTTGAGAGATCGACGGCGATGAATTCGGCAGGTTTGTGCTCAAGCGTGCGAAAAATCGCTCCCGTCCCGCACCCAAGATCCAGGACGCTCCCAAGCGAGGAATCGTCAATATAGCTCACTAGCTCGCGTGCGATTACCTGCTGAAGATAGGCGTATGCGTCGTATTCTTTGGCGGCTTTTTGGAAGGAATGGTTGGGGTTATTTTTTCTCACGGGCGTTTTCATGGGCGGGATTTTAACTCCCAATCAATAAAGTTTCGGTAAAATCCGCGCACTTTTTGCGTCCATTTTGCAGGGCGAAATTATTAAAATTCATTTAAGGGAATTTCATGAGTGGAATTTTGCTGATTACACAATTTATTTTGGCAATTTTGATTGCGATTATTGTGCTACTTCAGAAGAGCTCAAGTATCGGACTGGGCGTGTATAGCGGGAGTAATGAGTCGCTTTTTGGCGCGAGAGGACCTGCAGGATTCCTCGCGAAGACAACTTTTGTGATCGGGTTTCTCTTTGTGGTCAATACCATCGCGCTTGGGTATTTCTACTCTGTGCAGAGCAATCGCTCTATCATGGACGACTTCAAAGCCGATACTTTCGCTCCTCCTGCTGCACCCGCCGCGCCTGCGATTCCCGAAGATAAGCCTCAAAACTAGGAGCGAGAATGGAGTTAAACGAAGTTTATCAACACACCAAAGAGCACATGGATAAGACGCTAGACGCGATGAAAAGGGACTTCTCTACGTTGCGAACGGGCAAGGTTTCTACGGCGATTCTTGAGCCCATACGCATTGATTATTACGGCACGCCCACGCCACTCAATCAGGTTGGCTCGGTGATTGCGAGCGACGCGACGACGCTAGTGATTTCGCCGTGGGAGAAGAATCTTCTAAAGGTGATTGAAAAGGCAATCCAAGAGGCAAATATCGGGGTGAATCCAAACAACGATGGCGAGGTGGTGAAGCTCTTTTTTCCCCCGATGACAAGCGAGCAACGCAAGGAAATCGCCAAGGACGCGAGAGCTTTGGGTGAGAAAGCCAAAGTGGCGATCCGCAATATCCGCAAGGAATCTAATGACAAAGTTAAGAAGCTTGAGAAAGATAAAGTGATTAGCGAAGATGAGTCCAAAAAGGCGCATGATGAGGTGCAAAAGCACACTGATGAGTATGTAAAGAAGATTGATGAGATGGTAAAGCACAAAGAGGAGGAGATTCTCAAGGTATGAGCGGACTGGACATCGAGCGGATTTATCGCGAGGCAGGCGCGCTTTTGGAGGGGCATTTTCTTCTAAGTAGTGGGAATCACTCGCCCTTTTATCTCCAATCTGCAAAGGTGCTGGAAAATCCCAAAACAGCCGAGCAGCTCGCTCGCGCGCTCGCATCTGATATCCGCGAGTATGCCCTAGAGATTGATACAATCTGCTCCCCTGCGCTTGGAGGTGTGCTGGCGGGATATGAGCTTGCCCGCGCGCTTGGAGTGCGATTTATTTTTACCGAGCGAGTAGCTGGAGAAATGACGCTCCGAAGGGGCTTTGAGGTATCTAGCGGCGAGAGGATATTAATCTGCGAGGATATTATCACTACGGGTGGTTCTGCCGTGGAATCGGCTCTTGCAGTGGAGCGAGAGGGCGCGAAAGTGGTCGGATACGCCGCGCTGGCGAATCGCGGATTTTGCCCGCGCATAGGCTCACAGCTCGTTCCTAAGCCAAATGCAAAGCTTCCGCCCCATTTGCCGTTTTTTGCTCTTTGGGATTTTGACTTTGAGATATTTGCGCCCGATTCCTGCCCGCTTTGCAAAACACACGGCGAGGCGATTAAGCCCGGCAGTCGGGGCAATCAATGATGACGATTAAAGAGCTTTAGAGGGAATGAAAAAGGAGCGGTGGCGAGCGGTGAAGCAGGGCAAGGTTGCCCCGCAACCTGTTTTGTCCGATTCTTGTAAACTCCCAGCCGCAGGATATTTAGCGCGTTCTAAAGCCCTAATTATTGATCTTTTTATGATTTATATGCCGATTTTGTATGTGATGACCTATCTTGTTATCGGCGGTGCTGCGGAGTTTCGCGACAATGACCTTGCCGTTACGTTTTCATGGGTGCTTTATGTGCTGATTGTCGCGCTCTGCACGGCATTTTTGGGGCAGACACCCGGCATGAGAGCCCTAGAGATTCAGATCGTGGATAGAGGGGGGAATCGACCAAAATTCCCCCTTGCGCTTTTGCATTCGTTTCTCTTTCTCTTGAGCGTGTTTCTATTCTGTGGCATTGCGATTCCCGCTATTAGGAGGCAAAGAAGCACCCTGCATGACTGGATTCTTCATACGACCGTGATTCATGCGAGCCACACTTCTCATCGCCCCTAGTCTCGCGGGACTCTACTTTTTTTACTTTGCCTACATGGGCGTGCTGTTTGTGTATTTGCCTAAAATCCTCATGCAAAACGGCTCTAGCGCGCTAGATGTGGGAATCCTCTACGCGCTCTTTTCGCTCATGCGTTTCTTGTTTCCTTTTATTTTGCGGGGTAAAATCAAGCTTGATTCTCAGCTTTTCACTGGCTCTTTGGTGGGATTTTTCCTCTCTGTTGCGCTACTGCTTTTCTCTATAAAATCTTTCATCTTACTCGTGGTAGCCTACCTGCTTATGGGGCTTTTCACAAGTGCGATTCCCCCTTTTAGCGACACAGTTGCGCTTGAGCGTCTAGGGGCGGAGCACTACGGAAAAGTGCGGCTTTTTGGCTCGCTCGGATTTGTCTATACCGTTTGGTTTCTCTCAGAGGATTTCCTCCGTTGGGATTTTGTGGGAATCTACACCTTAGGAGCGGCTATTTTGAGCGCATTTTTTGGATTTGGCGTGGCAAGGGCACATCAATGCAAACATCATAAAAGTGCCTCTAGCGGGGCTTTTGTGCTTTTGAGGCGATATTTTTGGCTGTGGCTTTCGATTTTGCTTTTTCAGATGAGCTTTGGCGGGTTTTACAATTTTTTTACCGCGTATGGCATGGACGTGGGCTTTAGTGCCGTGCAGATGGGCTATTTTTGGATATTTGGCGTGGTATGCGAAGTGGCGATGCTCCTTGTGCAGGCGCGAATATTACGGCGTTTCTCACTTCTGTGGCTTGTGCAGATTTCAATCTTAGCAAGCGCGATTCGCTGGGGAATCTACGCCCTCGCCCCCGCCGAGGAATCGTGGTGGTATTTCGCGCAGGGCATTCATGCGCTGAGCTTCGCCCTCTACCATACTGCACTAATCTCCTACCTATTCGCCCTAAGTGCGCAAAAATCGCTCCTCCAGCAGCTTTATATGGGCGTTGGGTATGGAATCGGCGCGATTTTAGGTTCGATTCTTGCGGGAATCTTTTATGGCGAGGGACTATTTTTGCTCATGGGATTCCTCGCGCTTCTCTCGCTGAGTGCGCTATTTACCCACATGCGCCAAGTCAATTTATCAGCACTTCAAACTAAATAGGGCATAATCGCGCAACTATTTTTCTCCAAAAAGGTGGGTCAGATGAATGAGATATTCACGTTTGCGGGCTTAATTAGTCATGATCACGACTTTATTATCGGATTCCACGCGGTTTTGGTCGGGATCATCGCGCTTCTTTTAGCCAAAGTTGCTACGCGTCGTTTGCAGGTCGTTCCGGGTGCGTTTCAAAACCTATTTGAGGCACTTTTAGAGGGAATCTTAAGCATGGCAAAGGATGTCATCGGTGAAGAGAAAGCGCGAAAATATCTTCCTTTGACGGGCACGATTGCGATTTTGGTGTTTTTGGGTAATGCCATCGGGATTATCCCCGGCTTTGAATCGCCCACTTCAAGCCTCAATTTTACCGCTACACTCGCACTTGTGGTTTTTATCTATTACAATTTTGAGGGAATCAGGACGCATGGGGTGATTAAATATTTCGCCCATTTTGCAGGACCCGTCAAAGCCCTCGCCCCTCTACTTTTCCCCATCGAAATCATCTCGCATTTTTCACGGATCATCTCGCTCTCATTCCGACTTTTTGGGAACATCAAAGGCGATGATATGTTCCTCCTTGTCATGCTCATGCTCGCACCATGGATTGCGCCACTTCCTGCGTTCATTATTCTGACTTTCATGGCGTTTTTGCAGGCATTTATTTTTATGATTCTGACCTATGTATTTTTGGCGGGCGCGGTGTTAGCCGATGAAGAGGCGGGACATTAATCAGAGCTAGAGCATATAGGGCTTTTGTCATGCAGGAGCGCAAAGAGTTGCAGTTTCAGAAGTTGCTTAGTTTCCTCTCGGGCGTTTCCATGGCGTTTGGAATCTTGGGTGGATTTTGGGCGTTTCTGCTGTTTAACGCATTTGGGATTTTGAGTGCGCTTATTGCGCTCTTTTTTGTTCTGATAGTCGGGCTTGCTTTTATGGTGTTTTTTGAGTTTATCGGACACTCCTTGCGATATAAAAAACACCAAATAGAGCTTCTTGAGTCCCTTGCGTCTAGTATAAAAAACAACACTCCTCATGAGGTTTGTGAGAAACGCCCCTCTTAGCTCATGCAGCGTTATCTCATCACAGATCCGAGATTTTACCCTCCTACACCACGAGAATTTATCCTCACACTTTCGCGAGCCTTTGCCACATATGCGCCACAATATGCCTGCCTGCGCGGGTATGGAGCGGATAGTCGCGCTCTCTCGTTTATATTTGTCGAGCAGTGCAGGGCTTTTGGCGTATGCGCGTTTATGAGTGGCGATGTTGATTTGGCGTTAGAATTCGGCTATGAGGGAGTTCATCTTAAAAGCCATCAGCTCGGGCTGTGTGAGCGGCTTAAAGAGCACAATCTTAAGAGCTTTTACAGCGCGCACTCTCTTTTGGATTTGCACGCCGCTTCAAATTTGGGAATCGACGCTACGACGATTAGCCCGATTTTCCCCACTCCCGATAAAGGCGCGCCGCTAGGGGTTGAATTTCTTAGCACGATTCCCTACGAGGAGCTTTCGTGCGAGGTTTTTGCCCTTGGGGGAATCGTGAGTGCGCGAGAGGTCGCGCTGCTTAGGGCATTTGCCTTGAGTGGCTTTGCTTCGATTCGCTACTTTTGCGCATGCTAGATTCCCCATAGGTTGCGTAAACCTTACTGCTAATTTTTATGTCTGATTCTTGTGTAAAATATATTCTATTATGACTTTTATTATTATTTATGATAGACTCGTTGCGAATTTTTGGCTCTTTCCTTGCTACTATTCTAGGATTTGCCATTACTAATTATTTTATTGTTTAGGAGATTAGCGATGAAAAGATTAATAATCGGCCTATTTGCGGCGTTTTATCTCCTTGGTTACGCCCAAGAGGTGCAGCTTGAGGAGGTTAAGGTTCAGGCTGCGCGCAAGAGTTCGGGCATTTCAAAAAAGACGCCTCATCTAAGCGGGACGACTCTAAATAAAGAGACCATCGATTCCACGCCTACACCCAGTCGTGGCTTGACGGATTTGCTTAAGGGGAATCCTAACGTGCAGTTTGGGAACTCCCAAGTAACTTCCAAGAATCTCGGTGAGATCGACCCTCAAGACATCAGCATTAATGGCGCGAAGTTCTATCAAAATAACTTCATGGTTGATGGGTTTAACGTAAATAACGACCTTGATCCCAGTCATCGTGCTTCTAGTATTGCTGGTATCGGTGGGAAAGATATTCCTGATTTGGGCTCAATTTCGCAAGGGGTCAATCTCGATCCTGATCTCGTTGAGAACCTTACGGTGTATGATAGCTCGGTGAGTGCGAAATACGGCGGATTCCAAGGCGGGGTGATTAGCGCAAAGACGAGGAATCCTAGGCGTGGATTCCACGGCAAGGTGAGCGTGGCGCACTCTAGGGACGCGTGGACGAGCTATCACATCGATGAATTGGAGCATAGAGAATTTTATAACTCTTTTGATCCGCAAAAGCAGCCACGATTTCAGAAATGGAAGCAAAATCTTCTGCTTGATGGGCATTTGACCGATAAACTCGGGCTACTCTTTAGCTACTCAAGAACCTACTCAAAGATCCCTCTTGTGGCGTATAGGTCAAAGAATTTCAGTGTGGCAGAGGAGCACACAGTGCACCGTGAGAATGAGAATTACTTACTCAAGCTCTCCTATCATGCGAGCGATCGCCTGATGATTACGCCTAGCATTCTTTATGCTCCAAGTAGTGCGACTTATTTTCGCGATGATACTAGAGATAGCTTCTCTAGTATGAAATCCGGCGGGATTACGACGGGAATCGCAACAGATTATGAGCTTGATTTTGCCAAGTTTAGTCAAAAGCTCGGCTACTCCGTGCTTGAGAGCTCAAAAGATGCGGAGAAGGAATACTGGTTTCAGTGGATACCACACGGGAATCCTGCATGGTGGAAGAAGCTTTGGGGTTATGAGGGGGGTTATGGAGACGTAAAACAGGAGCAAAAGACTCTCTCCTATGAGGCGTCCCTTGAGGTCGAGCCTCTTGAGCTTGTGGGAATCGAGCACCGTCTTGCTACGGGAATCGAGCTTAAATCTTCAAAGGGGACTTTTGAGATTCCCAAGGGATTTTTCTCAGTAAGTGCTCCCAAACCTCTCCCGGGTGGTAGTAATTGCCTCCCTGATGATCCTTTCTGCTCTGCAAATCCTCTATGGGGGGGGGCTACCTATTATCATACTGTTTGGCAGAAGTATCTCAAGGGCAAGGTCGAAACGTCGCTCACACAGATTTCGCTCTGGGCTGAAGATGAGATGAAGATTGAGAATCTCACGCTCCGCCCCGGGCTTCGCTTTGATAGTGATAGCTACATGAAGAAAAATACGCTCGCGCCAAGATTCGCTTCGACGTATGATCTCTTTGGAGATGGCGATACGCTCTTCACACTCGGGGCGAATCGCTACTATGGGCGCAGCTCCTATGCTTATGCACTCAAAGGGAATAGGGATAAACTTAAAGAGCAATGGGTGCGACGACAAAATAACGCATATAGCCCATGGGTGCCCAATACGGCATTAAACCTTAAAAGGCAAAAGAGCGACCATCTCTTTAGAGAGCTCAAGATTCCCTATGATGATGAGCTCGCGCTAGGTGTGAGCCAAAATATCGCCAATTTCAATCTCACCGCCAAATATGTGCATCGCAGAGGGAGAGATCTCGTCGTGAGTAGCACTGCAAAGCGTGAGGGAATCGCCCTTGATGGGACGAAATATAAAGATGATGCGACCGTCTATACCAATCGTGGTAAAAGCCGAAGTGATGTATATACGTTAAAGCTTAAGAATATCGCTCCCTATGAGATCGGCGATACGAGACATAATTTTGAGTTTGTGATTAATAGCACAAAAACAAAGAGCAATGTGAATACATATGACACAGCGAATTCGGATCTGGATGGTGTCATTAACGATCCGATCATCAAATATAACGGCAAATATATCCGATACTCTGAGCGACCCGCGCAGGATTTCAACCGCCCATGGACGGCGCAACTAAGCGTCATATCGCAACTTCCCTCGTTGTGGCATTTGGTCTGGGCGAACTCTTTGAGAGTAGGCGCAGGCTATGAGGCGGTAGCTAAAAAGGGGACAGAGCTCTATCAAGGCGAGCAGATTGATGTCTATGGGAGCCGACGAATGGACACGACTTTCACGTGGGATACGAAAATCTCCCTAGCGTGGGATATGCCCTTGCGCTCACAAATTTTTGTCAATGTCGATATCCTAAACATATTGGATAGGAAAAATATCACGGGGGTTGCGAGCAAAATTGTCACGGCGCGACCGCGCACGTATGCCGATGTGATGACCTATGAGACGGGACGTCAGTTTTGGCTAGAGACGGGCTATCGCTGGTAGAGAGTGTTTTTTAGCGATGAATCTGCGAGGCGGGAGAGGGAATTTAGCACTATCTTTTCTACTCTCAAGCACGATTCACGCCCTAATTATCGCGGGAATCGTCTATGAGGGTCGCACTCATGCAAGCCTCTCTAATACGCAAAGTCCCACTCGCAGTCTTGGCATTTCCTTATCGCAAATTTCTGATAGCACCACTAGGCAGGAGGCGGCGTCCAGCGCGCCAAAGCCCCCTCCCAAACCTCCACATCGTAAAAAAAAGATGCACCACCCCAAGAAAAAAAGTATCCTCAAAGAGCCCCCCTGTAAAGAGTGCATGCACGCAAAAGAGGAATCTGAGGAGATTCCCACACCAGAGATTGAGATGGCGGGGAATATTCAAGCCCAAAACGACTTCACCTCTGAGGGGGGTGCTCGCAGCAGCGGGGAGGCTTCTCTTGAGATAGTGGAGGGGGGTGCGAATCTCTCGGGGCTAGTTTTGAGCGCGATTAAAAGGCACACGACCTATCCGCCGAGGGCTCTTGAGCTGGGGTTAGAAGGCAGGGTATATGTGAAGTTTAGGCTGCTTAATGCCGATGAGTTTGAGTATATCGAGATTGCCAAAAGTAGCGGCTACATTATCCTTGATAAGCATGTGAAACAGATCCTTAAATCTGCCAAAAAATCTCTACCTAAAGAGGCGATCGGGGTTCATATTTCAGTGCCCATTGTATTTAATATCGATCATACAAAAGGGGAGCGGTGATCATGTCAGAAGCAGTCATTGAGTGTCGTCATTTGACGCAATATTATGGGGCGAAGCGAATTTATGAGGATTTGAATTTTTGCGTAAAACAGGGGAGTGTCGTGGGGCTGCTCGGGAAAAATGGCGTAGGTAAAAGCACGACGATTAATATCCTCATGGGGAATCTAAGACCCACCCAAGGCGAATGCCTCATTTTTGGCGAAGAGAGCACGCGTCTTAGCGCTAAAACTAGGGCGAGAATCGGGCTTTTGTATGAAGGGCATGTTACGTATGATTATCTGAAAATTAAAGATCTTTACGCCCTGTATGCGAGTGAATACCGCGCGCAATTTAAAGAAGATCGCTTCTTTGAGCTCTTTTCCAAACTCGGAGTGAGCATGGAACAGAAGATCTCGACTCTCTCATGCGGGCAGCGTTCGCAAGTGGTGCTTGGGCTATTGTTTGCCAGCGATCCTGATTTATTGATTCTTGATGATTACTCTTTGGGGCTTGATACGGGGTATCGTCGGCTATTTATCGACTACCTCAGGGAATACATCAAGGAGGGCAACAAAAGTGTGCTCATGACAACGCATATCGTCAATGATCTTGAGGGGTTGCTTGATGAGCTTGTGATTATGCGCAAGGATGCGCAGCCTCTAGTGATGGATTTTAAAAGCTTTAGAGAGGGGTTTCGCGGGTATTCTCTGCCAAAGAGCTGTGAATACCGCGATATAGCGGGAATCGAGACGATTCTCGAGCTCAAAGAGGAGCGGCAGATTTTTGGCTTTTTCAAGGAGATTCCGCCTCATGCCAGGGAGATTAGCCTAAGCTTTGAAGACGCCTTTCTAGGCTATACAGGGAGATATTAATGTTTAAGAAAGAGTTGTGCAAATTCCGAGGATTTTACCTCATTTCGTTATTGTTGCTCGCGGGGTTTTTGCTCTATTTGGGGCTAGGAATCCGCGCCGCGCTCATACATCAAGGAGGCATGGATATTAATCTCATGTTTATTTTCAATCGTGAA
Source organism: Wolinella sp. (assembly GCA_052173415.1). GTDB lineage: Bacteria > Campylobacterota > Campylobacteria > Campylobacterales > Helicobacteraceae > Wolinella. Next base: position 6,085 of record JBQMYQ010000022.1, on the reverse strand, counting down.
TTTAGCCTTCTTCACTTAACTGAGCTGAATTTATTTATTTCAATGCTTGTATCCACGCTAGTTTTTATACATGAGAGAATCCACGCGCGCCTAAGGCTCTCACTCCACTTTCCACGCCCAGTCATACTGAATATTGCCTATATCGTCCTTGTGGGTTTTGGTTGTGTAGCAGCTCTATATATTTTGGAGTGGATTATTTTTAATGTAATTTTTAGTTTCGCCTATCCTTATGAATTACTTGTGATTCTCAATCTCGCACTGGTGCAAAATTTCATTTTCGCGTTGGTGCTTTACCTCTTCATCGGCGGGATCATCATTGAGCCTGCGCCCTCACAAGCGATCGTCCATTTTGTCGTCATGCTCGCTTGTGCCTATGTCTATTATAGGTTCAACCCCGACATCTACGCACTTCCAAGCTTTTATGCCAATGAGCTTGGATTCCTCTATCTGACTCTTATGGGAATCTACGCCATCAATGCGCTCGCGCTTGCGTTTGATCACTATCGACAAGGATATATCAAGTGAAACAGCTAAAATTTTTTAACCTCGTTTTCATAACGCTACTGCTTGCGCTATTTTTGCCTAAGATTGCCCATTCGATTCTTGATAAACCAATGGAGAGCGTGCATGTCTATTATTCCGAAGTGCTTGATGATTTTATTATTCAAAAGAGGGAAAATAATCAGACTTCTTATCAAACGAGCAAGGGTGAAACGATGGATAACGAGGGATTTGCCCATAGTTTGCCCTTTAGTTTTGCAGTCTATCTGCTCTCTCGCGGGGAGTTTCCTGCGCAGTTTTCAGAGTGGAGTGATGCGGATAAGATTAAAGAAAATTCACAACACGTGGGAATCAAGCCTCAAATCTATCATCAAAAGACCCTTCCGCTTTTCACACTCTTTGAATCAAATCCCACCTATTTACAGCTGAACTTCAACCCTTGGATCATACGGAATACCCAAGAGGGTGTGGAGTTTCTCAATCTAAACACGCTCAAAGTGCATGAACGCCTAAGTGCGAAATTCACACAGGCTCTCAAGGACGCGGATTTTTCGTTTCCTTTTAAGCAACATTTTGGGAATCCAAATCCCAAAAAGCCTTTTGATGAGGGGGCGTTTCTTATCGATTCCAAAGGGGAAGTCTATCATCTGAAGATGCGCGATTCCGAGCCCAAAGTCGCCCGCACGGGGATTGTGAGCGATTCTATATCGCTTATTACGGTCAATGAGCACACAAGGCGCGAATTTTACGGCGTTTTGATTGATCGCGAGGGGGCGAAGCTCGTTAGCTATGATAATTATCGTCTGATTCCCTTGCCTAATGATCTCTACAACCCGATAGATACGAGGTTTCGCTTGGGAATCACCCCATTAAGTCGCACTTTAGCGTTAGAGAATTCGCGAGGAATCACGATGTATCATCTTGATGAAAATTATCGTGAGATTAAAAGATTTAATTATTCATTTAGCCAAAATGAACACTTTGAGTTTCTCAAAAAATATATTTTCCCTTTTGTAATCAAAGAGGCAAGAGAGTATCGCTATCACTTGATTTTGGCTGATTTCTCGCCCTCTGCATTGTGGCTTAGTGCGATTCTTACGCTAGGTTTTGTGCTTTTTGGGTTTAGAAAAGAGCGTGCGTATTTTAAAGCTCTTCTTGTCTTTGTAGGCGGAATCTATGGCTTCATCGCAGTGTGCTTAGGCTCGCTGTGAGTGGAGCTTTAGCACCTGCTCTTTAATCTCTTCCAATTCTCTGATCGCTTGAGCTTTGTCTTTGTAACGAATTGTATAATCACATGGCTCAAGTTTATAAACCTTATCATAATATTCAACCAAAAGAATCTCCGCACATTTCATCAAATCTCCCGCCTCAAAGGAGCGATACGCCTCCTCCCATGCCTCTTTTTTCATGTAACGCGCAATCTTTTGCATGGCGTTTTGGAAAAACATCGGCGTGATGGTGGCATAGCTCTCAAAAGTGCGCTTGATACGCGCCTCCAAAGATGAGGCGATAAATACCTTAGGCGCGCTTTTGTAGCGCTCATACAAAGGCGCGGGGAGGATTAGATTCCCTAGCCTCTTGCTTTCAGCCTCTGTGGCAATCAGCGGCTCATGGCGCAATGCGCGAAGCCGCTCAAATAGGAGGTTTTGAAACATCTTCACGCTGGGCTGACCCCCTTTAATATCGCCAAAGCTCGACCCCATGTGCGAGGCGATTCCCTCAATATCAAGCCCCCAGCTAATCCCCTCAATAAGCTCGCTCTTCCCGCTCCCCGTCGGCGCGACCAAGGTTAGGAATCGCTCCTTGCGCGGCAGCGTAAGGGCGTTAGCCACGTGTGAGCGATAGAGTTTATAGCCTCCGATTAAACGATAAATCTGATAGCCGATGGAAGAGAGAATGAGCGAAAGCGAGAGGCTACGCTGCCCGCCCCTGGCGCAGTAGATGAGGATTTTGTGCGCGGGGTGTAGCCACTCTTTGAGCCTTAAAAGCTCCTTAGCGACATTTTCGCAGATGAGCGATGCGCCAAAAATCCGTGCCTCAAAGGGTGAATGCTTATAAAGCGTGCCGATTCTCTCATGCTCCTCATCGCTAAACACAGGAACATTGATCGCTCCGGGAATATGTGAGAGGGCGTATTCGTGGGGCGAGCGCACATCAAGCACAAAGCGATATGCCTCCTGCGTGGCTTGAAACTCCGAAAGCGAAATATCTTTAAGCACCGCTTGCCCTTTTATTGAGATGATTATTTGCGTATTTTACGAGATTTTGGCGTCGCTAATTTGCGCAAAATCGCCCAGTAATTTAAAGCACTTTAAACGCGAGGATTCTCACTCTTGCGCGTTTTGGGCGAGTTTCTCAAAGCTTTCATATTTGAGCATGAGAGAGACAAAAAGCACCCAAATAATCACGGTAAATTGCCTGATCCACAGCGGATCGGAGAAGCTCCCGATGGTGTAAATGATGAGAAAAACCAAAAAAATGGCGCGGTATTCGCTGTTTTTTATCCTCCACGCGCTCCTAAAAGCGAGAAAATAGAGGAGAATCGTGAGCGAAAGTCCGATGATTCCCATCTGCACGGTGACTTGCAGGAATTGATTATGAAAGTGATTATCGCCTAAAAATTCCCTCATGTCGTCGGGGTAGTGCGCGAATTCATCTCTTTGCAAAATCTCCGTCGCAGCCCTTCTGTAATCTCCAACCCCCACGCCTAGCAGGGGATTTTCTTTGAAAATCTCATAGGCTAGCCCATAAAATGCGAGGCGGATTCCCCACGAAGTGTTGAGATTCCCGCTCTTGATACTTTGGAGATCTGCTAGCGTATGTTTGAGGCGTTGATTAAAATTATTGCTCCCGTGAAATGCGAGGGTAAAGATGACGAGCAGCGAGAGAACCGGGTAGAGCAGGCTCTTGAATGTGAAGCGAAATCGCAGGAAAAACATCGCGCCTATTGCGAATATAAAGGCAACCTGCCCCGTGCGCCCCGTCTGCAAGAAGAGATTCCCTGTGGTGCTTAAAAAAAAGATCGCCATGAGGATTTTCTCGCGCTTGTGGTAGTGCGCAGAGATGATACGACTAAAAAGCAGCACCGATGTAAAAGCTAAATAAATACTATAATCGATGTGCATCATAAAAGGCGAGACGGAGCTTTTTGCTCCTGCGCGAAAATCCCAGAGGTCAAAGAAGATGCCATAGGCAATAATCTCGCTCACGACCATACCAAAGAGAAATGCGGTAATGACACTTCTGATCCACTCTCTTTTGAGGCTTGTAAAGAGGACGAACATAGTTAGCCAATAGGCATAAAGGCGCGGGAATTCTAGGGCACTTTTTTTATTTTCTGAAGGGAATACGCTAAGAATTACTAGCATGTAAAGGAGTAAAAATACAATAAAAAACGTAGAACCTTTTATTTCATTAAATTTTCTATGAAAATCTCCTTCAATAATCCACGCTAAAGGTAGCAGTATGGTAAAAAGGCTGATCGCTGCCCTAGATAGGGGCATGGTAAATGCAAAGAGCAAAAAGGCGTAAAAATAGAATTTCTCATAGCTAAGCTTTTGCTTGAACTGTTGAAAAATTGATACAAAATTCATCGCAATTCCTTTGTTTTATCGGGAATATTTTGTGTAAATTCGCTTCCCTTTAGCCCACAAGACTACAAAATATCTACTTGCGAGCGCCTCTTTGCTGTTGCTCCCGTTACGCCCTTTTGTCTGTGTAGATCCGGGGCAAATTATAGCATTTTAGACCTTTTGTAAGCTTCTACAAACAGCACGAATCATAAAACATTACCCCTTGATCATCTCTTTGTATGTGTAAAATTGTGGCATTTTAACGAGCCTGCCCCTGCGATTGTCCACGAGCCCATATCCCGGAGCGATGAGCTGGTGCCAATAGACTCGAGCGACTTTTTTGCTTGAACGCGCAAGGTTGTGATATTTCAGCATGAAGTCGCAATACTCATCGATTCTCACGCACCCTTTATCCTGCGTCGGAGCATAAGGCTGTCTATCTTTTATAGGGTAATTTACTTCTGTGATATAAATATCATTGCTACTTTTATTAGACAATTTTACAATGGAATACAATAAATTTATTTTATTTTTTAAGTTAAAAATTCCAAATTGACGATTATTTGGGTCTCCACGCCTATCTACATAAAGAAGCGAAGAGACTTTATCAAAGTAAATTTTTTTCGTGTTGAACATTGTAGCAATATTGTAATGGTATTCAAAATCTATAACGCTAGGAGCTAGTAGCGTAATGTGCGGGAATCGCGCCTCTTTTAGCTTGAAAGCGACTTCAAAAAAGTTTAAGTATTCACTCGGTGCGTAAAATCCCCACTTGATTCGATTGATTGCCGTTCCGATTTGAAACTCGCTGGCGATTCCCCCAAAAGCTTCAAAAATTCGCGCCAGATTCCCTTCAAGAAGTGCTAGATTCTCGATATGCTCCCGATCTTGCATGATATTAATGAGGATATTTTTCTTGCCAAAACTTTTTGCAAAAGCAACATAAGAATCCAGCCGCTCAAGATCCCACAGTGGCACCCTAATGAGGAGATTTTTGACGCCCAGTTCATTGATCAAATCAGTCTGCGACTCCCCTTTATCCAAATTCACGCCCATGCCGTAAAAATCCTCATTTTTGGGCTGATTCCTGCCTTTAAAAAAGGGCATCAAAAGCGTAAAAAGCGGGAGCAAAAAGAGCGAGAGCAAAAAGAGCCTGAGAAATTCAAAAAAATACTTTTTCCGTGCGTTTTTTTTGAATTTTTTATCCAAAATTACACTTGGCTGATCAGAATACAAATCCCACGCGAAGGGCTCTTTAAGCATTTATGGTCTCTTGCAGTTTTGCTTTAATATCTTTCATGGGCGAGGTGGCGGAGGCGGGAATCGTGAAGTAAATCTGCTTGTTTTCATCATTGACACTGCCCCATCTCTTCGGACTTCCAAAGCGGGAAGCCCCAAAAAATGAGAGCGTTTTTATATTGACCGCGCCGGCTAGGTGCATTGGCCCGGTCGATGCGCTGATGAAGAGTTCGCAATGGGATAAAAGCTTGCAAAAGTCGATGAGTGCGAGATTGGAGCGGTATAAAATCGCGTCAAAATCTAGATGTTTGTCGATATATGCAAAGCTCTCATCATCATCAGGACCAAAGGTAAAAAGAATTTTTAGTCCATCTTTATGGCTAATAGATTTGGCTAGCTCTAAGTATTCTTGCGCGCTTAAATTTACCTCGCCACTGCCACCAAAACCTGCGTGAAATACGATAATTTTAGTCCCTTGCGCGATGTTGAATTGTTGTTTAAAACTCTCAAAAACTTGAAGGGAATCTTCTCTTTTAAATTGCAAAAGAGGTCGCGCGAAATCTTTGCCCACATAGGGGAAAATGGCTCGCAAGAGCTCGATATTGTATTCAAATTCTCGCATGCGCACTTGACTTCGTCGCTGCACGATGCGCCTGTTTGCAAAGATTTGCGCGATTTTTGTCGCCGGAGCGACGCGCACTTTGATTCTTGCTAAAAGCAGGGCAAAAGCGAGCCTAGTATCGGTAAATGCACTAATTGCAATGTCAATATTT
>JBQMYQ010000021.1:0-28017 GCA_052173415.1 Wolinella sp. | reverse complement strand
CTGAAGGCGAGGTTGCAGGGTATCTTGACTCGCTTGCAACCTTTGGGCTTGTGGGTGCGCTCAATGCAAGCCTCGGAGATAAAGTCAATTACGTAAATGCTCCCTATGTGGCGAAAGAGCGGGGAATCGAGCTAAAAAAAGAGTCTAAAAGTGCGCAAAGCGGCTATCAAAACATGCTGACCATTAAGCTTGTTACCGAAAAAGGGGAGCTTAGTCTCAGCGGCACGGTCTTTGGCGAGAATCTTCAAAGAATCGTCGAAATTGAGGGCTTTGGGCTAGATATTGAACCCAAGGGGCGCATGATTTTATTCCAAAACACCGATGTCCCCGGTGTTATTGGTATGATTGGCACAATTCTTGCGAATCATCACATTAATATCTCAGATTTCCGCCTCGGCAGAAATGGGCGACAAGCCCTCGCCGTAATCCTTGTGGATAGTGGAGTGAGCAAAGAGGTGCTTGATGAGCTCGGCGCGATTGAGGCATGTCTAGGAATCAGACACGTCCTCCTTTAGAGGAGGCAACGATAAAGAGGTTTGCGCTTCTAAAAGGAGGAAGCAAACCTTACAGAATTAGGTGATTTTCGCCCGTTTTGTGAGGGCTTTGAGACTTGCGAGCAAAAAAGCGAGATAAAGGGCGGGAATCCAATCCAAACTCGCCCCGCTTACCAAAAATGATAAAAAGCTTGCGTTAGGTATCTATCGCTTCTTTGCGATGAATAGCGTTGAAATATTCGCCGAATAGCTTTTGCTAAACACTACTTCCAGCCCGATTCCCGCTAGTTCCGCATTCAGCATACTCCGCGTCAAAAATCCCTCGATAGAATCAGGTAAATATTTATACGCCGCGTAGTTTTTTGAGATGATTCCGCCCAAATAAGGGAGAATCCGTTTGGTGTAAAATCCCATAATGCGCTCAAGAAGCGTGTTTTCCTCGCTTTTGGTGAATTCCAAAATCACGAGCACCCCACCAGGACGCAGCACGCGATGAAACTCCGCAAGCGCCCTCTCGCGCTCGACCACATTCCGCAGTCCATAAGCAATCGAAATAATGTCCACACTCTCGCTCTCTAGGGGCAATTCTTTGGCTTCAGCCTTGATAAATTCCACATGCACGAGCTTTTGGCGTGCGACGTTCAGCATGCCTTGCGAGGGGTCGATTCCTGTGATTTGCTCGATACAAATTCCCTTGGATTTGGCGTTTTTCTCCCAATGCAAAATCATATCGCCCGTCCCACACGCCACATCAAGAATCCGCGCACTCTCCTTACCTAGATGAGAAAACGCAAGCTCACACGCCTTTTTGCGCCACGAAATATCAATCCCGCAGCTTAAAAGGCGATTAGCCAAATCATAGCTCCCCGAAATGTCATCAAACATTTGGACAATCTCTTGCTGTTTCTCTCTCACGCTAGCTCCTTGGGAGGCTGGATAATCGCGCCATTGTGGCGCACAGAGTAGCTCATCGTGCACCCCTTGCGCACAGTATTAATCGTCGTGCAATACCGCTCCGTGCTCGCCTCCACCCACGAGAGCACCTCTTCATCAGACGCGGCGGAATCAAAAGAATACACAATCTCCAAACGTTCAAAACGTGCGGGCGATTCCTCGCTTGGGTAGCCTTTAATGCTAAGGGACAGCCCACTTAGCGCGATTCCCCGCGCACTGGAGAGCTCTAGCATGTCATACGCGCTACACCCAAGCAACCCAGCTAAAAACATCTCCTTGGGCGAGGTCTGCGCGCAATCAAACTCGATTCCCAAATGTGCGCCACTTGCCTTGAAGCACTTCTGCGTGAGGTGCTTGACGCTCACTTCCACGATGGGTTTGCTCATTTTTTCCTCTTTTTAAGCCACGCGCGCAGGGTTTTAATCTGAAGCTCCGTCTGCTCGCTTGATGTTCCGCCTTGAGAATTACGCGCATTCATTGAGTTTTTGAGATCGAGTGCCTCCAAAACCCCCGCCCTAATCCTAGAATCAAGAGCCAAAATCTCCTCCTCTTTAAGCTCGGTGATGTCCTTGCGCTTTGATTCCGCGTATGCGACGATCCGCCCTGTGATGTGGTGCGCCTCGCGGAAGGGCACACCACACGATCGCACCAAAAAGTCCGCCAAATCCGTCGCGCTCAAATGCCCGATACGGCACGCTTCCCGCATGCGCTTAGTATTCACACTCATGCTCACTAAAGCCTCTTTGAGGATTTTTAGGCTGATTTGCACCGTCTCTATGCTATCAAACACACTCTCCTTGTCCTCTTGTGTATCCTTATTGTAGGCTAAAGGCAAGCCCTTCATGACGGTCAAAAGCGAGAGCAGATTCCCATAAACTCGCCCACTCTTGCCCCGTAACAGCTCAGGAACATCAGGGTTTTTCTTCTGTGGCATAATTGAGCTCCCGGTCGAGTAGGAATCGCTCAGACTAATAAAGCCGAATTCATAGCTGCTCCACAGCACGAGCTCCTCACTTAGGCGCGAAACGTGCATCATGACTAGGGCGATCCCATAGAGCAGATCCAGTGCAAAATCACGATCGCTCACTGTGTCCATTGCGTTGAGCGTGGGTGCTTGGAATCCGAGCTTACGCGCCAAAAACTCCCTATCATTCGCATAGGGCGTCCCCGCAAGAGCCGCCACGCCCAGAGGGCAGTAATCATGCAACGCATAACTATCCGCAAGCCGCTCCACATCGCGCTTAAACATGCATGCATACGCAATAAGATGAAAGCCAAAATTCACAGGCTGTGCGTGTTGGAGGTGCGTCATGCCGGGCATGAGCGTTTTTGTGTGCTTTGAAGCGATTTTCAAAAGCGTGTCCATAAGCTCCATGAGAGAGGCACGGATCTCTTTATTGCACCGCTGCACGAACATTCTAAAATCAAGTGCGACCTGATCGTTGCGACTGCGCGCAGTGTGGAGCTTCTTGCCACTCTCGCCGATGAGCTCAGTCAGACGCGACTCAATCGCCATGTGAATATCCTCATGAGCGATTTTAAATTCAAATTCACCCTGTTCAATCTCGCCCAGCACACGCTCCAACCCCTGCACAATCTCCTCATACTCGGCTTTGGTGAGAATATTCTGCTTATAGAGCATTTTCGCATGCACTTTAGAGCCCTCAATATCCTCGCGATAGAGAGCTTTATCAAAAGGCAAAGAGGCGTTAAAGCGCTCCAAAAGCTCTGCACTCACCTCACTAAAACGCCCTGACCACATCTTCTTCATCACTTTTCCTTATGTTGGGCTATTCACAAGGGGAGATTATAGCATTTAGCGCAAAATAGAGGGACGATTCCTTATGGGAATCTAAAACTCGCCTCCAACATCTCTCCATGCAATCTCTAAAAGGGCTTTAACACGCCACAAATCACGATTCCTATCATGAGAATCGTCGGGACTTCGTTGTAAAAACGGAAAAATTTTCCCGACTTAAAACAGCGATCCTCGCGGAATAGCTTCAGATAGCGACCATTGTCAAAATGATAGAAAAGTAGCAAAAAAGCAAAGAAAATTTTCGCGTGTAGCCAACCGCTGCCGCTTAACATCGAGGGGTTTAGGACAATCATCGCGATTCCCGAGATTACCGTCCCTAGCATTGCGGGCCAGCCGATGAAGTTGTAAAGCTTGTCTTCTTGGATTTTTACCACGCGAACAAACTCGAGTTTCTCGATATGCTCGGCATGATAGACATACAACCGTGGCAGATAAAAGAGCACCGCCATCCACGAGATAAACGCCATGAAATGAAACGCCTTGATCCAAAGATAGTATTCCATTGTCCCACCCCCTTATGGTAATTTCCGCGTCATTTTAGCCAAAAAAGTCTGAAATGGGTGCGCCTTGAATTGCTCAGAATTTTTTGAAATATGGGTAAAGATTAGAGAGGCGAATTGTATGGGAATCCGCTAAAAGGAGACTTTTGTAATGACAAACTCTACCCCTCCTCCTATTTCTATCTTTGTTAAGAGAGGAGAAATACAGGTTTGCGTTAGGGATTATTTAACGTATGAGTAAAGTCTAATTGTTTTATTCTCTCTTCGCTCTAGCGTCTTCAAACATAAATACCTCTAGTAGCTCGCCTGTGGAAGCATTTGTTACTGTCATCTTGCGATCACAAAGTACCCCATTATTAAAGAACAATCCTTCGAGTTTCCCTTTTTTGTCATAGCATGCAATCATCAATGTCCCATTTCCATTGCGACAATCTCCCTGAATACACTGATAGTTACCACAACCAAGACCGAGAGTATCAATGATCGTAGAGAAGGTTTTTGTATAGACTTCCTATCCATACCACTTAGATTCTTGCAACCAGCCCCGTAAGAGACACCAAAAATCACCACGCTCGCGAGTAACAATCTAACCATTTTTTTTTTTTTTTTGATTCCTTTCTATCTTTGAATTCATTTATTACATCGATTCCCTCATCTGCTCTAGCAGATAGAAAGACATCAATATAATGGTAATCATATATATATATATATATATATCGTGGCTTGAATTATGTCTGCGAAAATCATCTGGAGAAAAGGTTTTGTTTTCTATATCTAATAGATGACAACATGAAGAGTGTGGCAATGGCAAGTTTCCTGGGATTCTCTATCTAAGATAAATAGATGAGTTTGATATTGTAAGCAGTAATGAAATGAGAGAGCAAGGGAAGCCCGCCGACAAATGTGCGGTGGGCTAACGAATCAAACAAGCTCGATGAAAGCCATCGGAGCTGCATCGCCTTTACGCAAGCGAGTGCGCACGATTCTTGTATATCCTCCGTTATGTTCGCTATATTTTGGAGCAATTTCCACGACAAGTTTATTTGTTGCGCTCTTGTCCTGCAAGTGTGCAAAAATCGCACGATGTGCATTGAATGAGCCCCTAGAAGCCTTAGTGATGAGCTTCTCAATGTAAGATTGCAACTCCTTAGCCTTCATCAAAGTAGTCTCGATCTTTTGATGTTCCACCAAAGCGACAGCAAGATTCTTCAATAACGCCTTGCGGTGCGCCGAAGTCCTACCTAGCTTCCTGTATCCATGGTTGTGTCTCATAAAAATTCCTTAAAATTAACGTTATAGCTTTATTTTAATTTGCTCAAATACTTCCGAAGAGCACTCGCGGTTTCATTCGAAAGCTCCTTGCCTATGGGGAACCCAGTCTCTTCAAGTTTATCCCTAATCTCTTCAAAAGACTTTTTGCCTAGATTCTTTACCTCTTTTAGCCCACTCTCGCCTAGTAAAACAAGCTCACCAATGAGCTTTATCCCCGCTCGATCAAGACAATTAAAAGAACGCGCGCTTAGATTAAGCGATTCCACAGGTTGAATTAAGGAGCGAATTTCCGTGCTATCATCATCTCCTGCTTCGCCATTTTCTGCAGAAGCAATACTCCACTCCGCACTGAAAACAGAAAGCTGCCCTTGCAGAACCGAAAGAGCGTCTTTGAAAGCCGCAGTCGGATCAATCAGACCGTCCGTCTCCACTTCAAAAACAATCTTTTCATACGTCGGATTATCTTCGACGAGGATATTCTCAATCTCATAGGTCGCCTTTTTTACGGGCGTAAAGAAGGCGTCCAACGGAATATACCCCTCAGGGATAATCTCTCTCACCTCTTCACTAGGGACATAGCCAATCCCTCGCTGAATGATAAGTGAAAAGCTCAACTTTGCATCCTCATTGATCGTCGCAAGATGCTGCGTCGGGGTTGCTACATCCACTTGATCGCTTACAAGATCCGCACCACTGATACTTTTTGAGCCTTTAAAGCTATATTCAAGAGTCACACGCTCAGCCTCGCCGCGTAGCTTAAAGCGAATATTCTTGAGATTGACAATGAAAAGCGCCACATCTTCCATGATTCCCCGCACAGAATCAAACTCATGCGCCGCACCCTCAATCTTCAGCGCGATGGGCGCAAATCCGACCGAACTTCCAAGCAAAAGCCTCCTTAGCGGATGTGCTATGGTAATTGCATAACCAGACTCAAAAGGATAGACCGAGATTTTGACTCGATTCTTACCTGCCTCTTGAACAGAAACATCCGTCGGGACATAAGGAGAAGTTTTAATGTGTCTCATGAATCCCCTCCTGTTACTTAGAATATAACTCGACGATAAGTCTCTCTTCAACGGGGATCACGACCTCTTCTCGCTCAGGAGATCGCGTAAAGATTCCAAAGACCTTCGTCTGATCCACATCAACCCAAGGAGCGATTCCCGTCTGCTTAGTCAGCTCAATTGCTCGCTGGATCTGAGGATTATTTTTACTCTTCTCGCGAACTTCGATCTTCTGCCCAGGAAGCACCATGTATGAAGGGATATCAACCCGCTTGCCATCTACGAGAATGTGCCCATGGCTAACCATCTGTCGCGCAAAACGCCGTGTCGTCGCAAAGCCCATTCGATAAACGACGTTATCTAGCCGTCGCTCCAAAAGCTTGATAAGCAGCTCTCCTGTGTTTCCTTCAAGTCGATTCGCCTCTTGAAAGATTCCTCTGAATTGCTTCTCGGAAATCCCATACATGAATTTTGCTTTTTGCTTCTCACGAAGTTGCAAGCCATACTCGGAGACTTTGCCTCGCCTCTGACCATGCTGCCCCGGAGCATAAGGTCGCTTCTCTAAAGAGCTCTTCCCAGAAAGCCTTCGTTCACCTTTGAGGCTAAGACTCACCCCAAATCTTCTCTCAATCTTCTCTACCGGTCCTCTGTATCTCGCCATTTCTCTCTCCTTAACTTACACGCGTCGGCGTTTTGGGGGTCTGCATCCATTATGAGGCAATGGAGTTACGTCCTTGAACCACAACACCCTAATTCCCTCAATAGAGCCGAGACTTTTCACCGCTGTCTCGCGTCCACTTCCAGGCCCTTGAATCTTCACGCCAAGCTCTTTGATTCCATGTTCTTTAGCTTTAGCCACAGCATCTTCTACGGCTTGTTGTGCCGCATAGGGTGTAGATTTCTTGCTCCCTTTGAAGCCCAACGCACCCGCAGTGCTCCAGCAGATGACATTCCCCATCTCATCGCTAATGGTCACGCTTGTGTTATTGAATGTCGCAGCGATATGGATAACGCCCCGAGCGATATTCTTCTTAATGACCCTTTTTTTGCCCGCTATTTTTCTTTTTGCCATTTCTACCCCTTATTTGCTTGCGCTACCGACAGTTTTTCGCTTACCTTTTCGGGTTCGAGCGTTATTCTTTGTCGTTTGACCTCTTACGGGAAGCCCCTTACGATGTCGAAGCCCACGATAGCTCCCAAGATCCATGAGTGCCTTAATATCCATGGTAACTTTTTTGCGCAGATCACCCTCGACGGCATAACCCTCTTGGATCTTCTTGCTAATGAGCGACACCTCAGCCTCGCTCAAATCTTGGACACGCTTATCAGGCGAGATATTCACGGCAGAGAGAATATCTCGCGAACTTCTAAGACCGATTCCATAGATATATGTCAACGCGTACTCAACCCTCTTTTTCTTTGGTAAATCAACACCAGAAATCCTTGCCATACCTTATCCTTGTCTCTGTTTGTGTTTAGGGGTGCTACAGATCACTCTGACGATCCCTTTTCTCTTGATAATTTTGCACTTATCACACATCTTTTTAACTGATGGTCTCACTTTCATTGCTACTTACTCCTAAATTTTAACCAAAAGATCCGAAACAACCGAGGATTAATTTAAACAAACCAAAGTCGGCGATTCTACACGAAGCTTAATTAAAAGCTACTTATACCTAAAGGTGATCCTGCCCTTATCTAAACTATAAGGGGTGAGTTCGATTTTCACCTTATCGCCGGGCAAAATCTTAATGTAATGCATTCGCATTCGCCCAGCGATATGACACAAAATCACGTGCTTGTTATTCTCAAGCTCCACCCTAAAAGTCGCATTAGGCAGGGCTTCGATTACCTTCCCATCTACCTCGATCACGTCATCTTTCGCCATTTATACCTCTACTCTTTTGACAATATTTCTGCTTTGCCCTTAATGATCGCCACTGCATGTTCGTGATGACTACCGTTCAATCCATCACGAGAGACAACTGCCCAACGATCAGAAAGGATCTTCGCCTCGCCACTTTTCTGACAAATCATCGGCTCAATGCAAAACACCATGCCTTCACGGATTTTTGGTCCTTGCTTGTAATTGCCACCCTCCAAATAGTTGGGAATCTCTGGCTCTTCATGAGGTCTACGCCCGATTCCATGCCCGCAAAATCCATGTAAGGGGACAAAATTCCTCTGTAAGATAAACTGCTCAATAAGATGGCTAAGCTCCTTAAAACGCATGCCTTCATGGATTTTGTCAATAGCAAACAAAAGCGCATCTTCAGAGCAGGCCATCAGCTTCTCATCGCGTGCGGAGATCTTCCCGATTCCAAAGGTTGCAGCAGCATCACCATACCAGCCATGATACTCCGTCCCAATATCCACGCCCAACACATCCCCTTCTTTGAGTTGATAATTGCTAGGAATCCCATGAATAATCACCTCATTGACTGAGGTGCAAACGGCGTTTGGGAATCCATACAACCCCTTAAATGCAGGGCGTGCATCGTGAGAGCGTATAAAATCTTCTGCCATTTTATCCAGCTCTAAGAGAGAGATCCCGGGTTTTGCCTCTTTTTTGAGGAGTGAGATTGTTTGAGCAACAATTGAGTTCGCCTTCGCAAGCATCTCAATCTCCTCAGGCTTACGAATCGCAATAGCCATCTCTACAAGCCCACAGCACTCAATGTCTGATATTTACTCATATAGATTTGAGCTTCGATTTTTCGCATGGTATCAATCGCAACCTGCACGACGATAAGCACTGCCGTCCCCCCAAAATAAAAAGGAACGCCCATACCCTTGACGAGCACCCATGGCAGGGTGGAAATCAACGCCAAATAGAGCGACCCCCAAAAGGTTAGGCGACTAGCCACCTCATTGAGAAAATTCGCCGTCCCCTCGCCCGGTCTAAGTCCGGGGATAAATCCACCTTGACGCTTGAGATTCTCAGAGATGTCTTTAGCGTTAAAAACAATCGAAGAGTAAAAATAGGCAAAAAAGATTACCAAAGCAAACATGATGACGTTGTAGGCATAGCCATTTGGACTCAAGAAATCCGCAATTGCCGTAACAGTCGGATTGCTAGAAGCTTGCAATAGCGTCGCGGGGAACATCAAAATTGCAGAGGCAAAAATAGGCGGAATCACCCCACTCAAATTCAGTTTAATAGGAATGTAATTCATAATACGACGATTTTGATTTTGCATCAGCACTTTGCGAGCATACGAGATATGGACACGCCGCTCCCCAAGCTCGATGAAAATAATCGACAGCACCGTCGCAATGATGATTGCCACGATTGCGAGCAACACGAGGAAGTTGATTTCACCGGTATTCACAAGCTTAAACGTGCCGTTAATCGCTGCAGGGATTCCCGACACGATTCCCGCAAAGATGATGAGGCTAATCCCATTCCCGATTCCCCGCTGGGTAATCTGCTCGCCAATCCACATGAGCATCATCGTCCCTGCGAGCATTGAGAAAGCCGAAACGGCGATAAAAACATTCATATCAATAAGAATCGCACCTTGCGAACCTCCGCCGATACTCCTAAGCCCGATTGAAACCCCAATTGCCTGCACGAGGGTGATCCCAACCGTCGCATAGCGCACAATCTGCATATATTTGACCATGCTATCGCGCTCTTTTTTCATCTTCGCAAGGGAGGGGAAAGTCGCGGCGAGGAGCTCCATGATAATTGATGCGGTGATGTAAGGCATGATTCCCAGAGAGATGATACTAAGGCGTTCAACAGCATTGCCGCTAAACATATTGAAAAGCCCAAGAGCGTTGTTTGCGTTGCTGTCAAAGAAAGATTTAATGACCGCTACATCAACACCGGGGACGGGGACATACGCCAACACTCGATAGGCTAGCAAAAAGCCGAGCGTGATGAGGATTTTGTTGACGATTGCCTTATTCATTAGGCTCGTCCGCTTGTGATAATTCGCTCATCTTCGATTTTGGAAGCTAGGCTAGAAGCACCTTTACCAATGAGCTTAATCTTAAGCACTCCCGCGGGGAATCGATGAACCGAGGCAATGCTATCAAAAGTGATTTTCTCTAGTTCCGCCACTTTGGTAATCTTTTCGATATTAATCGTATAAGGCTTTACAATCCGCGTGGTAAAGCCCACTTTTGGAAGTCGTCGTTGGAGTGGCTGCTGCCCCCCCTCAAAGCCTCGCTTCTCTTTGTAGCCAGTGCGCGCGGTCTGACCTTTGCCCCCGCGTGTGGAGGTCTTACCCATGCCACTTCCCTGACCACGACCTACTCGCTTGCGCTCTTTTACGCTACCTAGCGCAGGTACTAGATTATCTAATGCCATAAATATTCCTTAAGCTTTAATTCGACTCAGTGCGTCAATCGTAGCACGCACGACGTTATAAGGGTTGCTTGACCCTAGAGATTTTGTCAAAATATCCTTGATTCCCACAAGCTCAATGACCGCGCGAGCAGAACCGCCAGCGATGACACCTGTTCCTTCGCTCGCAGGTTTTAGGAGAATCCTGCTTGCGTTGTATTTATGCTCAATATCATGGGGAATCGTTGTCCCTTTTATATTGACCTGAATGATATTTTTAAATGCATCATCGACAGCCTTTTTAATCGCATCGGGAACCTCCTTGGCTTTACCCAAACCAAATCCCACAAGACCGTTTCTGTTTCCTATAACCACAAGGGCATTGAATCGAAATCTCCGACCGCCTTTGACGACTTTTGTAACCCTGCCGATATTGACGACAACTTCTTGAAATTCTTCTCGATTAATTTCCATTTTTACCCCTTACAGACTAATTCCGTTCTCTCGGAGAGAGTCCGCAAAACTAGCAACAACCCCATGATATAGGTAGCCATTGCGATCAAAAATCGCCTCTTGGATTCCCGCCTCTTTGAGTGTAGCCGCAAAGGAGGCAGCCGTCTTTTTTGCCTCTTCTTTACTGCTCCCAAAGCCAAGCTTTTTACCATCAACACTTGCGAGCGTTACACCACTCTCATCATTAATTGCTTGAGCATACAGATGCCTATTTGAACGAAATAGGGAGATTCTTGGTTTTTGTGCTGTTCCACAAATCCTACCTCGCACGCGTAATTTTCGCTTATTCCGTAGAGAATTTTTCCTTTTGAGTGCTTTTTCCAACATAATCTTTCCTTACTTCTTGGAGGTCTTACCGGCTTTGCGAATAATGGTCTCATCACTATACTTCACACCTTTACCTTTGTAAGGCTCGGGTGGTCGGAACTCCCGAATCTCCGCAGCAATCTGACCGATCTGCTGCTTATCACTCCCTTTAATAATGATGAGGTTCTTATCCACGCTCATCTCCACGCCCTCGGGAATCGGATAGTTAATAGGATGTGAAAATCCTAAAATCAGCTCAAGCATCTTACCCTTGACTGCGGCTTTGTAACCAACTCCGTTAATCTCAAGCTGCTTGCTAAAGCCTGTGGATAAACCAAGCACGATATTGTTGGCCAATGCACGATAAGTGCCCCAAAAAGCCTTAGATTGAGCATCTTCGCCACCTAGCTTCAATACAAGCTCGCTGTTTGCGACCTCAATCCCCACCCGACCGTAAGTCTCAAGAGATTTCTGAAGCTTCCCTTTAGTAAACACAATTTTGCTTCCTTCAATTTTGACTTCAACGCCATTTGGAATGCTAATAGGTCTCTTCCCGATTCTTGACATTTTATTTCCTTACCAAATGCTACAAAGTGCTTCGCCACCAACGTTGGCTTTGTAAGCTTCCTCATTGCCGATCACGCCCCTAGAAGTGCTCACAACAATAATCCCGTAGCCGTTTTTAAAACGTTTAAGCTCCGCGCGCCCTCTGTAGATTCTCCGTCCAGGCTTGCTAATCCGCTTAATCTCATTAATGACCGAACGTCCTTTGTCGTCATACTTCAAGACCACGCTAATAGACTGTTTTCCCTCTTTATCGATCACTTTGTAGCTCTCAATAAAGCCCTTTGCCTGAAATACTTCCAAGATAGAGACTACAATTTTCGCGTAATAGAGTGTCGTATAATCTAGCCGTCTCATAGACGCATTTCTGATCCTTGTCAAGGAATCCGCGATAATGTCATTTACCATTTTTTATCCTTACCAACTAGCTTTTCGTAACCCGGGAATAAGTCCCTCATTACCCATCTTGCGCAGGCAAACTCGGCAGAGACCGAAATCTCGATACACAGAGTGAGGTCGCCCGCAGATTTGGCATCTCGTATAAGCCCGCACTTTGAATTTTGGTTTTCGATTAGTCTTTGCCACTATTGATTTTTTAGCCATTGCTTCTTCCTTTTGCAAAAGGCATGCCAAATAGCTCGAGCATTTTGAACGCCTCCTTATCGTTATTCGTCGTAGTTACCATTGTGATATTCATACCATGACTTACCATAATATCGTCGTAGACGACTTCCGGGAACATCAGCTGCTCGTTAAGACCGAAGCTGTAATTTCCTCGACCATCAAAACCGTTGCGTGGAACGCCTCGGAAGTCTTTCACCCTTGGGAGCGCGATTTTAATGAGCTTCTCGAGGAAGTTATACATCTGATTCCCGCGCAAAGTAACTTTCACGCCCATAGGCATACCTTCGCGCATTTTAAAGCCCGCTACGGACTTCTTCGCCTTAGTGATAATGGCTCTCTGACCCGCGATAAGCGAAATGGTATCCGCGATATTTTGCATCACCTTCGTGTCCTTGGCGTAATCCCCCGCACCGACGCTAATGACGATCTTATCAAGCTTTGGAAGAAGCATAGGATTCTTGATTCCCAACTCTTTGGCTAATTTACCTTTTAGCTCTTCATTGTAAAGTTTTCTTAGTTGATACATGGATTCCTACGCCTCCACTTTCTTGACATTAGAGATGTGCATGGGCATCTCTTTGCTAACAAAGCCACCTTTGGGGTTTTGCTCACTAGTTTTCACGCTCTTTTTGACCATTTTACAACCCGCCACAATAACTTGCGAGCTTTTAGGTAAAACGCGAAGAACCTCCGCAACCTTCCCTTTATCATCTCCGGCAATCACTTGAACCTGATCGCCCTTTTTAATCTTAAACTTAACCATTAGAGCACCTCCGGTGCAAGAGAGACGATTTTCATAAAATTGGCATATCGCACTTCCCGCCCCACGGGACCGAAAATACGCGTGCCAATCGGTTCTCGCTTGCTGTCTAAAATCACGGCTGCATTATCATCAAAGCGAATAAGCGAGCCATTTCCTCGATGGATCTCTTTTTTTGTGCGAACAACAACTGCCTTGACAACTTGACCTTTTTTGATCTTCCCATTTGGGAGAGCTTTCTTAACCGAAGCCACAATCACATCGCCGATGGTGGCATATCGTCTCTTGCTTCCGCCGAGAACCTTAATGCACATCACCTCTTTCGCGCCACTGTTATCAGCGACCGTCAATCTTGTAAAACTCTGAATCATGCTTCAACTCCTACCAAAAGGACTTTGTGCAAATTGAAAGCTTTTCGCTTAGAGATGGGACGACACTCGATTGCCTCAATCACATCTCCCACTTTAACTGCGTTATTCTCATCATGCACGATGTATTTCTTAAATCTCTTAACAATCTTGCGATACCTAGGGTGAATGACCCTCCTCTCAACAAGAATCGTCGCACTTTTATCGCCCGCTTTGGAGACGACCCTGCCTTGGATTATCCTTTTGTGTGCTTGTTCTGTATTCATGATTAACCCTCTTTCGCCGCAAGAGCCGTGTTGATTCTGGCGATATCCTTGCGGACGACCTTAATCTCATTGGGATTACTAAGCTGCATAGTTTTGAGCTTAAGTTTAAGCTCAAAGAGCAACGACCTCTTCTCCTTAAGCAACTTCTGCAACGCTGCTACCTCTTGATCTTTAATCTCAGTAAATTTCATTTTCACTCTCACTGGTTACGATTTTGGTTTTGAAAGGGAGCTTACTCTGCGCGAGTGTTAGCGCCTCACGAGCAAGCTCTACATCGATTCCCGCTAATTCATAGATCATGCGCCCCGGCTGGATATTCATTACCCATTTATCCACAGAGCCCTTACCTTTACCCATACGAGTTTCAAGTGGCTTTGCAGTTAAAGGCTTATCGGGAAACACGCGAATCCAAATCTTGCCCACCCTTTTGGTATGTCTGCTCATCGCGATTCTCGCTGCCTCAATCTGCCTAGAATCGATCCGCCCATGCTCTAAGGCCTTGATTCCTATATCGCCGAAAGAAAGGGCATTACCGCGGAAAGATTTCCCCCGATTCCTGCCCTTCATCTGCTTTCTATATTTAGTTCGTTTTGGCATTAACATAACTTATTGCCTCCTTCTTCGTGTGCCTCGAGCGGGCTCTTTCTCTTTTGCCGAAGTCTCCTCTTTTTTCTCGGGTTGGATTCCCTTCTGCAAAACTTCGCCTTTAAAAATCCAAACCTTCGCACCGATAATTCCATACGTAGTCATCGCCTCTGCAAAGCCATAATCGATCTTCGCTCGCAATGTATGAAGTGGCACACGTCCCTCCATATACCACTCTGTCCTTGCCATCTCAGCTCCTGCGAGTCGCCCTGAGACCTTGATTTTGATCCCTTTCGCGCCTGATTTCATCGCCGCTTGCATGACTTTCTTCATCGCGCGCCTAAAAGCTACACGTCGCTCAAGCTGCATAGTGATATTCTCAGCCGCCAATTGTGCGTTGGCTTGAGGTCGCTTGACCTCTTTAATATTAATGGAAATCTCTTTATCGACAATCTTTTTGAGTGCATCTTTGAGCTTCTCAATATCCGCGCCCTTCTTGCCGATAATAATTCCCGGACGAGCTGCCACGACCGTTACGCGGATCTTCTTAGCCGTTCGCTCAATGATAATCTCACTCACACCCGCATAATAAAGCTCTTTTTTAAGGAATCGTCGGATTTTGTGATCCTCATTGATATTTACCGGAGTAGTTTCAGAGTTTGGAAACCATCGTGAAGCCCAATTTCTATTGATACCTAGTCTAAGACCGATAGGATTAACTTTTTGACCCATGCTATTTATCCTTACTTTGTTCTACGACTTCCACGAATACATGGGAAGTAGGCTTGCGAATCGGAGTGGCTCGCCCCCTAGCTCTAGGAGCAAATCTTCGCAACACGGGACCAGCATCCACTCTGCAAGACTTGATGACTGCATTTTCCGCACCCATTCCGCTATTTGCAAGCGCAGAAGCGATCACTTTGGAAATCACTTTGGCGGCTTTGTTGGGCATAAATTCCAAAGACGCGATCGCTACCTCAGCATTCATTCCCTGAACCTCACGGGCTACCAGTCTGGCTTTAGTAGGCGAGAGTCTGATATATCGTAATAGTGCTTTACTCATGATCCCTCCTTACTTACCGATCTTCTTCTGGACACTGCCCTTGTGTCCTTTGAAGGTTCTTGTGGGGGCAAATTCGCCCAATTTGTATCCGACGTGATTCTCAGTAATATAGACAGGGACAAAAGCTCTGCCGTTATGCACGTTAAATGTAAGACCGATCATGTCAGGCACGATTGTGCTGCGTCGTGACCAAGTCTTGATAGGTTTATTGTCCTTTGTTGCTTTACTTTTGAGCACTTTTTTCATCAAGTGATCGTCGGTAAATGGACCTTTTTTAATTGATCTAGACATGCTACGCTACCCTCTTATTTTTTTCTTCTTGAAATGATGAGCTTATCGCTAGCCTTTTTCTTTCTAGTCTTAAAGCCTTTCGCTGGCATACCCCATGGCGATACGGGATGTCCGCTTGAGCCCGTTTTACCTTCACCACCACCGTGTGGGTGATCAACCGGGTTCATTGCCGCACCACGTGTTTGCGGACGGATTCCTCGGTATCGATTCCTGCCCGCCTTACCGATAGAGATGTTCGCAAAATCCGCATTCCCGATCGTCCCGATCGTTGCCATGCACTCCTCAAGGATATACCTCATCTCACCGCTAGGCATTCTAATGATGGTGTATTTGCCCTCGCGTCCCATGATCTGGGCGGATGCACCCGCGCTCCTAGCGAGCTGACCGCCCGCACCAGGATGGAGCTCAATGTTATGCACAATCGTTCCGATCGGAATACTCTTTAGCTTCATCGCATAACCGTTTTTAATATCCAAACCACCCTCGGCAGAGATAATCACATGCCCCACGGAAAGCCCATCGGGTTGCAAAATGTATCGCTTCTCGCCGTCTTTATAGGTAATAAGCGCGATACGGCAGTTTCGATACGGATCATACTCAATCGCCGTAACTCGCCCCTCGATTCCGAACTTATTGCGTTTGAAATCAATCACGCGATAAAGCTTCTTCACCCCGCCCTCTCTGTGCCGACTAGTAATGCGACCATTATTGTTCCGTCCAGCCGTCGTAGGGAGCTTAATGAGCAGGCTTCGCACGCTTGACTTCGCCGTGATGTCATTAGAGCTTAGCCCAGACATTGACCTGCGACTAGGTGTATATGGTTTATAGGTTTTAATTGCCATTTTCTCTTCTCCTTACACCGCGAGCGATTCGATTTTTGCGCCCTCAGGCAACTTCACGTAAAACTTCTTAAACGAAGCCCTTTTCCCCTCAATCCCTCGGAATCGCTTCGTTTTGCCCTCTTGTCTGAGCGAATTCACCTTCAAAGGGGTAACTCCAAAATACTCTTTAAATACCGCCTTTAGCTGATTCTTGCTGACCTTCGGGGAAGTTTGCACCACGATCACGCCACTCTCTTGGATTTGAAGCGACTTCTCCGTATACATAATAGATTTAATATCAGTGATATCCGCCATGATTAACCCTCTTTTGTAATCTCATCAAAGAGTGATTTTTCAATCACTACCGATCGAAACGCCGCGACCAAGTAAGCGTTAAGCTCGTTGGCGTCAGCCAAATAGCACTCTTTAAGATTCCTAAATGCCAAAAATGTCCTCTCATCGCTAATCTGCGCGACAAAAAGCGTGTTTCGCTCATTGAGCGCCTTAAACATCGCGTATGCGTCTTTTGTCTTGCCACTATCCACTTGTAGGGAATCGATGACATAGAGCTTGCCCTGCTCGGCTTTCTCTGCGAGCGCATACTGGAGCGCGAGCTTCTTTTGCTTTTTATTGACTTTCAGATTGTAGTTGCGATTATTGCTCGGACCATGAGCGACACCCCCGCCTACAAACACCGGCGAAGTAATGCTCCCTGCCCTAGCTCGACCGCCGCCCTTCTGGCTCCATGGCTTCTTGCCTCCGCCACTCACTTCGCCCCGATTCTTAACCTTCGCACTGTTTGCGCGCAAAGCGGCTAAATAGGACTTCACGTATAGGTAAAGGTTGTGAGAGTGTATCTCTTTGAAACGCTCAGGAAGAGCCACTTCGCCACTTTTTTGTAGCTCACTATTTAGAATGATTGCCTTGCTCATTTCACCACCTTTATTCTTCCTAGTGCACCATTAAACCCGGGCACTGAGCCTTTGAGGACGAGAATTTTATTCTCTGCATCAAATGAGACAACCTCATTTTGCACGCTAACCTTCTCATTTCCATACTGACCCGCCATCTTTTTCCCGGGTTGGACGCGTCCAGGCCACTCTCGATTCCCGATAGAGCCGGTTCTTCTGTGGAATCGATGCCCATGCGCGTTAGGACCGCCACCAAAATTCCATCGCTTCATAACACCACTAAAGCCTCTACCTTTGGTATTAAACGACACTTTTACGCGCGTTGCGCTACCTAATGGAGCAGTATCCTGATCGCCCGCTTCAGCGTTTGCAACCTCTAATGTGGCAAATCGATTAAACTCTTTGCTTAGATTATATTTCTTCTGCTGCCCTGCAATCGCCTTGTTCAGCTCTTTGCCCTGCGAATACGCCACAAGAGCTTTGCCACTTTCTAGGATTTGGCAAACTTTGGCGTCCTTGACCTTTACCAACGTCACCGGCATGCTAGGGGCAGAGATGGTTCGGCTCATGCCAATTTTTTCTACTAAAAATTCCATATTGCTCTTCCTTTTGCCTTACTTATCCATAGACCTAACTTCAACATCAACCTCAGGCGCAAGATCTAGTTTCATCAGGCTATCCACTGTCTCTGACGTTGCTGAGACAATGTCAATAATTCGACTATGCACACGAATCTCAAACTGCTCTCGCGCATCTTTATTAATGTGTGGAGATCGAAGGACAGTGTATCGCCTCTTCTTAGTGGGGAGAGGAATAGGACCTCGTATCTCTGAGCCAGTGCGCTTCACAGCCTCTACGATAGAGATGACAGATCGATCAAGAACCCGATGATCATAAGCTTTGAGCTTAAGTCGAATTTTTTCCATTTTTTTTCCTTAAAAGAACTCACCAAAGCGATTTTGGTGTATTTTGTGAAAGGCGGAATTATATTCCAATTGATTGCTATTCGTCAATAGGAAAATGGCTATTTTTAGGGATTTTGTAGATTTTCATACAAAATTTATTTCCTTTTTGAAAGGAATATACTACGATTCTGCACATCACTTACCCGCACAGACAAAGGAATACCGTGGAAATCTTAGAGCACCTATTTGAAAAATCCAAGAATCTGCCCCGGTTTTCCGCTAGGAAACTCGAAATTAACAGCAAGAAAACGATCCTCTATGGTGCGCCAAAAGTAGGGAAAAGCTCGCTAGCAAAAAGCTATCTTCAAAATTTCAATCGCCCCCTTTACCTAAACCTTAAAGATCCAAGAATCGATAGCGCGATTCCCGCTATTGTGGCAAATATAGAGCGATTCTGTCGCGATAAGGAGATTGAGGCAATCGCCATTGATGGCTACACACCGAGCTTCCCGCCACCCAATGTGGAAACAATCCTGCTTGTGAGCGAGACGAGGCTTGAGGCTCAGGGCTATGAAAATCTCTCCTTGCGCGGACTTGATTTTGAGGAATATTGGAGCTTTGATAAGCGTCATCAAAACGTGCGCCATCTCTTTAACGCCTTTTTGAAAGATGGCTCGCTCCCTGAGATTTCACTTAGCGAGGATTCCCGTAAAAGTGCCCGCAAACAGGAGATTTTACGCCTTTTGTGCAGTGATGAATCCGAGCTTGCTTTGCTTCATGGGCTGCTTGCGCACATGGGGCAAAAAATCACGACCAATCAGCTTTACACGCACCTAAAAAAGAGGCTTCAACTCTCAAAAGATCGGATTTATGCCACAATTAGCGATTATCGTGTGCGAGGAATCCTCCAGCTAGTCGAAAAATTTGAGCAATCCAGTGCGCCCAAAAAGTTATTTTTTTGGGATTTTACTTTGGCAAACGCCCTAAGTTACGAGCGCAATTTTGGAGCTTTAATGGAGAATCTGCTCTTTTTAGAATTGCTTAAAGAAAACGAAACGCTTTTTTACACAGACAGGGTCGATTTTATCTTGCCAAGCAGGGCTAAAGGCGTGCTAGTGATGCCTTTTTGCACACTTGAGAGTCTTGAAGCTCGCCTAGAGAAAATCCACAAAGAGCGGGAACTTCTCGATTCCTTCACCATTATCACGCTGGGATTCTCCCAAATGGGCGAAAACCTCGGCACACCTTATGTGGCGATTCCCTTTTGGGAATTTGCGCTGGGACAAAACTGCTAGAATCTCGGAATCGATAATTGTAGTCAACAAAAAGCGTGTTGTTTCTCGGTATAAGCGTGCCATCGACCCACCTTGCCCGAGGTGCGGACAAACTTGCTCATATTCAGTGGTCATATCTCTAGCCAAAATCAAGCTCGTGCCGCGCGCTAATTTCATAGATTCCTCCGAGCTTCACGCCCCACGTCATCCCCACATCCGAAGCAATCGACGTCCTCCCCGCAAAAGCTTGACGCGCAATCATATCCGATGACTTTCACACACACAGAGAGAGATCGTATCTCCAGGAGTCTTTTAGAGCCGTAATACCCAAGATAGGCCCGATGAGCATCTGCCATGCGGTATCCTGCGCTGATTTCGTAAGTTGTTGTTCTCTTTCTGGGATTGTGCGGATTTGGGTCGATGAAAGACAAAAACTCCGTCGCAAGATCGACTTGCGAATCCGCAATCCTCCCTCGATTCCCGCAAAAACCAGCTCTCACTCGCCATTAGCAAGCTTATTAACAAAGTGCTAAAAGCAAACTTTTTTTAATTTCATATACCCCCTGCTTACATTCTTGAGAATTCGGAGCGATTCTTGACTGCTTTGATCTAAAATGCAAACTTGTGTTATTCTTATGTTTCTTCACAATTCAAATTTTAAGAATATTTAGCTAAAATAAGGCGCTCTTATCTCTCTAAAAAGTAACGACAATACTTCGTATAGAACTGTGAATTCAGCACAAGCTTGAAAGAAAAGGAATTTTGGAGAGAAGGATAGCAAGAGATTCCCGCGCGAGCGACTTACTCGCGGGGTTAGAGCATAAAAGAAGCTTACTTCTTATCTGCTCCGCATTTTTTATCCGCGTCGCATTTTGCGTCAGGCTTTTTCTTCTTTAGCTCGCCTTTTTTATCTGCGCCGCATTTTGCAGCACCGCATTTCATTTCACCTTTTTTATCTGCACCGCATTTTGCGTCAGCCGCCAATGCGCTACCTGCGAACATTATTGCAAGCAAAACCGCCGCAAAAGCCTTAAAAGCAGAAAATTTCATGGAATCTCCTTGAAAGTTATTTGAAAGCGCAAGAATAGCACTAAATTATAAAAATGTTATTAAAAACTCATAAAACTTTGCCTATTTCTGCAAAATCTCGCTACGTAAAACAAAATAAATACGCAAAAAGCAATATGCTACAATCACCGCCATGAAACGACGGACATTTTTGAGCTTTTTTGCGCTGGGTGTGTGCACGCCCCTTTTTTGTGCAACACACGCGACGCAAGAGAAAAAAACAGAGGCGATTCTCGCAGGGGTTCAGGAGTTGCTTTTGCCTAAGACCAAACATATGCCCTCAGCAAGCGAGATAAATGCGCTTGGATTCCTGCGCAATGCCCTAAAAAGCGAGCACATGGATAGTGATGATCGCGATTTTATCCTTGAGGGGGCGCAGGAGTTTGATCGGAATTTTCCTTGGTTTTTGGAAGCAAATGCGCCAAAACGCCTCGCACTACTCAAAAAAGCCCTCAAAAAGGAGTATTTTGAGGCATGGTGCTCGCTCCTTATGTATTATGGTTTAGAGGCGATGTTTAGTGATCCGATCTATGGTGGGAATCGCAACGAGCTCGGCTGGAAAGCGGTCTCTCATATCCCCGGAGAGCCCCGCCCCAAACGCCCTTATGGAGCCGTCTTGTGATTTATGATGTGTGCATTATCGGGAGTGGCGCTGGTGCAGGACCGATCGCCTATGAGCTCGCAAATGCAGGTAAGAAAGTAGCGATTCTTGAAAAGGGAGGAATCTATCAGGAGCGCGATTTTTCCAAAGATGAGATCGCCTACACAAAACGCGACATTTTCACCCCAAAACTCCGCGATGAATACCATGTCATCGAGTCTTTTGAAGAGGGGCAGTGGGTCAAAACGCCGACTTTTGAGAGCGGCTGGAGCTTTTGGAATGGCAGTCTGCTAGGTGGTTCTTCAAATTTCATGAGTGGCTATTTTCATCGTCTTAAGCCTGATGATTTTCGCCTCAAGTCCGTCTATGGCGAGATTAGCGGGGCGAATGTCGAGGATTGGGCAATTAGCTATGATGAGCTTGAGCCCTTTTATGACAAAGTGGAAAAAATCGTAGGCGTCTCGGGAATCGTGCGCGCCTATCCTCATCATGAGCCGCGAAGTTCGCAGGATTATCCCTACGCACCCCTCGCAGAACATGCGCTAAGCGCACGCTTTGATGAGGCATGTCAAGAGCTTGGATACACGCCTTACGTCGTTCCTAGGGCGATTCTCAGCGAAGATGCGCTTGAGCGACACGCCTGTTATTACTCAAATTACTGCGGTTCATATGGCTGCTCTAGCGGAGCGAAGGGCAGTTCGCGCGCTGCGCTGCTAAACCCTGCGCTAAAAACGGGGAATCTAAAAATCATTCCGCGCGCCTTTGTTTTCAAGCTTGAGAGCGATGAGCGGGGCAAAATTACCCACGCGTGCTACCTAGATGAGCGAAGCGAGACGCACGAGCTTCACGCAAAGCTTTTTGTCGTAGCGGCTCAGGCGATTGAGAGCATTCGTCTATTGTTTAATTCAAAAAATGCGCGATTCCCGCACGGGTTGGCGAACTCCTCGAGAAGTCTAGGCAAAAATCTCCTATTTTCAGGCGGTGGCATGGGGCGCGGAGAGTTTGATCTTACGCACTTTGACGCCGCGACGCTCCTAGCTCCTGGGCTTTTTATCAATCGCGCGCTTAAGGATTGGTATTTCACCAAAGAGTTTAAAGGCGGGGTTGTGGATTTTCTCTTTGAGCATGCCAATCCAATCCGCCGAGCAAACGCGCAAAAACGCGATAGTGAGGAGAATCTGCTCTTTGGCGAGGCACTTCAGGAGCGCATTTTTGAGGCATTCACTAAAAAGCGTGTGCTGACTTTTGAGATTTTTAACGACTGGCTGCCTAATGACAACTGCTTTGTGAGCGTCGATGAGGCGTATAAAGATAAGCACGGGATTCCCGTGGCGTGTGTGAGAATCGGTGCGCATCCACATGATCTTGAGGTCGCGGAGTTTCTCGCCCAAAAGGCTCTTGCCGTAATGCGAAAAATGAGGGCAAAAAACATTACCTACTCTACCTCCGCGTCTCCTTCGCAAAATCTCCAAGCCGGAGGCGCGCGCTTTGGCGATAATCCCAAAGTGCATGTTTTGGATCGCTACTGCAGAAGCTATGATCATCCAAATCTATTCCTGACCGATGGGAGCTTCATGCCCACAGGTGGGAGCGTCCCCTACACATGGACGATCTATGCCAACTCCTTTCGGGTCGCCGAATATATAAAACAAAATCTAAGCGCACTACTGGGCGAGGTGTAGTTTCGCTAAAAGAGCGCGATTCCCGCATGGCGAGCTCTTTTTGGCTTCTTACCCGAAGCAGAATCGGCAAAATCCCGTTTTATCTTGGCGTGGGAATCCTACGCGATTCCCGTCCTCACAGGCACAAAGCTACAACGCTCCAATGTGCGAATCTCTTGAAAGACTCCGTTACGTTTTTCAAACCGCTTAATAAGCTGTTCGTTTTGCTCCTGAATAGGCGCGATGAGAATCCCGCCCTCCTCGAGCTGATCAATAATGGCTTGGGGAATCGTGGGGGTAGAGGCGGAAAAAAGTATGCGATCATAGGGAGCGTATTGCGCCCAGCCTTTTTGTCCATCATCAAGCTTTGTATTTACGTTGATAATCTGAAGCTCTTTAAGGCGCACCCTAGCCTCAAGCAATAATCGCTCGATACGCTCAATGCTAAAAACGCGACGAAAAAGATGGCTGAGCACACTTGCCTGATAGCCGCTCCCACAGCCTATCTCAAGGACGCTATCACCGTTTTTGGGCTCAAGATATTGCGTCATTTTTGCGACCGTGAGTGGCGAGCTGATCCACTGATCCTCACTCATGGGGAGCGCATCAAGCATGAACGCCAAATGACGCAATCCGCTTGGCACAAAAAGCTCCCGATCGACCTTTGATAGAGCAGCATAAACCTCAGGAGATAGCGGGAATCGCCTGTGAATCTCCTCTGTCATGCGCTCTGTTTTGAGGCTATTCAATTAAAGCCCCACATTAATATATCGACGCACTTTTTTAATCTCGCTCAAATCCGCATCAAGGAATATAATATCTTTCTCATCATCTTTAGTAACAATCCCAAAGGGCGAAATGACGGCACTCCCGCGCGCCATATTATCATTCGCCCCATCGCTTGTGAGCACAAAAGCCTGACTGGTAATCGCCAAAGCCTTAGTGAGCGTCTCGAAGTGATCTTTGCGCTCTTTTCCCCACTGTGCGGGGACAAAAATCAGCTCACAACCCCGAACGCGATTCCACAGCTCCGTAAAACGAAGCTCAAAGCAGTTAATCGCGCCACATTTAATCCCATCAATCTCAAAGGGCACAATCTCCGCCTCGCTCCCCGCGCTGAAGTGATTATGCTCATCGCCCAGCGGAAAAAGGCGACTTTTGGACTGCTTGTGGATCATCTCGCCACGGTGGAACACCTTGAGATTATTAAAATACTCAAGCCGATTCTTCTCAATCATGCTTAGCACAATCGTCCGATCGCGCGAGAGAGTTAGAAGCTCCTCTGTGGCGACTTTTGCAAACTCTGAAGCCTCATCCATGCGCTGATAGCAGAAATTCGTGAGGCACACTTCAGGCGCAAGAATAATAGAATCCTCGCGACATTTAGAGATGAGATTCTTAAGCGTAGAGAGATTCTCATCAAAGCTATTCCTAGTCTTAAATTGCAGTGCATAGAGTCTTTTAGAAATCATCGAAATTGATACTCCCTTTCGCGTAATTTGTAACATTTCCTTCGAAGAAATTCGTCTTTTGCTCATTAAACGAGCTGAACTGATCGACCCATTTGATCGGGTGCGATACATTGTATATCTGCGGCAAGCCCACTTTTCTCATGCGATCCATCGCTAGATATTGAATGTATTGATGAATAATATCAGAAGTGAGCCCCAAAATCTGCCCCTGCGTGATGTAATCGCCCCATGCGGATTCCACCTCCACCGCCTTTTTGAACATCTCCACCACCTCTTCTTCCAAAGCCTTCGTAAAGAGGTCGGGTCGCTCTTTTTTGAGTGAATTAATCATATTCTGAAACAGCAGCAAATGCGTAACTTCATCGCGCTGAATGAAGCGAATCATCTGCGCACTTCCGAGCATTTTCCCACTGCGTGCAAGTGTGTAGAAGAAGCTAAATCCCGAGTAGAAGTAGATCCCCTCCAAAATCTGATTCGCATACATGGCTTTGAGCATCGCCGAGTCGCTTGGATTCCCCGCTAGCTCCTCATAAACCCCCGCGATGTGGTCATTCTTGCCTTTTAGCTGCATATCCACGCGCCACATATCATAGATTTCATCGGTATTTGCGGAGATCGATTCCACCATGACGGCATAGCTTTGCGAATGTAATGCCTCTTCAAACGCCTGTCGCACGAGGATTAGATTAATCTCTGGGCTTGTGATGTAGGGATTTACGTTGTCGATGAGATTATTAGTCTGAAGCGAATCCATAAAAATCAACTGCGCGAGCGCGCGATCATATCCGAGCTTCTCAGAGGGGGTCAATCCACCGTTGTAATCGCGCTTATCAGGCGTCATATTGACCTCTTCAGGGAACCATGTATTGGCAAGCATTACTTTCCACAGGTTATACGCCCACTGGTATTTGATCTTGTTTAGCTCAAAAATGCTCGTCGGATTCCCGCCGAAAATCTTGCGCTCATTGACGCTTTCAGTCGATTCTGGGTTGTAAATTTTCTTTCGTGTAATCATGGGGTAATTATCGATTCCTAAGTTTTGTGTGATCTCTAATTATAGATGGGCAATAGTAAAAAGTAGATAAGATGCGCGAAGAAAAATTCACCGATTCCCACACAAAGGAACATTAATGGACATCATCAAGCTAAGAATCGAGGGTATGCAATGTAGCGCATGCGCTGAGGGGATCGTCGCTTCTTTAGGGCGCGAAGCGGGAATCCTAGACGTTAATGTCAATGCCATCACGGGCAAAGGGCGCGTGAAATTCGATGAAACGCTCCTATCCGCCCAACAGATCATCCGCCTTGTAAGCTCGTATGGATTCCCCGCACAAGAGGACAGCGTGCAGGCTGATGACGCGCGGGAGCTTCGCTCGCTCGCTCGGCGATTCTTCACTGCACTACCGCTGTTTATCGCGATTTTCACACTTCACATGTTTGCACCCCAGAGCGCACTCAATCACTACGCACAATTCGCGCTCGCGACCATCGTGCAATTTGGCGTAGGAGCGGGATTTTACGCAGGGGCGATGAGCGTTTTTAAGACCAAAAACGCCGATATGAATCTCCTCATAGTCCTTGGGACAAGCAGTGGCTATTTTTATTCGTGTTTTGCGCTGTTTTTCGCGAATCCCGCTCATGAAATGGGGCTCTATTTTGAGGGCTCTGTGGCGGTCATTACGTTTGTGTTGCTTGGCGAATGGCTCAAAACAA
The DNA here is from genome assembly GCA_052173415.1 of Wolinella sp. Classification (GTDB taxonomy): domain Bacteria; phylum Campylobacterota; class Campylobacteria; order Campylobacterales; family Helicobacteraceae; genus Wolinella. Next base: position 1,911 of record JBQMYQ010000021.1, on the reverse strand, counting down.
AAGCGAAAAAACGCTCAAGTGAAGGCGTGCGACTCCTTGCGCAGCTTCTGCCCAATCAAGCGAGAGTAATCCGCGCGGGAATCGAGCAAGAAATTGAGCTCTTAAACATCAAAGCAGGCGATATATGCATCATCAAAGCAGGCGAGAAAATCCCTATAGATGGCGTGATTCTTGAGGGAGAAGCCGAAGTGGATAGCTCACACATTAGTGGCGAATACCTCCCCGTGCATAAGCGCGCGGGCGAGAGACTCATCGGTGGAAGCGTGCTCACTAGCGGCTATGTCCGAGCACAAGCCACCAAAGCTGCTAAGGAATCGCTCCTCTTTGAGATGGTCGATCTGCTGGAGAGCGCACAAAACCAAAAACCCCCGATTGGCAAACTCGCCGATAAAATCGCCTCGATCTTCGTCCCTAGCGTGATTTTTATTTCGATTCTCACGGGGATTTTGTGGTTACTCTTTGGGGACGGAGTAGAGCAGGCATTTTTAGCGAGTGTCGCGGTGCTCATCATCTCATGCCCCTGCGCGCTCGGATTAGCCACGCCTATATCCATCGTAACGGCGATTTCACGTGCCTCAAAAGAGGGAATCCTCATCAAAAATCCCGACATCATCGAGAAAAGCCAGCGGATTAACATCGCGCTTTTTGACAAAACCGGCACGCTCACAAAAGGCGAGCTCACACTCAAAGAAGCACGATTTTTCGCCCCGATTCCCGCAGGGTTTTATGAGATGCTCCTAAGCACAGAGAGCGGTAGCGCGCACCCTATTTCATATACACTTACAAAATATGCTAAAGAAAATATCACAAATTTAGAACAATCGCCCAAACTTCTGCAAACCCCTCAAGTGCTCGTAGGAATGGGAATCATCGGGGATTTTGAAAGCGGGAAATTCATCGTAGGGAATCAAACCTTGCTAAAACAGCACGGAATCGCACTTGAAAAAGGGGAGCGATTCCCAAACTTAAGCAATATTTATGTCGCACATAATGGGAATCTAATCGCGCAATTTGGGCTTATTGACAGCCTAAGAGAGGGCGCACAAGAGCTTGTTGATTACTGCAAAACACGAGGCATTGAGCCGATGATTTTAAGCGGCGATTCCCATGAGGCGGTCAGTGAAGTGGCAAAAAGGCTCGGAATCGCAAGCTTCAAAGCAGAGATCCTGCCTAAAGATAAACACCTCGTGGTCGAGGAGCTTATGCGCGAAAAGAGCGTGTTATTTGTAGGCGATGGTGTGAATGACGCGCTAGCTTTGCAGAGCGCAGACATCGGAATCGCGCTTGGTAGTGGGAGTGCGCTCGCACAAGCTTCGGGTGATATTTTACTCATGCGAGAGGATCTGAGCGGAGTTAAACAAACTATAGAAATATGCGATTTTACGCTAAAAAATATCAAGCAAAATCTATTTTTCGCCTACCTCTACAATTCCATCTTGATTCCCATCGCGGCGGGTGCGCTCTATCCGTGGCTGGGAATCCTCCTGCAACCCTCACTCGCCGGTGCTGCAATGGCTCTAAGCTCGGTGAGCGTCGTAAGCAATGCCCTAAGAATCGGGCGCATGAAGCTCTAAATCTCAAGCTCGCCCGATGACGCGCGCGCCTTTTAAAGAGCGCGCTCATTGCCTCACGATTACGATGCATAAACCCCATTTAGCGAGGGCTTGAAAGCTCATTAAAATTTTGAAAAACCAAAAGAGGAACGACCCCCCCCCCCACCCGAAACTTCATATCTTCAAGCAACATCGGAGTGCATGGCATTTACTCGTTTTGAAACACATATGGAAGTTTCTCGCCCTATCCTGCGCAAATCTATGTATAAAAATTCCAAATCCCCTTAATCGGGTCAGGATTGGTTGAATAGCCTAAAAGACTATACTCTTTGGAGAAAAATTAATGAATTTACTTAAG
>JBQMYQ010000020.1:0-28286 GCA_052173415.1 Wolinella sp. | reverse complement strand
AAACCATCGAGGCGCTTAAAAAGAGCCAAGATTTGCCCGAGATCAAATTCGAGCGCGAATACATAAACTTCCTCTATCAGAATAATGAGCGCACCCGTCCGCTTGCAATAAGCGACGTGGAGGGGGTGCAGCTCGCGTCGCTTCGGAGCATTCTCGCGCAGCATTTCAGCAACGCGGCGGATTTTACGTTTGTTTTTGTCGGGGACATCAACGAGGCGAAACTTGAGCCACTCATCAAAAAATACCTCGCCACCCTGCCCTCATCAAAACCCAAGGCGCGATTCCTCGATGATGGAGTGCGGAGCCTCGCGGGAATCCACCTTTTTGAGCGACACTATCAGACCTCGCCCAAAGCAAGCATTTCTATTGTCATTAAAAACGAAAATGCCAAATATTCCAAAAAAGATCGGCATAAAATTAAAGCCCTAGCGGCGATTCTTCAGCAAATCCTGCGCGAAGAGATACGCGAAGAGCAGGGCGATACGTATGGATTCTCGGTCAGATTTGCACTCAAATCTAAGCCCTATGAACACTCTAAGGGAATCATCGCCTTTGAATGTGCGCCACATCGAGCCAAGCCTATCATTGCGCAGATTGAGGGGATTTTGGCGAGAATTCAAAAAGAGGGCGTGGAATCGCGCCTTTTGGATAATTACAAAAAAGCAACCATTTTGAAGGCAAAGAGAGATGCGGAGCTTCCGAAATTCTGGATGGGCAACATCACATCGCATATCCTCTATGGCACGGAGCTTTTTAACCTAAGCGAATATCAAACGCTCGTTAATTCCTTCACGCTTGCAGATATGAAAGAGGGAGCTAAGATGTGGCTAAAGTGGCATGATGTCGTCGTGAGTATTAATCTTCCACAAGCAAAAAAGTAGCCTCCAATATCGCAGGGGAATCGGACATAAAACTTAGCGAGGATCTCCCACAAAAAAGGGCGATTCTCACGTGCAGTTTAATCAAGCAAATGCTAGGAATCCGCACGGACGTGAGAATAGAGGAATCGGGGTGTAAAACCGCACCCAAAGCCAAATCTAAAACTTTACCCTTTTGCCAAAAAGCTAAGTTGTATCAACCCCCGGTGCCCCGATTTTTCTGCACACAGAAGAATCTTTGATTCGACATCAAGGCTAGTGCTATCATCGTCATTGTGACCACGGTTAATCGTCATCGTAACGCATGCGTCTTCTTTACGCCTAGCCTCCCCGCCATCAATCGCCAACTTGCTAAAGATATAATTTGCCCCGCTAAAACCGGCAACTGCGCCCGCCTTGGTTCTCCAATTATTTTTAACGAAACTTGTTATAAGGTTTCATTAAAAATCAAAGTGGAGTAGATTCGTTTGAAAGTGCCTGCTCATCGTGGTTAGTGCGTGTTTTTCTTAAAATCGAAGTGGAGAATTTTCATTTACATTTTTTTACAAAAACTTTACACTTTTTACACATCGTTTACAACTCCGTTAAATAGGCGTTTAAGAGCGTTTAAAAGAAAGCCTCTGCTACAAGCTCCCAAAATACCCCACTACTCGCCCGATTACCTCGAAATCCATCTCATCGGTAATCGGTATGGGTTTATACTTGTCATTATCGCTTAAAAGCTCTATTTTAGGGTATTTTGCAATACATTTTACAAACATCTCCGCGCCGATTCTCGCTACACAGATTTGCCCCTCTAGCGGACTCCCTTTTTGCACTAATAGTAGCGCATTTTGCGGGATTGTAGGTGGGGGATCTTTTTTGGGGGGCTTAGGGGATTTTTACCCTATCCTTTGTTTTACCTCTTTAATGAAGTTTTTGGCATCTAGGAAGTAGTTAGGGTAGGCTTTTTTGAGCTTTTTCACGCCATCGATACTCACTAGCACGCTCTGCACGCTGGAGCTTGTCTCCATGCTCTGATACATCGTGTAGGCTAAAGCTTGCTCGCTTTGGCTAAAGCCTGTGAGTTTGAGCATGCCCTTTTTGGGCTCTAGCACCAAAAGATAGAGGCTCTCGCTGCTTCCCTCGTGTTCAAGCTTGTTCGCAAGCACGTTTAGCCCTCTTAGGAGGAATAGTATATTGTGCTCTCTATCTAAGCTTTTAACCTCCTCTTTGTGCTCCATGTGTCCGCTAAAGAGCTCTGCGCAGAGCCAAAAAAAGCGTTTAAAGTGCTCCTCTCCGTAACCCGCTTTGATGTTGCTCGTGCTCCTTAGGGCTAAAATCTCCACCGCGCTCGCCCAGTAGTGCTGCAAAAGATCGCGAAGTTGCAGCTCAATGTGATAGCCCTCGATTTTAGGATTCTTGCCTCGATACTTAAAAACAAGATGCAAGCTCCTATATCCGTCTTGCTTAGGCTGAGCAATGTAGTCGCTCTCGCGGACAATCTCTAGCGCCCCCCTGTGTTTGCTATAAAAGCTTTTAAGGTTCTTTGCAAAGCTCTGCACCTCCTGCCTATTTTTAAACACGGCACGCACCCCGCCGATGTCTTGCATTCTATCAAGGCACATCGTGGGGAAGCGTTTTAGTTTCACTTCTATGGAGCTTAAACGTTTCAACCTCCTCGCGATAAATAGCGGCTTTGGAAGCTTTCTTGCAATGGTATTGACCAGTAGGCGCATAGGCGTAGTGTGAGAGGCTCTAAACTCCGAAATGGTATCTAACTGCTCTTTGGTAGCCAAACCCTCTCTCAAGCTCTCGCCAGCTTTTCGGACAAGTCTGTTGGATAACTCCTTAGCCATCACTTTCTCACTCTGTTTTATTTAGCTTATGTTCCTCGCGATAAACTTTTAGCACCCTAAAAACCAAAAAGAGAATCAACCCTGCACCAAAAAGTAGCATAATTGCCTGATTGCGCATTTGCTCCTCCTTTGTAAATAGATAGCCAAAGCCATGATAACAATCCCCTCGATTATACCTAAAATGCCCACAAATCCAGCGCTTGTAAATTGCCATGCGTATGCGCCGTTCACAAAAATCCCCAGTCCGATATTTTTGATGAGCTCATTCATTTTGCCTCCGAGTGTGATTGAAACGCAGATTATAGCAACTCCCATAACCTCAAGCCAACTATTTTGGAGGAACCTTTACAAGCTCCACGAAAATTATTCAAGGAAACAAAGCGGAAATATCTTTTCTTCACAGGTGGGGCAGAGAAGAAATTTGCGACGGAATTTTACTTAGGGGGTTTATTAGCGTAGTCATTGTATGCTTTTTATTTCTTGCATAGTGTCGGCGACCGTGAAACAACCGCTGATCATCGCGCCAAAGATATCTCAAAACCAGTAACGCGACACAATATGAAACCATAGCGGTAGGGCTTCTGGGCAAACAAAGTAAAACCAGACAAGATAGTAAGACATGGACGTTAAACAATCCAAAAACGAGAATCTACCCGCTTTTGCTCTAGTTTTAGAATAACCTCCTTTATCGCTTGAGATTACAGGGGGTCAACAAAAGCTCATGCGACGCCATGATGCTGGGCTGGCAAGATATAGAGACAAAAAGACAGAGGGCGTAAAAGTGGGCTCGGGCAGGTAAGTACCACCTATAAGTACGAATCGCAAAGCCAAAAACTATGCGGAATTCTTTAAGCAAAGTGAAAGCCAAGCTAAATAAGCTCCATGCAACAAGATAAACAACAGAGTAGCCCTACTTAGAGAAAATAAATTTAGCAAAAAGCAGAAGTCATAATAAGCTGGAAACTAATATGGTTTCCAGCTTGATGAGGTAAAATTCTCTTTTACATTGAAGTTGAAGACAAAAAGACTAATTCGGTATAGCAAAGATAGTCAAATATATTAAAAATTTTATGTAAAATGATATACTACTCGCTCCGTACGAGTGTGGAACTAGGAATGCAAAAAGCTAACGCAAATACTATAAAAAAAGCCCTTATAGACTGGCTTGACAAAAAATATACAGGCAAGACTATCGCCACAGAAATCCTGGTAAAAACATCCCTTGGAGATAAAGTTGCAGACATAGTGGTGTCGAATGGTCATGCTATTGCATACGAAATAAAAAGCGAGCTTGATACTACCATTAGATTGCACGATCAATTAGCAGGTTTCAGTGAAGTGTTTGAATATGTTTATTTAGTTTTTTGGCGTGACAAGTTTAATATAAATGGACTGAATTTACCCCACAAGATAGGCATTATCGAGGCATTTTATTGTAACGATATTATGTCTTTCAAGACGATTAAAAAACCAAGAATTAATAACGGCATATCAAAACATAATCTGTGTAGTATGCTGTGGATTGATGAATTAAAATACTTTCTAGCAAAAAAAGGCGCATCTTTCAAAAAGAACACAGATAAAGAAACATTGGTAAAAAAGCTTTATTCAATATCTAGCAATCAAGACACTATAAAAGCTTTTAGGTTTATCTTAAGATATAGATACGAAAAAGGATTTTTGTCATATAAACAAAATCAAAGTAGCAAAAATGCTCTGGCTTTCTTATCAAAAAACAAGGTTAATCGCCAGTATTTATCAGATTTGACACAGTAGTTATATGGTGGGCTATCATCCTGTATTTCCAGGTACCTCCTGCCTTGAAGCTTTCATGTTGGTTGCCCATTGCAACATCTTTTGTAAAAGTACAGCTTCCACAATGCGAGGACAAAAAGCTTCCGATTTCATTGGTTACTCTTTGACAAAGCTCTCTATACTGTTCATAGTTCCCCCTATTTCTAGCGGTAAAGGTACATAAATCACCGTCTTCAGTGGTATATTTTATGAAAGGATAATGCAGGAATCCTTTTTCACTATCTATGTCTATACTAGATTGGACTTTGTCTGTTATAGTAAAATCGGCGTACCCAAAGGGAGTACTAGGGAATTTCCTTTTAATCCTATTAAAGTTTGACAAATGTGTATTTGCTGATCTCGTAAAACCGAGTCCTGTGTCAAGTTTTTGACTATCTTTTAAACTCTCCCCGGCCAGTATAATTTTTTTCACATTGCTTTGTCTAATTATTGCTTCTACATTATTTATAACAAAATCTATGCTTGAATTAGAAACGTCAATAATCACTGTGGCCTTTTCTACTTTATCTGGTAAAAAGTCATACAATTCCCAAAATATACTCAAATCCTCCTCCTTAAACAGATCGCTTGGAAATAGCCTTATCGCAAAGTTATTAAATGCCTCCATAACCTTTCTTGCAAAAATTCTATTTTGTCTAATGCTTTCTCTTCTGGTTTCCCCTGAGTATTCAAAAGATATAACAGGTGTAATCTCTAGACAACTAACCTCTTTTACTTTTTGGGCTAACTTAATAAAAAAATTATACTTAGCTTGAGAGTCTATCAATTTTAAGTCACTTAAAATTTGATTTAAAGAATACGTCGGTATATCTATAAAACACTCATTTTTTTTAATATATCTAGCGTACCATTTGCTTTACTGCTAAGGAAAATATCCAAAAAATCATTTACATTTTGAGTTCTTGTATTGACAAGTTCGATAATTGGCTTTACTTTTATAGGTTGTTGTACCGCTTGCTTTAGTCCTTTGATTTCGTTTAACTTGTTTTTTATAATCGGGTAGTACATCTTAATATCCTTTTATTTTATGTAGTATAAGAGGAACAACAACTGATACGACTAGTGCCATTATAGATATCCACAGCTCCCAACTTTTGTGCTGTTTATTTTCAAGCTCTTTTTTGGTAACCATCTTTGCTTCTATTTCTTTCTTGTAGCTCATCATTAGGGATTCTGCATTTTTTATTTTTTCCGTCAATACCGCTAAATCTTTATCGTGTTGAGAAATACTAGACTGATATTTTTTTATCTCCCAAAATTCAGACTTATTGTTGTCAATATCTCTTTTTATGTATTCTAAGGATTGTTCTAGTTTAGCAGTTTCTACCTTTAAAATTTGCAAATATTCATTTATGTTATCTAGCTTGTTCTCAACTTGATAAATCCTGTCACTATATGCTTCCGCCACGATCATAAATCCTTTCAACTTTAATCCGCGTATTGTACACTAACGCCTTCAATAAATTTATATTTAAGAATCAAAATAAATACTATTTGATTTGAAAAGTAAGCCTTACACCATTTCGTGGTAGTGTCGAGCAGCCCTCCGCGATAATATATCACGCAACACAATGTAGTCTTTTTTGATCATCTTACTCGGCAACATAACCAATAAACATGGGTACATTATGTCACTCCAATTGTTCTATAAAATTCTGTTCATCTTTTTTACTACCCTTTTTGCACACTTTCTCAAAGTAGAATTTTGCCTTTTTGTAATCTTTACTAAATCCCTCTGTATCAGAGACATTTAAAGCCATCTCCATCTTTGCGCTGCTTGTCATAGTCTTTAGTCTCCTCTTGTGTATATCCTAACGCCTCAACCCACACCAAACTAACTAATACCGCCAAACTTAAAGCAATCGTTCTCATTTTTTCTCCTTTGATTTTTTTATGCTGAATGTAAAGTATCGAACCTATGCAAGCAGTCAGGGTCACCACCAAAACGCCAAGTTTAAAATTGAGTTGATCTACCCACCCATGCCGTCAATACCGATGAAAGAACGCTCATAAGTAACGACAGCACATACTTCTCCCATCGACTTAATCCACTCTCATAATCACTATTTTCTTGCATTACTGCTCCTTTTCCCCCACTTAAAAATTGATGAAATTGCCATTATTTTTAATATTTACAAAAGGAATAACGGAGAGTTTACAAGGATTTTAGAGAGATAAGGGGGGAATCGGGTCAAAATTAAGGAGATAGGGTGCGATTTTTGCGGAGTTTTAAGAGCCCTCTCTTGTAATCTTTGAGGCAAGAGAGGAGAATCGCACTTTAAAAATTAATCTTGCTGATGGCGGATATAGGAGGGAATGTCAAGCAGATCTTCATTCTGCTCATAGTCGCCCCCGCTTACCTTGCGAAGCGCGCGCGCGGATCTTGAGGCTTGGCTAAGGTCTTTAGGGGCGACGAGCTTTAGCTCATTGTCCTCTTTGGCCTGCACAAGCTCTTTCTCAAAGCCTGTCGCCACAATCGTGATGCGCACGCTATCTTGTGGCACATTCTCATCGGTCGTCGTCCCAAAAATCACAGAAGCATTCTCACTAGCATATCCGCCAATATCCTGCATCGCCCTGCTAATCTTCATAAGCGAGTAGCTAGGATTGACATGAAAATGCACCAAAATGCCCATCGCACCGTTAATTGACATGTTATCAAAGAGTGGCGATTCGATTGCTTTTTTAATCGCATCACAAGCAGCCTCATCTCCAGAAGCCTCGCCGATTCCCATGAGAGCCAATCCCTTGTGGCTCATCACGGTGCGCACATCGGCAAAATCGACGTTAATGTCATTCTCGCCATGATTAAGGATAATCCCGCTCATACCATTCACAGCATGCGCGAGGACATCATCAACAATCTTAAAGCTGTCCTTGATTCCTAGATTTTTATCAATAAAACCTAGGAGCTTCTCATTGGGAATCACCACAATAGAATCGCTCTCTCTTTTGAGTTCTGCGAGCCCTTGTTCTGCGAATCTTGCCCGCTTTGATTGCTCAAAAATAAAGGGCTTTGTAACGACAGAAACCGTGAGCGCGCCCACCTCTTTCGCCACTTTAGCAATGATCGGAGCCGCGCCCGTGCCTGTCCCCCCGCCAAGTCCCGCACAAACAAACACAATATCCGTCCCCTCCAAGAGGGTTTTGATCTCTTCTATGCTCTCAATCGCGGCATTTTTGCCCACTTCAGGGTTCATGCCTGCACCAAGTCCTTTGGTCAGGCGTGATCCAAGTTGTATTTTATAGGGTGCGGGCGAAGCACTCAGAGCCTGCGCATCGGTATTTGCAATCGCAAGCTCCAAATCCGGATGCGCCCCTTGCGCGATGAGGTGGCTCACCATATTACTCCCGCCTCCGCCAACACCGATGACCTTAATGCGTGCGCCCATCGTTGGAGGAACTTCTTGAATGGTTATCTCCGTATGCTCATTCATCTATCTCGCTCCTTCTAAAATTTACTAAAAAAGCTGCGTTAGCCAATGCCAAATCCTTTTGATAACGCCGGAATCATCTGCGCCATTTTTACTAATCTCTGCGATATTTGAGAGATCATTTCGTAGCGGGACGTTGTGGCTGTTTTGAGAAAGAATAGCATCGTGTAAGCCCTCCCCTTTTGCCCCAGTTTCTGATGAAATAGGGATATTCTCGCCACTAATTTTATCAGTTTTGAAGCGAATTTTCTTCTCTGAATCGATTTCGTAATTTGTAAAATGCCCTGCACCATAAAGAATCAGCCCGATCGCCGTGGCTGAGCTTGGGTCGCGAAGATTTTCAAAAAGCCCATCAATCTCAATCGGGCGCGCAAGGCGCACGGGTAACAAAAACATCGCCTCGGCAAGCTCCCTGATTCCTTCAAGCTTGACCATGCCTCCTGTGAGGACGATTCCCGCGCCCAAATGCTCTTTTAGCATGCTTCTTTGCAGAGATTGATCCAAAATCTTCAATGTCTCTCTCGTGCGCTCATAGATGACCTCATCGCGCGCAAATTTAAGAGAAACTTGATGGGTCACGCTCTCATCACCAAGCATAGGAAGCTCGATGATGTCGCCCTCATCTTCGCCTCTGTTGAGCGAGCCATATTTGACCTTGACCTCTTCAGCTGCACTTAATGGCGTGTGAAGTGCCATGGACAGGTCATTTGTAATATGGTGTGACCCCACCTTCAGACAGTCATTGTATTTAATGGAGTTCCCGACATGCACCATCAGTTCGCATGTGCTTCCGCCCATATCAATGCACGCAACCCCAAGCTCTTTATCCTCATCGCTAAGCACTGCAATCGCCGATGAGTAGGACTTTAAAACGATATTTTCAATCTCTACTCCCGCCGCTTTGACCGCCTTTTTTAGATTCCCAAGGCTTGAACGCTGCGCAGTAACGATGTGGACAAACACTTCGAGCCGATTCCCACTCATTCCGAGCGGATCGTCAATAAAATCCTGATCATCGACCTTGAAATTATACGGAAGCACGTGAATTACGTCATATTCGTTAGGGATTTTTGCATTATAGAGTGCGGTCTGCATGACGCGATTAATCTCTTTGATTCCGATCTCGCCATTAGGGACATTCACGATAGCTGAACTATTAATGCTCTTTGTATATACCCCGGAGATTGAGACAATCCCCTTAGATACGGTCGTCCCCGCGACACGCTTCGCATCATTGACGGCATTTTTGATCACGCGACTAGCAAATTCAATATTTGTAATCGCGCCCTTTTTTAGTCCTTGAGATTTATGCACACCCGTGCCAATTACGTGAGGCACACCACCTTTGACCTCAGCGATAATGGCGCAAATCTTCACAGAACCGATGTCGATTCCCAGAATAGTTTGATTCAACCTTTAATCCTTTTGCATAGCCTGCGCAGGCGATTTCTCATTAGCGATTCCTCACGATAGCATAACGACGGGCAAGGTATTCAAGAAACGCCTCCTCCGCTAGCCCCTCTTTGATCCGTGCGATGCTTGGAACGATCTTTTCGGAGAGAAAATCCGAGTTTTTTACCATCTCTTCGCTTTTAGGTAGCTTTTGTCCCATGATCTCAAAAAGGATCGCCTTGTCCTTAATAAGCGCGTAACCCTTGGGTTCGTTACTCTGGAAAAGTTGCGCCAAAAACTCCTCTGCATCCTGTGCGTCTAATTGCGGGAATCGCGCCACATCATCGCGCTTTACAAAGCCCATCGCCTCGCCCTTGAAGTTTTTAAGTTCCTCTTTTGCGCGCAATTCTAGCATTTGCATTCGCTTTTTTGCCACAAGATCGCGTGTAGCAGATTCTTTGGCCCCCTCAAAGCTAAGCGACTCGCTCTCTTTTATGTCCATTAATTTAACAGCAATATACCCACCAAGTGCGGGAAGGGGCTTGAGTGCATCACCCTTTTGTGCGCTAGAGAGCTGGCTCAAGAGCTCATCACCAAAGCTTGTGTCCGATTCCGCGAGTGCATAGGCGATCCCCTCAGGAGCAGACTCTTTTTTGTATTCAACATAGCGACGCAACGCACTTTTTTCAGCTTGAGCACTTCGATAGTCTTGCTCCACACGCTCTTTTACCACTTCAAACGCAAGCACCCCGCCATCAAGCCCAAGATAGCTGTTTTTCGAGTTTTCATAATGAGCGCGGAGATCCTCTTCGCTAAAGGGTATTTCACTATTTTTTACAAGTGTATAAATTATGCTATAAACTTTACCACTTTGATAGAGCTCTTTATTCTCACTCCAAAACTTCTCTACTTCGGATTCCTCAACCCTTGGAGTGATCGATTCCCCATTAATGACTTTCACAGAAATATCATCTTGTAAAAAAAATGAAGCGCCAAGAGCCTCTTTCTCAAGCTCGTTCACTTTGGGCGAGAGGATCACGCTAAGCTTCTCAAGCACAAGGGAATCGCGCAATGCACCCTCAAAATCAGCAGGTTTGTAGTGATTGTCCTGCAAGATTCTCCGATAGGTCGCATCATCATATTTCCCATCGACTTGAAACTCCTTCATCTCGACGATCGCCTTGCGCACCTCAGCCTCATTCACGCGGATTCCCACATCATGAGCAAAATTCAACATCAAAGCCTTGGAAACGAGCTTATTTAAGGCTTGCTCCTCGATTCCCATGGATTTCGCCTGCTCTTGATCAAGTGAGCCACCCAAAATCCGATTATAAAATTCATACAATCGCGCCATTTCGCGAGCATATTCCGTATGGGTAATCTTCGTATCGCCAACCTTTGCGACCCATGAAGAAGAAGAGGAGAAGCTCACCTCGCCCCAGCCCACAAATCCAGCTCCGACAAACGCAATCGCGCTAATCCAGATGGTTATGACGAGATATTTTTTGTGCTTCTGCATCCAAGTTATCATTAGAACGAACCTCGCAAAAAGGATTATAATGTGCCCGCCCGACAAAGGCTTAACATTTTCATAAGAGTGGCAATTATAACAGAAAATATAACCAACACGATGTGTAGAGAGGATTATAAGATGAATAACTTAGAACTTGCACGCGAAGATCTGCGCTACATTTGGCACCCTTGCACGCAGATGCACGACCACGAGAGCTTCCCGCCCATTCCCATAAAATCGGGCAAAGGGCTCTATCTTTACGATTTTGAGGGCAACGCCTACATTGATGGGATCAGCAGCTGGTGGGTCAATCTTTTTGGGCACAGCCACGATTATATCAACGCTAAAATCACTCATCAGCTCGGCGAACTTGAGCATGTTTTGCTCGCGGGATTCTCGCATGAGCCCATTATCCGCCTATCAAAACGCCTCGTGGAGATGACACCCGATGGGCTTAGTCGATGTTTTTATGCGGATAATGGCTCCAGCGCGATTGAGGTTGCCCTTAAAATGAGCTATCATCTGCACAAGCTTCAGGGCAGGAATCGCCCCCATTTCTTGAGCCTTAGCAACAGCTATCACGGCGAGACGATCGGTGCGCTTAGTATCGGCGATGTGGCGTTGTATAAAGAGACCTACGGGGGGATTTTGTTTGAGAGTATTCAAACGCCCGTGCCTAAGGATCAAAGCGAGGAATCCGCCCTCCTTGCGCTCGAAGCACTTGAGGCGATTCTCACAAAGCGAGGCACAGAGATTAGCGCGATGATTTTGGAGCCTTTGGTGCAGTGTGCGGGCGGAATGCACATGTATGCGCCCGAATATATAAAAGGAGCGAGCAAACTCTGCAAAGAGCGGGGAATCCACCTGATCTTTGATGAAATCGCCGTAGGATTTGGGCGCACGGGGAAGCTTTTTGCGCTTGAGTGGTGCGGGGTTACGCCCGATTTCCTCTGTCTCTCTAAGGGAATCACGGGGGGTTATCTCCCGCTCTCTGTTGTGATGATGAGTGAGGAGTGTTATGGAGCATTTTATGCGCCCTATGAGGAGGGGAGGAGCTTCTTGCACTCTCACAGCTACACGGGCAACGCTCTTGCGTGCAGCGCAGCCAATGCGACGCTGGATCTGCTCGAAGATGGGAGCGTGCTAGAGCGCAACACCACTCTGAGCGCGCAGATGGAAGCGAAACTCGCATGGCTTTCTAGGCGACATTCATTTATCAAAAACACCCGCATACAGGGCATGATCGCCGCTTTTGATGTGGAGGGATTCCCTGAAACGCGAAGAATCGGACGGGTGATCCATCAAGCCCTGCTCAAAGAGGGAATCCTCTTGCGTCCGCTAGGGAGTGTGATCTATTTCATGCCGCCTTATATCATCACACCCGAAGAGATTGAGCGCGTATTTGACGCACTTGATAAAGTGTTGAGTGCGTCAAAAAAATAATTTAAAGCATAAAATGGAATAATTCCCGCGCTTACAGGAGCAAATATCGCAACAAGAGCTATGGGCGCAGGTATAGGTTATTGCATTCCCGCTAGCGTGACGTTTCGCCTAAGAATCGCAGGCTAGAAGCTGATCGTTATTAACCTTTTAAGGAGACACCGTGGAGAGCAACCTCTACTCGTTTTTACACAAAAATGCTCAGGATTTCTCAAATAAAGTTGCGCTTTTCATCGAAAAGCAGACGCTCACTTATCAGAAATTGCTTCAAGAGAGCGATAGAGTCGCAAGCTTTTTGGTGGATAAAGGAGTTAAAAAAGGCGATAGAGTCGCGATCATTCTTGCAAATTCGTGGGAATTCATCGCGACACTCTTTGGGGTATTCCGCATTGGTGCGATTGCCGTGCCGATTAATACCATGCTTAAAAGCGATGAATTGGAATATATTCTGAAGGATAGTGGTGCAGTTGTAGCGTTTATTAGCACACGATTCCAAAAAGAGACCAAATGGCTCACCAATGTGGCACAACCACGATTCCTCATCTGGCATGAGAGTGGAGAGGAGATGGGCGAACTAATCGAAAATGAGCGCAATATCAAATATACAAGCATTCCCGCCGTGGGGAATCTTGACAAAACATGGGCACAAGGTGGCGAAGAGATTGCGATGATTATCTACACTTCAGGGACGACAGGATTCCCCAAAGGCGCGATGCTCTCACACAATAATCTACTCTCAAATCTTAGAGTTGTTACCGAGCGATTCCAAATCCACCTAAAAGATCGCTTCATCGTATATCTCCCAATGTTTCACGCATTCACGCTCACGGCGAGCATTTTACTGCCCCTTTATCGCGCCTGCTCACTTGTGATTATCAGATCCATCATGCCTTTTAGCAATATCCTAAAGCAGGTGCTTTTTAAGCGTGTAACGATATTTTTTGGCGTTCCAGATGTCTATAATGCCCTAATTCGCGCGAAACTTCCGTGGTATTTCATGTGGTTTAATTCGGTGCGCATTTTTGTCTCTGGAGCTTCTGCGCTCAGCGGTGCGACGCGAATGCAATACAAAAAGCGATTTAAGCGGGCGGTTATGATTGAGGGGTATGGATTAAGCGAATGTTCTCCGATTGTTGCGGCGAATCTTTTGGAACAGCAAAAGCCCTCCTCTGTGGGAATCCCATTCTCAGGCTATGAGGTAAAAATCGTCGATGAAGAGCTTGTGGAGCTTCCTCTAGGTGAGCGTGGCGAAATCATCGTGCGGGGAGGTTGCGTCATGAAAGGTTATCTCAATCACCCAGAATCGACCAAAAATACGATTGTCAATGGCTGGTTACTCACGGGTGATATTGGCTGTATGGATCATGAGGGTCATCTCTATATTTTAGATCGCAAAAAGGACATCATCATCTCAAAAGGAATCAATATCTATCCGCGTGAGATTGAGGAGACGCTTATGGCGGGATTCCCGATGATTAAGGCGTGTGCTGTGGTGGGATTTTTGGAAGAGAGCTTAGAGGAGATTCCCATCGCTTTCATCGAATATGAGCCCGATTCCCCGCATTATAGTGGCGCAGAGCTTCGAGGCTATCTCAAGCAACATTTGGCGAATTTCAAAATCCCTAAACACATCTATGTGCGCGAAGAATTGCCCAAAAATGCAACAGGGAAAATCCTGAAACGCCTCTTAAAACAGGAGCTTCAAGAGCGGGGAATCCAAGGAAGCAAGTCTTTATTTAAACATCACTAGGATAGAATCGCCGAATTTTTAACTACAAACATAAGGTAAAACGTGCAAAACAGACGAACAAGGGTGCTCGTAAAGTTCTCGGGCGAGGCGTTAGCTGGTGGGAATGGCTTTGGAATCGACACGAAAATTCTTGAATACATCGCTACAGAGATTCGCTCTCTTGTAGAGAATAATATTGAGCTTGGGATTGTCATTGGCGGGGGCAATATCATACGCGGTGTGAGCGCGGCGCAAGATGGCGTGATTCGGCGCACCAGTGCGGATTACATGGGGATGCTCGCGACCGTCATCAATGCCGTGGCGATGCAGGAGGCTTTGGAGCACGCGGGGCTTGATGTGCGGGTGCAAAGCGCGATTGAGCTTAAAGAGGTCTGTGAGAGCTACATCTATCGGCGGGCGATTCGTCATCTTGAAAAAGGGCGAGTGGTGATTTTTGGCGCAGGCACGGGGAATCCTTTCTTCACGACTGATACTGCTGCGACGCTCAGGGCGATTGAGATTGGTGCAAATATGATCATCAAGGCGACGAAAGTCGATGGAGTTTATGATAAAGATCCTCAGAGATTCCCCGATGCGAAGCGGCTTGCGACCCTGAGCTATGAGCAAGCACTTGATGATCATATCAAGGTAATGGACGACACGGCAATTTCGCTCGCAAAGGACAATGGGCTTCCTATCGTCGTGTGCAATATGTTTAAGCATGGGAATCTGCTCAAAATCATTCGAGGCGATCACAGCCTCTGCTCCATCGTGGGGAATCATTAAGCTAAAATTATAAGGAGTTATTATGCAAAGAACAGAAGAAGTCGCTTTTAAGGCTCTATCCAAGGTAAAAAATGATCGTTATTTACTCTCAAATATTCTATTTGCCCGTATTGATGAGCTGGGCAAGGGAGCGAAACCGCTTGTGAATATGGACGTCAAAAGGCACAAATTAGCGGATATCGCGATGAATGAGATTGCTGAGGGCAAAATCGAGCTCACTCAGATTGACTAAAAGCCTTTCGCTCACGATCAAGGTATGCGTTTGGAATTTTTTTCTAAAGTTTCAAAAATCTCCACAGTTTCCAAAGCACAGGAGTTTTTGCGCACTCTTGCGACGATAACGCCTGCGATTGAGCGGGCGATTGAGTTTGCCACTAAGGCGCATGAGGGGCAGAAGCGCAAAAGTGGCGAACCATACATCGTCCATCCGTTGCTTGTTTCATGCATTGTCGCGCACTATGGAGGCGATGAGGCGATGATTTGCGCTGCGCTACTGCATGATGTCGTGGAGGATACGAATTTTGACCTTCAGGATGTAAGCCGACTCTTTGGCGAAGATGTCGCTTCGCTAGTCGATTCCCTCACAAAGATCATCGAAATCCGCGAGGAGGAGTTCCCCTCTGAGCTTAATCAAAAGCTCATCATTGCCGCACTTAGCTTCCGCAAAATGTTGCTCGCTTCGATTAAGGACATTCGCGCGCTCGTCATCAAGCTCTGTGATCGCACACACAATATGCTAACCCTTGATGCGCTCCCTAGACACAAGCAGATCCGCATCTCTGAAGAGACGCTCGTCGTCTATGCGCCCATCGCCCATCGTCTGGGAATCTCCTCGATGAAAAATGAGCTTGAGGATCAAAGCTTTCGTTACATTTTCCCCGATGAATACGGCAAAATCGATGACTACTTTGATAAAAATCATCAAGCAATCCAGCTTAAACTCCACGCTTTTATCGACAAAGTCAAGCACTTGCTCGTGCTTAAAGGTCTCCCCAGCACGGAGTTTCACATCATTAGTCGGATTAAACGCCACTACTCCATCTACCTCAAAATGCAGCGCAAGGGGATCTCCATCGAGGAGGTGCTCGACCTTTTAGCGATCCGTGTCATTGTCAAAGAGCCCCTAGATTGCTACAAGGTTTTAGGAATCCTCCATTATGAGTTTAAGCCCATCGTATCGCGTTTCAAGGACTATATCGCACTCCCCAAAGAGAATGGCTATCAGACCATTCACACGACGCTTTTTGATGATTCCTCGATTTTTGAGGTGCAGATTCGCACGCAGGATATGCAACACAGCGCAGAATATGGCGTGGCGGCGCATTGGAAATACAAAAGTGGGGGAATCGCCCCTTCACTTGGCTGGCTTAGCGACCTTCAGTTTCAAAACAACACCATTGAGGAGTTTTACGAGCTAGTTAAAAATGACCTCTATCGCGAGGATATTACCGTTTTCTCGCCTGCGGGCGATACCTACATGCTCCCCTCAGGCGCAGTGGCTCTGGACTTCGCTTATGCCGTGCATACGGAGGTTGGAAACTGCGCGAAGGAGGCTTACATCAACAACCAAAAAGCCTCGCTCCTAAGCGTGCTTAAAAGTGGTGATATTGTGAGAATCCTCACAGCCAAAGAGCCTATCGTGCGCGCTTCTTGGATTGATGCGGTCAAAACTTCGCGCGCAAAACACGAAATCCGCACCAGTTACGCCGCGAAATTGCGCGAGATTGAGAAACGCACTTCGATTAATATTCTCGCGACGATTTTTGGCAAAAGTGCAGAGGAGATTATGGCATTTGTGAAAGGGGCGCAGCTTGAGGGAATCGTCCATAAAGCCTGCAAAGATGTGAGCTACCTTAAAGAGCTTAAGAATCGCATTTGCAATAACAACAAACACACGGGAATCTTAAACAAAATTAAAATTAAAATCTTAAAGCTTAAGGAATTTAGCTTCGATAACATTCTGATCCACTCAAATTACAACATCAGCGAGGCACTTTTTGATTACTGCTGCCACCCAAAATATGGCGATGAGGTGATTGCACTTAAAAGCGGCTCAAAGGCTTTTGTCCATCACAAGCTCTGTGAGCGCGCTTGTGGGGAGATTGAAAAGGGCGCGAAAATGGTCTATGTCGAATGGGTCAAAGATAAGCTCGCTGCCTATCAAGTCATCGTCGCGCTTGAGAATCAAAAGGGCGTTTTAGCCAACTTTTTGCAGTTTTTGGCTAAAAACGACTTCAATGTCTTAGGTGTAGATTTGGGAAGTCAGAAAAACAGCTACACTTCACATTGTGAGGTGCAGATTGAGAGCCATATCAAAGACGCGAAGCTCGTGCGCTCGATTCTCGCGCAACGCTTTCGTATCGTCGATCTATACAGCCTTAAAGATGCTTATGGAAACAACTAAAGGAGAAGCACATGGAGCATGATGTAGAAAATGCACTGCATGAAGCGATGTGCGAAATTGAGCGCGGAAGTTGCGAAATTATAGGAATCGACTACATAAAAAGCCTCGTGGAACGCTATCTCAAAAGTGGCGAGACATTTAACATCAAGGCGGGTTTTGACCCCACTGCGCCGGATTTGCACCTCGGGCACACTGTGCTAATCCAAAAAATGGCGACACTTCAAAAATATGGCGCGAGGGTTACCTTTCTTATCGGCGATTACACCGCGATGATCGGCGATCCTACGGGCAAAAGCGAGACGAGAAAACCCCTTACGCGCGAGCAAGTATTAGAAAATGCAAAAAGCTATCAAGAGCAAGTTTTTAAGATTTTAGACCCAAAAAAGAGCGAGATTCGTTTCAATTCCGAATGGCTGGAGAAGCTGGGCACTGCGGGAATCATCGCACTAAGCGCGAAATTCTCCGTAGCACGCATGCTCGAGCGAGATGACTTTGAGAAGCGATACAAGAATCAAGCGCCCATTAGTATCGTGGAATTCCTCTATCCGCTACTGCAGGGCTATGATAGCGTCGCGCTCGAATCAGACGTAGAGTTTGGTGGCACCGATCAGAAATTTAACCTCCTCATGGGGCGACATCTTCAAAGAAGCTACGGGCTTAAAAAGGAGCAAGCCATCTTCATGATGCCTATTTTAGAGGGGCTTGATGGTGCGCAAAAAATGAGCAAGAGTCTGGGCAATTACATCGGAATCACCGAAGAGCCAAACACCATGTATGCGAAGCTTCTTAGCATTTCTGATGAGCTCATGTGGCGATATTACGAGCTTTTGAGCACGCAAAGCCTAAAAGAGATCGCTAGACTAAAAGAGGAAGTGCAAGGAGGAATCCTGCACCCCAAAAAGGCTAAAGAGCTCCTCGCGCTTGAGATTACCGCGCGCTATCATTCACAAGAGCAAGCGCACGCGGCAAAAGAGGAGTTTGATCGCGTCTTTAGCAAAGATGAGATTCCCGCGCAGATTCCTGAGCTCATCTGCGATGGTGCGACATGGGTGTGTAAAGCCCTGCTAGATGGGGGAATCCTGCCCTCAACCTCGCAGGCGCGCAGGGAAATTGAGGCGGGCGCATTGAAAGTCAATAAAGAGAAGGTTACGGACATCAACCTGCAATTAGGAGCGGGCGAGCATATCTTGCAGGTGGGCAAACGCCGATTCCTGAAAGTCATCATTAAGCCCTAAAATAGGGACAATCAAACAACGGAGTTACATGAGCACACGACATACGACACTACCATCGCTGAGGATTGGAAAATATACGATTCCCTTCCCTATCGTGCAGGGAGGCATGGGCGTGGGAATCAGCTGGAACGAGCTTGCAGGGAGCGTCTCCAAAGAGGGCGGGCTGGGGATTATCAGCGCGGTTGGGACGGGCTATTATCGGGCTTTTGAGTTTGTGGAGAAGCTAATTAATTCCAGACCCCTTGAGGCGGCGAATTTCTACTCCAAAAACGCCCTTATCGAGATTTTCAAAAAGGCACGCGAAATCTGTGGCAATGCCCCGCTCGCCGCCAACGTGCTCTATGCGATTAATGACTATGGGCGCGTGGTGAAAGATGCGTGCGAGGCGGGGGCAAATATGATTGTTACGGGCGCAGGATTGCCTACGAATATGCCCGAATTTACGTCAAATTTCCCCGATGTGGCTCTGATTCCCATCGTCTCTTCGGCTAAGGCTCTAAGAATCCTCTGCAAACGTTGGGAAGGGCGGTATAAACGCATTCCCGACGCGGTCGTCGTGGAGGGACCTCTAAGTGGCGGACATCAGGGCGTGGTGTATGAGGATTGCTTTAAGCCCGAGTATCAGCTCGAAGCCATCCTGCCTGAGGTGGTGGAAGAGGCGAAAAACTGGGGGGATATTCCGCTACTTGCCGCAGGGGGAATCTGGGATCGCAAAGACATCGATCACTTCATGGCACTCGGGGCTAAAGGGGTGCAGATGGGCACTCGATTCCTAGGCACGCACGAATGTGACGCAAAGTCCTACCACAAAATCATGCCCGAGATCACCAAAGAGGACATAGAGCTCGTCAAATCCCCCGTGGGCTACCCTGCGCGCGCGGTTATGCGTGGCGTGATGGAGCGTCTCAAGGAAAATAACGCCCCAAAAGTGCATTGCGTCAGCAACTGCGTCGCGCCCTGCAATCGAGGCAAAGAGGCGAAAGCCGTGGGATATTGCATTGCTGATCGCCTGAGCGATGCCTATTTGGGTGACTTGGAGAAAGGGCTCTATTTCACAGGCGCAAATGGCTACAAAATCGAGAAAATCATCAGCGTAAAAGAGCTCATAGATGAACTCGTGTGCGACTAAAATGAAGGTGGTGGGAGCACTGCTCTGCCTGCCGCTCCTACTCCTTGCAAATACTCCCAAAATCATCGGAGTTTCGAGCGATAGTGAGAATCGCCTCGAAATTAGCTTTGATCGCACGGTCTCAAAGTCGATGTTTAAAAATTTTGAATTTAACAGCAAGGGTCGATTCCGAGATATTTATGACATCGAGGCGATTCTTGCGACTAAAGCGCTCAAAAGCTCCACTTTGGGGGAATCTATCACGTTGCGTATCGCCCAAAATAGCCCGCAAAAAGTGCGCGTAGTGCTCGATTCCCCCACGCAGATCCAAAGCACGCTAAAACTCTCCCAA
The DNA here is from genome assembly GCA_052173415.1 of Wolinella sp. GTDB lineage: Bacteria > Campylobacterota > Campylobacteria > Campylobacterales > Helicobacteraceae > Wolinella. The sequence continues at coordinate 8,362 of JBQMYQ010000020.1, read as the reverse complement.
AAGAGGGCTTTTATTACGATTAAAGAGGTTAAAAGTAGCGTGCGTTCGCTTTTTGATGAGATTGATACCGCGCCGCAAGAGCCAAAGGAGATCGCAAGCGCGACGATTCCCGCTAAAACAACCCCGCCTAGCCTAAAAACTCCCGTGCAATCGCCTAAAAAAGAGGAGATTCCCACGCTCATCGTGCAGCAAAGCAAAAAAGAGAAAAGTAGCAAGCGCATTGTCCTTGATCCAGGGCATGGGGGTAAGGATTGTGGCGCGATTGGCGCGGGGAAGGTTTGTGAAAAGGTCATCGCGTTGGACGTCGCCAAAGCTTTGGCTAAAGAGCTCAGGAATCGCGGGTATAAAGTCTTTTTGACCCGCGAAAAGGACGTTTTTATCAATCTGCGCGCCCGCACAAAATTCGCCAATGACAAAGAGGCAGATCTCTTCATCTCAATCCACGCAAATGCCGTGCCAAAGGGAAAAAAGACGAAATTTCAGGGAATCGAGACCTATTTTCTCTCCACTGCGCGGAGTGAGCGCGCTAAAAATGCCGCTGCACTTGAGAACAAAGATGACATCGAGACGATGAACTACTTCTCAAAGCAATCTTTCCTAAACGCTCTGAACTCACAGCGTCTCGTCGCCTCAAATAAGCTCGCGATTGACATTCAGTTTGGATTGCTTAAGGCGACTAGGGATAAGTTTCAAGGCGTGGTTGATGGAGGGGTGCGAGAGGGGCCTTTCTGGGTGCTCGCAGGCGCGCTCATGCCCTCGGTGCTGCTGGAGCTTGGCTACGTTACGCACCCGCTTGAAGGGACGCGCCTTGGGCAAAAAAACTACCAAAGACAGCTCATCTTAGGCATTGCCGATGGGATTGATGGCTATTTTCAGAAAAATCTATAAAAAAGGGAGACAATGAGACAAGAAGAGCCTATGAAACAGAGCGAGATAATTGAGATTTGCTACTCGTCGCTCTTTTTTCTGTTAGCACTTTTTACGCTCCTCGTCATGTGGCTCTCAAACTATGTAGATAATTTTGGTCAGCTTTTCATGCTGGTCAATAAAAATCATGGCATTTATGCAAGTATCTTTGATATGCTCGCTATTTTTGGCATTTTGATGGGAATCCTCTTCCTCCGTGTGCGTGCGCGCGAGAATCTAGCACGACGATACAAGCTTTCAATCATCACCATGATCGCGCTTTTTGCCCTCTTGCTTTTCTTGAGCATGACCGCCCATTCGTCCTCCACCAATCCCCATGGATTCCCGCTTTTAGATGATTTTTATACTCTTCGCCAGAACATCGCGCACTTTATCGATTCCTACCTTGGGAAGCGAGGGCTTGATATGACATTTCTCACATTTTTTGCGCTACTACCCATGGGTGCGGCGATCAAAAATATAGACTTTAATTACGAAGATCGCTTTGGACAACTCTTTTATCTACTGCGCCCCTCGGCCAATGTCGTGATTATCACGATTTTTGCCTGCATGATTCAGCCATTTTTCAAAGATCATTGGTGGGAATATTGGGAACTGCTCATCACGCTCTTAGCTCTCGCGCTTCTTGCATGGCTCTTTTATCGACAACCCAAAATTTTCGGCTTTTATGAGCGCTTTAATCTTACGTTGCTCGTAGCTTGCGTGCTCCTTATGCTATTTAGTAGCGGACTATTCCAAGAGGGCGTGAATTATTATGGAACCAAAAAAGCCCTCTATATGCTCATTCTCCTAGGCTGGTCTGCGCGCTGGATGGAGCGTATTACCCGCTAGAATCGGCGCGGGGCTCGTATCCTCTTCTCATCAAGCGTGCGATAAAACCGCTTTAGCCCCTTTTTAGCTTTCGTGTCGATCTTATAAGAAATATGACGAAGGTAAAAAAGTATATCTTTGCGCGCAATCTGAGTGCGCTTCTCATACTCCTTCAAAATATAGTGCGGAATGAAAATCTTCTGCTGCGCGAATTTCCTCGCAATGCGCTCATAAAACTCTCCGTAGCGGTTGTAGCAGAACTTCGCAAAAACAAAGGGGAGATGGTGGCGTCGATTCCACACCTCTCCCATATCAACGCACTCGCCTTGATGCGTAAGATAATAATGCAACGCCCGATCGCCGATGAGCACCTGCCCTTTGAGTGAAAGCACCTTAAGTAGGGCATTACTTGTGGCGGACTGATAATCACTCCCCTCCTTTGCAGGAATCGCAAGCACGCTTAGGACGCGCTTTTTAGCTACGATTCCCACACAAGAGCACCTTTTGCCCCGCCCTGCGATACTTGAGATGAACCCCGCGTCGATTCTGCGAAACAAAAACTCCCTATTGAGCTTGGCGGGGTAGCTCTTTTTGAGCTCGATAAATTTCTTAAAATGCCCCAGGGTCGGGTAGTGTTTGATGAAAATATGAAAGGGCAATAGATTAATGTAGTCGATTTTTCCAAACCTCATTGCTCGCCCCTGTGGTTGCTCTTTTGAAGCAACAAAATCGCGTTACTTGAGTCTTCTAAAATCCTCTGCACTAGCGTATCAACCTCCTGCATACAATCGCTCACAAACAGCTCGCAAAGCGCGATTTTACGCTCTTTAAATGCGTAGCTAATCAGGGGTAAAAAAATTTCGTTTTTGGGTGTGGGAAGATGTGCGGCAACGAAGTGTTTAGGCGCAAAAGCGCCGAGGATTCCCGTGAGTTCTGCGAAACTCACCGCAGGGATCTCGCGTGCCAAAAGTGCATAAACCTCTGCTTCACACGCATATAGCGAGGCTGTGTTGTGATCTTTTGAGGCATTTTGCTCCTGAAAAATGTGAGAAAAAGTCGCCGATTCCTGCGCACTAGATTCCCCGAAAATATCCTCTAATGAACTAAGGAGGAAAATCCTCTCTATTTTTTGATTTTTTGCCAGACTTATAAGTCCTAAAAGTGCCTCATGTGCGATATTCTCAAAGCTCTTTTGCGGAAGTGTCAGCAGATTCCTCGCAAGGCTTGCCTCTTTCAATGCCCCACTGATATTGCGCGCCACCTTATCGAGGTAGAGTCGCATTTCCGCGCAGGTTTTGGGATAAAGCGTGCCTGCAAATGCTAAGGATTTTTTAATCATTCTGCCTCTTTTGCGTCAAATAAAATTAGATGATAAAGCCTTTGGCTATAATTTTGCCTAAAATTGACCATTTTTAGGACGCCCATGGCACTTGTGAGCCTGCATGAGATCTCAAAGCAGTATGACTACACCCCGATTCTTGCTGATGTTACGTTTCATCTCAACGAATATGAACGCGTCGCCATCGTGGGTAAAAATGGTAGCGGGAAGAGCACGCTACTAAAAATCATCGCCGGGATTTTGGAATTTGACGCAGGCGAGCGTGTCGCAAATCAAGGAATCAGCATAAAAATGCTCCCACAAAAGCCAAGATTCCCCGAAAATATGAGTGTCAGAGAGGCAATTGAATCAGAGCTCGTTTTGTTAAAGAGTGCAAAGCATGAGTGGGAATCGCTAAATCTTAGACTCGCAGATGAGTTTGACAATAAGGAGCTTTTGGCGCGTCACAGCGAGCTTACAAGCTTTTTGGAGCACCATGGCGCATGGGATCTTGATAACAAAATCGAGCGCGTTTTAATGGAGTTTGATCTCAAAAGCTTTGAGCACCAGCTTGCCAATCTCCTAAGCGGAGGCGAGCAAAAGCGCGTGGCTCTAGCGGGGCTACTTTTGCAAAAGCCCGATGTTTTGCTCCTTGATGAGCCGACCAACCACCTTGATGTGCAGATGGTGGAGTTTTTAGAGGAGCTTTTGGCGCGGGAGAATTTCACGCTGCTTTTTATCTCGCATGATCGCTATTTCATCGACCGCATTGCGACGCGCACCATTGAGATTGAAGAGACGAAATTGCGGAGTTTTGAGGGAGGATATGGCTCGTATCTGAAGCAAAAAGAGGCTCTTTTAAGCGCGATGACTAAAGAACATGAGGTGCTTTTAAAACTTTTAAAAAGCGAGGAGGAGTGGCTTAGACGTGGAGTAAAAGCACGTCTAAAGCGCAACGAAGGGCGCAAACAACGCCTATTTGAGCTACGCGAAAATGCAAAGAAAAATCCCGCCCTCATTCGGAAAATGCGCCTAGAGCTTGAGCGCGAGAAGAAGCATTTCAATCAAGATGAGGGGAGCAATCGCAAAAAAATGCTCTTTGATTTAAAAAATCTGGAGCTAAGAATCGCCAACAAGCTGCTGGTGAGCTCGCTTGAAATGCGAATTTTACAAAAAGATAAAATCGCCATCGTGGGTAAAAATGGCAGTGGCAAAAGCACGCTACTAAAGGCTCTTTTGGGATTTATTCCTGTAAGTGCGGGAATCCTAGAGCGCGGAGATGTTCGGGTGGGATATTTTGATCAACACCGCGAAATGCTCTGTGATGAGAAGAGCCTATTAGAGACCTTTTGTCCGCTTGGGGGCGACCGCGTCGAGGTGCGCGGGAAGAGCATTCATCTTTTTGGCTATTTGAAAAATTTCCTCTTTCCTAAGGAATTTTTGGACAAAAAAATCGGCGTGCTTAGTGGCGGCGAGAAGAATCGCCTCGCTCTTGCGCTACTTTTTACCAAAGAGTATGACTGTCTCATCTTAGACGAACCCACAAATGACCTAGATATTCCGACAATCAATATCCTTGAGGAATATCTTCAGAGCTTTGAGGGTGCGCTAATTTTTGTGAGTCATGACCGCTATTTTGTCGATAAAATCGCGCAAAAATTGCTGATTTTCAAAGGCGCGGGAATCCTAGAGGAGAGCCATTTAAGTTACAGCGAATACTTGGAAATTGAGCGTGAATTGCGCGAATACAGCCTCCTAGAGCATCAAAAAATTAGCGAAGCTACGCAAGAACGCCCCAAAAAAAGCACCAAACTCAGCTACAAAGAGCAGCGATTCCTAGAGATATTGCCCGCAGAAATTGAGGAATTAGAGCGTAAAATTAAAGAGCTTGAAGAGAAGCTTTACTGTTCAAGTGAATGCACTGCAAGTGATCTTAGCGTGCTATCTAGCGAGCATGAAGCCCTAAAACGCCTGTGTGATGAGAAGCTAGAGCAATACATTGAGCTAGAGAGTAAGCGCGAGGAGTTAGCGCGTGAGAATAGATTTTAAAGGAGCGAGATGAGAGAGTTTTTTAGGCGATTCCAGCCTTACATGATCGGGTATAAGCTCTACTTTTTTTGGGCAATTTTGGGGACGGTGATGGTCGCTGTAGCGAGTGCGGCGAGTGCTTATTTGGTTAAACCCGTGCTTGATGAGATTTTTATTAGCAAAGATACCGCGATGCTAAGGATTTTGCCTTGGCTTATCGTGCTCGCCTATTTTTCCAAAGGCGCGGGCGCATACATGCAGAGCTATTTTATGAATTTCATTGGTCAGGATATTGTGCGCCGCGTGCGAGATGAGCTACTTGCAAAAATGCTCTCTTTTGAGCTTGCATTTTTTAATCGCTACCGAAGTGGCGAGCTTATTAGTCGCGTTACGTATGATATTAGCACTATTCAAATCACTGTTTCAGAATACTTTGCCGACCTTATTAAAGGTGGGCTGACGATCATTGCTTTGGTATGCGTAGTCATCTATCAAAGTCCAGAACTTGCGTTTTATGGGCTTATCGTAATGCCTCTAGCACTCTATCCACTCCTTATTCTTGCCAAAAGAATGAAAAAAATCTCTACTAAAACGCAGGAGAAAAATTCAGACGTTACCGCTAATCTCACGGAGATTTTTAATAATGTCGAGCTCATCAAATCAAACGCGGGTGAGGATCTTGAAGCCAGGAGCTTCTCAAAAGAGAACAAAAAGCTTTTTGAGCTCAACATGAAATCCGTGCGGGTCTCTGAGCTCACTTCACCGCTTATGGAGACCCTCGGCGCAATTGCTATCGCCGCAGTGATTATTATCGGCGGGCATCAAGTTATTGAGAATAAACTCACAGTTGGAGCATTTTTCTCTTTTATGACCGCACTTTTCATGCTCTACACTCCGCTAAAACGCGTAAGCGGGATTTATGGCAAAATGCAGATGGCTATTAGCGCGAGCGAGCGGATTTTTGAGCTACTTGACCGCGAGGGGCTGATTAAAGATGGGGATTTGGAGCTTAGCGCACCGATTTGTAGCGTTGAGTTTAAAAATGTAGGGCTATTTTATGAAGATAAACGCGCGCTTGGGGGCATTAATCTTAAACTAAAAAGCGGGGAATCGCTCGCATTAATCGGCGATAGCGGCGGGGGGAAGAGCTCTTTAGTTAATCTTGTGCTACGCCTGTATGAGGCGAGCGAGGGCAAGATTTTGATTAATGATTGTCCGATTGAGCGATTCCTCCAAACAAGCCTGCGCGCGCGTATTGCCATTGTTACGCAGCGGATTTTTATCTTCAATGACACGGTTGCGCGCAATGTCGCCTATGGCGAAAAAATCGACGAAGAGCGCGTAATCCAAGCGCTTAAAAAGGCTAATGCGTGGGATTTTGTCGAGAAACTAGAGGCGGGAATCCACACTTTCTTAGATGAGTTTGGCACCAATCTTTCAGGCGGACAACGCCAAAGAATCGCCATCGCACGCGCCATTTACAAGAATCCAGACATTTTGATCCTTGATGAAGCCACAAGTGCGCTTGATCAAAAAACCGAACTAGCATTTAAAGATGCCCTAAGTGAAATCATGCGCGATAAAATCACCTTCATCATCGCGCATCGCCCCTCTACAATTACGCTCGCACACAAAGTCGCTCTGCTCAGAGAGGGGCGGATTCTTGCGCTAGGGACGCAAGAGGAGTTTCAAAATAGTCAAGGTGAATTTGCCCACGCTTAATTCATTAGCTCTAATGTGCTATAATGAGTGCAAGATAGTTTCTTTTAGAGGTGTGCCATGTCTAATCTAGCGAGCATTGATCAAGTTACCAACCTGCACCGAAACAACGAGCTTCAGTTGCTCTGCTTTCGCCTTGAAAAGGATAAAGATCTCTACGCGGTGAATGTCTTTAAAATCCGCGAGGTCGTTAAATATCGCGGGAACATTACGATTGTTTCACACGAGGGGAGCTCCCTTGTAGAGGGGCTCATCACGATTCGTGAGCTCACGATTCCTCTTATTGATTTGAAGAAGTGGTTTCATTATGACCCGCGAATGAAAGAAAAAAACCTGCGGGATTGCACAATCAAGCGTGAAGAGGGCGATGATGACATTATCATGATTTGCGAGTTTTCGCGCTGGACGGTGGGCGTGAGGATCTATGAAGCCGATCGGATTTTGAATAAAAAATGGACGGAGATTGAGCAAAGTGCGGGAATCGGCGGGGCGACGCAAAATAGCAAGCTTGTTAGTCGCACGCGCTATTTTGATGGCTCACTCGTGCAGGTCGTGGATATTGAGAAAATGCTCGTCGATGTCTTCCCGTGGATTGAAGATGAGAAAGATGATGAGATACGCCAAATCAAGAGAATCAGCACGAGTAAAGAGATCCTGTTGGCTGATGATTCCCCAAGTGTCCTAAAAACAATGCAAAATATCCTCGATAAACTTGGTGTGGTTCATAAAGACTTCGTCAACGGACAAAAGCTCCTCAATTACATCTTTGATGAGCGCACGGATATTGGTGAAATCGGCATGGTGATCACTGATCTTGAAATGCCTGAAGCATCGGGCTTTGAGGTAATTAAACAGCTCAAAGGAAGCTCCAAGACTGCGCACATTCCTATCGTCGTGAATTCCTCCATGAGCGGAAGTAGCAACGAGGAGATGGCACGCTCACTCAATGCCGATGAATTTATCAGTAAGTCCAACCCTGCGCAAATCGAAGAGGTCATGCGACAACATCTTGGCAAATAGAGGGCGGGAAGCTAAAGTGGCGCGCTTTGGTGGGCGCATTTACGCTACCAAAGCCACGCAAATGTAAGGGCTAGGATTTTTTGCGACTACCTCAAGATGTCATACATATCGCAAGCTTTTTGCCAATTTTCTCTTTCCTCGGGAACATTTTGTGCGGCAGCATTATCTCTACCCAGCTCACAAGCCTTTTTAAAGTATGGTGCTGCTTTGCTGTAATCGCCGTTGTTATAATGGTGTCCAGCAAAATTGTAGCACGCCGTCCAGCTTCCGTTGTCGCATGCCAGAGTGAAAAACTTCAAAGCTTTTTGTGATCTTGCGGGACACCATTGACGCCTTTTTGTAATTTTTACCGACACCCTCGCCAAAGAGATGCCCCTTGCCCAATGTGGCGCAAGCATGATTATCTCCATTGTTACACTTTTTATCAAGCTCTTGCGTATAAGTTAACACCTCTGCACACGTTAAACTAACCAATACCGCCAAACCTAAAGCAATCTTTCTCATTTTTTCTCCTTTGAATAAACCTAGCTAGAAGTGTTG